>NZ_JBNXVP010000011.1:0-215794 GCF_050565645.1 Leptolyngbya sp. AN10
GTACATAGTAAAATCAGATGCAAGGTTTTTGCACGGTTTATAGTGCTTTATCTTGCATTTTATCAGCAATTTATCCCGCTGAAATTCAGTCCTAGAAAGCTTCTTAGACTTCCTCAGCAAGCCCTAATTTGATTCCACAGCTTTCCGTTCTGCAATTCGTAATTTCGCCGATCGAGATCTCACATTTTCTCGAATCTCATCTTCCTGAGCAATGATTGGCTTCTTCGTAATCGCGGTCAAACTCTCAGATTCTTTCATTCGATGTTTCACAATCCGATCTTCTAAACTGTGGAAACTAATGATTGCGAGTCTTCCTCCAGGTTTTAACCAAGTCGGTGCTTTTTGCATTAACGTTTCTAAAACTTCAAGTTCTCGATTCACGGCAATTCTCAACCCCTGAAACGTGCGAGTTGCTGGATGAATTCGACCATAGCGATACTGTTTTGGAACTGATGCTGCGATCGCATCCGCTAATTCTGTCGTAGTCTTAAACGGTCGCCGCTCTACAATCCGTCTCGCAATCCGTCTCGAAAGCCGCTCTTCTCCGTAGGTATAAAAGATATCGGCTAACTTCGACTCTTCCCAATGATTAATGATTTCGGCTGCGGTTAATTCCTGCCGCTGATCCATCCGCATATCTAGCGCGGCTTCATGTCGGAAACTGAAACCTCGATCGGCAATATCAAACTGAGCCGAACTCACTCCCAAATCCGCCAAAATTCCGTCGAATTTACTTTCTCCTGGGTTGAATTCTGCAAAATTCGTATGGTGAAATATTACTCGATCGCCTAATTTCTCTCGTGCGGCTGAGAGCGCAAATTCATCTTGGTCGATCGCGGTTAGTTTCACATCTGAAGCCGCTGCCAAAATCAGCGCACCATGTCCACCCCCGCCAACAGTCGCATCTAGGTACTCTCCTCCACTGTAAATCGCCAATCCGTTGATCACTTCGCGACTCAGCACAGGAACGTGGAAAAACTCAGAACTCATAGCGATCGCGATCTCACTGTAAAACTTTTCCCTTGTAACACCATTGACTTCATTCTATTCGGCTCTAAGTGTAAATTGAATCGTGGCTCAATTGATTGCAAACCACGGAATTCGGCATGATTCTCTATAATTAAATAAGTGTAACAAGTGCCTACAAAGCCTTATTTCACCAAGCTTGCCCTGAACCGTGAATCGAGAGGCAGAACACAGATGGCAATGATCGAAACCAAGACAGAACCCATGGTCCTCAACATGGGTCCGCACCACCCCTCGATGCACGGGGTGATGCGTCTAATCGTCACGCTCGACGGCGAGAACGTGGTCGATTGTGAACCTGTAATTGGCTATCTCCACCGAGGCATGGAGAAAATCGCCGAAAACCGCACAACAATTATGTTCGTGCCTTATGTTAGCCGCTGGGACTACGCAGCGGGAATGTTCAACGAAGCGATCGTCGTTAATGCGGTCGAAAAACTAGCTGGAATTGATGTTCCCAAACGTGCAAGCTACCTGCGCGTGATCATGCTGGAACTTAACCGCATCGCCAATCACCTCCTGTGGCTTGGTCCGTTCATGGCGGATGTCGGCGCACAAACTCCGTTCTTCTACATCTTTCGCGAACGTGAATTAATCTATGACCTGTGGGAAGCGGTCGCTGGCTACCGCATGATTAACCACAACTATTTCCGTATTGGCGGTCTGGCAGCAGATGTGCCGTATGGCTGGGTAGACAAGTGCGCCGACTTCTGTGACTACTTCATGCCGAAAGTTGATGAATATGAGCGCTTGATCACCGAAAACCCGATCTTCCGTCGTCGTGTCGATGGCGTTGGGGTGATTACTCGTGAAGACGCAATTAACTGGAGCTTGTCTGGTCCGATGCTTCGAGCTTCTGGCGTAAAGTGGGACTTACGGAAAGTTGACCACTATGAAAGCTACGACGATTTTGATTGGGACGTGCACTGGGAAACAGCGGGAGACTGCTACGCGCGGTATATTGTGCGAATCCGGGAAATGCGCGAATCCGTCAAGATCATCCGACAAGCACTGAAAGCACTTCCGGGCGGTCCGTTCGAGAACTTGGAAGCGAAACGGATGGCAGAAGGACCGAAATCCGAATGGAATGGTTCTGAGTATCAGTTTCTAGGCAAGAAGCTTGCACCGACGTTCAAAATTCCGAAGGGTGAACATTATGTGCGTCTAGAAAGCGGAAAAGGCGAACTCGGTGTGTACATCATTGGCGATGATACTGTCTTCCCGTGGCGGTTCAAAGTGCGGGCAGCAGACTTCAACAACGTCCAGATTCTTCCCTACTTAGTCAAGGGTATGAAGGTGGCAGATATTGTCACCATTCTCGGTAGTATCGACATCATTATGGGATCAGTCGATCGCTAAATTTTTCCCACAACTCATCGTAGTCGGGCAGGTGTAACGAACCTGCCCGTTTTATTGCGGGGTGTAACAGGTTCGATAAATCACCCTATAATGACGTGCGATCGCTCCGTTTTGCGTTAGTATGAATCTCAGTCAATTTTAAGCATTCAATAAACTCTTTTTAATTCGCTCTGTGTCGTCGCAGAGTAGATAACCGTTCAGTTTCGACCCAAAGCAAAGAACTGAGCGATAAAACATCAGCGCGATCTCTATTATTGTCTGCTCACAAATATTCCTGCTGTTGTGCGACTCGGCTTGTATTAGGCGATGAGAGCATCCAGATGTGAATTTTTGGACGATCGAGATCAGCGGTGATTCCAAAGACTGGAATTTTTGAGGCGGTTCTATTCATTGATGGTGTTTGATTTAACAATCTAAGCTTCTGTGGCGGTGGCTGACAATCCGACTAAAGTAGGATGTTTTCCGACTGGGGATCAGTGAGCGTGAGCCGGTTTTTGACTGCTTGCGCCTCTGGAGTGCCATTTCAGCAAAAACACTGAGTGAATGCACGAACATTCACTCTTGCAGGAAAAGATTGACTTTTTCTAAGTTAGACGCTATCAATAGTATGTGAACTGAAACGAAACCCCTAGATGTAGCGTTTCACCTCAAAAACGGTTTGAGTGCTTTTCCATTTTCTGTAACTCCACTATCCTCTACGGTTGAATTATGAAGTACCAAGAGCAGCTAACTCCCTGGGTCGTTTATCAAATCACCCCTGACCTGCAACGCCAAGTCGTCATTCGGTTCCGCCGTCGTAACGATGCAGATTCTTATCTGAAAGTGTTGACTCAGACCCGCCCAAATGCGAAGTTTATCGTCGCGTTTGATGCACCTCCAGTTCCGACTCCATCTGCCACAGGTGAAGCAGCATTAGTCTAGTGAATTAGATTAGTGAGGCGGAATGTGGTGTGATTCTAGTTTATGCAAGCTCTGAGTTCCTGGACACTAGACGAAACGCTAGATATCTCGTCGATGAAATGGCTCTGTTTCGATTATTCTCTCCAGCTTTCTCAGTTTAGTACAGATACTCTACTCTGACTGACTGAAAAATGCAATAGATTAGAAGCGATCGTTTCTAGTGTTCAGGTGATGTTTGCTCAAGAGAATCAGTTTGTGGATGATTCGAGTCCACTTTACAATTTCATATCACAGCGAATTCGTGAAGTAGAGCGGATTCCGTTTGCAGAATTTATGGATTTGGCGTTGTACTGTCCGCAATTGGGCTACTACGCTAGACCACGAGAAAAAATTGGGGCGCAGGGAGATTTTTTCACCTCGCCCCATTTGTCGTTTGACTTTGGCGAGTTGGTTGCGGAACAGTTGGCGGAGATGTGGCAAATTCTCGGTCAGCCTAATCCGTTTATGGTGGTGGAATTGGGTGCGGGACAGGGATTGCTCGCGGCGGACGTGTTGCGGTATCTCGATCGTAAATATCCCGATTGTTTTCACTGCCTTACTTACGTGATTAGTGAGAAGGCTGCCGCGCATGTGGTGGAGCAGCGTCATCGATTGCGACGTTGGACAGAGGCAGGAGTGCGGATCGAATGGAAAACTGTCGAGGAAATTCCTGACGATTCGATCACAGGTTGCGTCTTCTCGAATGAATTAATCGATGCGTTTCCGGTCCATTTGGTTGAAGTTCGCGATCGTACTCTCAAGGAAATCTATGTTCATCTTGAAGAGAATCGATTTGCCGAAACGGTTGGCGAACTTTCGACTGAGCGATTAGCTGATTACTTTAAGTTCGTTGGCATTGATATCTTGAGCTATGCCGATAGGTATCGAACTGAGGTGAATTTAGCAGCGTTGGATTGGGTTGAAACGATCACGAAAAAGCTCGATCGTGGATTTGTTTTAACGATTGACTATGGCTATCTAGCAAATCGGTACTACAATCCGATGCGATCGCAAGGGACTTTACAGTGCTATTACCAGCACAGTCATCATAACGATCCATATATATATGTGGGAGAGCAGGACATTACCGCTCACGTGGATTTCACAGCGCTGCAACTTGCGGGAGAGCGATCGGGATTGAGAACCGAAGGCTTTACGCAGCAAGGATTATTTTTGATGGCGTTGGGATTGGGCGATCGATTAGCGCAAATTACCCAAACGGAAACCACCAGCACCCAGGATTTACAAAACCGACTGCAACGCCGCGACGCACTACATCAGTTGATGAATCCTATGGGGCTGGGTGGCTTTGGTGTTCTGATTCAAAGCAAGAATTTGAGTCAAGACAGTCAGTTAAAAGGATTGATGCAGCTTTGATTGTAGGATTCGCTTCGGTTTGGTGGCTTTCCACAGTCATCCCCGAAGCGAAAAACCTCGATCGCATTAAAAAAAAGGAGTGAACAATTCAACGATCGCTGCATCAAGTCTGTTGCTAGTTGCCTGCAACCCGTCTCGAATCTCTGATTTCCAAGCGAACGGGAGCAACGCCGCTATCAATCAAGCCGAGAACACGAGCCGCACCTGCGGACAAATCAATCACGCGACCTCCGGAGAAAGGTCCTCGATCGTTGATTCGTACCGAGACTGTGCGACCGTTATCGAGATTAGTCACTTGTACAACTGTGCCGAACGGGAGTGTTCTATGAGCCGCAGTCAGCGCATTTTGGTTGAACCGTTCACCACTCGCGCTCATGTTGCCGTGGAAACCGGGACCGTACCACGATGCCATGCCTGTCACACGGAATCGGACGGGACCGAGTGCAACCTCTTGAGGCGCACGTCTTGGACGGTTGGCAACAGCGCGTAAAGGTTCAGCATTGCCGAGTAAACGGCGGAGACGATTCGCGACTTGGAGCGCGTCTTGTTCTGGGTTGCGAGTCGTATCAGGAAGCATCGTCTGAGGATCGACCGCAACGATCGTTTTCTTGTTTGCCTCGATCACGAACTGATCGCCGGACTTGGTTTCGTTCCATCGAACCGTGATTTTGCTGGCATCGACTCCATCACGTTCGAGTTGGTTTAGGCGGGCTGCGATCGCGGTTGCTCTAGCGATCGGGTCTTGGGATGGATTGGAAGAATTCTGGCGCGGCTGGGTGCTAGATTGAACCGGGGTAGTGGCACCGTACTTGAGCTTCGCGGCTTGGGTAGAGGTGGGGGTAGCCTGCACTTCTCCGACTTTCACTTCGGAGGCTGAATTGCGGGACTGACCGACAAAGGTAAGGACTGGAATATTGCGGACATAGAGGGTGGCGGCTTTGCGCCCGTTGACTTCGTGCGAATGGATTGTCGCGATGGAGTCTTCAGCTTGCGTATTCTGTTGTTCACCGAGCTTCACCACATCGCGCGACTGAGGGGAAGACGGTCGGGGAGTCTCAGACTCCGTAGATCCTTGGTTGGCTGCCGGAGTAGATTCTGCGAGGACAGAAGCGACTCCGATCGTACTGGTTGCCAGTAGCGCGGCAGTCAAACCGCTAATCAATTTCTGGTTCATACATCCTTTGTGAGATTCACTTCAAACTTTGAGTCCGAGATGTGGCGGTCTGCCAACTGACACAACTTAAGCTGTGCTAACTCGTACTCGCTCCGTGTTCACTCCTGAGTTCAGAACTGCAACAGACTAGCATGAAGTTTTTACCCAGGGGATCAGGGTAGTGTCTGTCTGAAATAAAACTTCATACTAACTTTATATTTAGATAAGGGCTGAAATGCCTACTGTGAAGTGCTTTTGCTAAAGAATGCAGGAAATAAACCTTTTCTAACTTCATCGGAACTTTACAGCAGCTTCATACATTTTGTGAGGTATGCTGATGTTTTGCAGATCAAATCGGTTGGCATGGATTATCGGGAAGCGGGCGTAGATGTTGAGGCGGGACGGGCGTTTGTCGATCGCATTCGCGATTCTGTCAAGCGTACATACCGTTCTGAGGTTTTAGGCGGGTTAGGTGGATTTAGCGGTTTGTTTCAGTTGCCGTCTGGGTATCAAGAACCTGTCCTGGTTTCAGGAACAGATGGCGTTGGGACGAAGCTAAAACTGGCACATCAATTGGACATTCACAACACGGTTGGAATCGATTTGGTGGCGATGTGTGTGAATGATGTCCTGACTTGTGGGGCTGAACCGCTGTTTTTCCTTGACTATGTTGCTACTGGAAAATTGCTATCGGAACAGCTTGCAGGAGTCGTTGAAGGAATTGCTCAAGGCTGCGAGGCGGCTGGATGTGCGCTTTTGGGTGGCGAAACTGCGGAAATGCCCGGATTTTATCAGCCGAATGAGTATGATTTGGCGGGTTTTTGTGTGGGAATTGCTGAGAAAAGTCGGATTCTGAATGGATCGCAGGTGAAGATCGGGGATGTTGCGATCGCGCTTCCGAGTTCCGGAGTTCACAGTAATGGCTTTAGTTTGGTGCGGAAGATTGTGATTGATCGGGGATTTGACTGGAGCGATCGACCTAGTGGATTAGGTGGCGCAACGTTGGGAGAAGTTCTACTCACGCCGACTCAAATTTACGTGAAACCAATTCTAGCGGCGTTGAAAGCTGGACTTGAAATTCATGGAATGGCGCACATTACCGGGGGCGGATTGCCTGAGAATTTACCTCGGTGTTTGGGTGCGGATCAGACGATCGAACTTAATCCAAACTCGTGGGAAATTCTACCGATTTTCCATTGGTTAGCGAGTGAGGGGAAAGTCTCGCCCAATGATATGTTCAATACCTTTAATATGGGAATTGGATTTGTGGTGATTGTTCCGAGTGAAATGGTCGATCGAACTTTAGAGTTTTTCCAGTCTGAAGGCTTGAAGCCATCGCAAATTGGAACAGTTGTGCCGGGATCTGGTGAATTATTAGGATTGCCTGAATAAGTGCCAAAAGCAAGAAAACAGTTTGGTCAACATTGGCTAAAAAGCGAAAAGGCTTTAAATAAAATTGTCAGTTCTGCGGAATTGACAGACAGCGATCGCATTCTCGAAATTGGTCCCGGAACGGGCATTTTAACGCGGCAATTATTGACACAAGCTGGCGCGGTTATTTCTGTTGAAATCGATCGAGATTTGTGTCCAATTCTGGTGCAGAAGTTTGGAAAAAACGAGGCTTTTCTATTACTACAAGGTGATTTTCTTACGATCAATATTGATGAATTGTTAGAACCATTTCCTGCATTTCAAAATCCTCGAAAAGTTGTTGCGAATATTCCTTACAACATCACGGGACCGATTTTAGAGAAATTATTGGGTACGATCGCTGATCCAAATCCGAAGCCATTTGACTCGATCGTATTGTTGCTTCAAAGAGAAGTTGCCCTACGAATTTGTGCAAATTCAAATTCTTCTCACTACGGCGCATTATCGATCAGAGTTCAGTATCTAGCCGATGCTGAATTTATTTGTGATGTTCCAGCGAAAGCATTTTCGCCACCTCCAAAGGTCGATTCTGCTGTGATTCGATTGAAACCCAGAGAGATCGACAATCCAGCAAATGATCCTCGAAAATTAGAAATGTTAGTTAAACTCGGCTTTTCCAGTCGGCGGAAAATGCTGCGAAATAATTTGAAAAGCGTGATTGAAATTGAAGAATTAAACGCTTTACTTGAGCAATTAAGTATCAATCCACAATCTAGAGCAGAAGATCTAAGCGTTCGAGAATGGATCGAATTAAGTAATGCGTTTGTTAGTGACAAGTCCGCTCATAGTACCCTCTAACTTGTTCTTTCACACAACGTCTCTTTTCATATCTCACGCAATATTTTGTTTCTCTCCAAACTAATCTCGCGGATCGATCTCGCTCAACAGTTTGACTGTCGAAGGTTGCAGAAAACTTTCCAGTTTCGATCGATTGATTTCCTCGTTTGATCTCGTATTCAAACTGATTTTCACCCGGTCGAACTGCGAGGAATCTTCCCTCATGTCGATCGCCAAATCGAACCACAAATCCTTCGGAAACATCGCCGTTGAAATATTCTCGATCGGTAAATGGTTTTTGCTCTCCCGAAAATCCAAACGTTGTATTTCTAACGACTGCACGTAATTCCGGTGCGGGACGAGTCGATTTCGAGAAAAATCTAGCTCTAGTCGAAGGGGACAATTCGCCCGGACACTCCCCGACAAAGCGAATTCCAACCAAAGAAACCGGAGCCTGACGGGAATCTCCCGCGTTTCGACCATCAAATAACAGTCCGACCAGCGGTAAATCTTGTGCATATCCGGTTTTTACCGCAACCATCAACGCAACGATCGCTAAACTAATTAAGCCTAAAAGTTTTTTCATTGCTCTTGTCGTTGTGAATCAAGCAGGGTGATGTTTTCAGCTATTTCTTTCTTCACTCGAATCGAGAGAAATCGGTGAAAAATGTCGTAAAAATTAATAGGTGAAATGATCTCAGCCGTCCCTGATAATGAGATAGGTTTTGAATCAGCTAAGTTATGCGATCGTATTCTCTAATTGCACCTGCCAAGATCAATCTCTATCTGCAAATCGTGGGCGATCGTCCGGATGGATTCCACGAACTGGTTATGGTGCTGCAAAGTATTGAACTGGCTGATCGGGTGACAGTGCGATCGCGCTCTGTAGATGATATTCGTGTCCACTGTGACAATTCTGCGGTTCCAGTGGATCAGACGAATTTAGCGTATCGAGCAGCAGAACTGATGATGCGCGAATTTCCAGAAACTTATGCAAAGTTTGGTGGAGTCGAGATCGATTTGCAGAAACGGATTCCAATGGGTGCGGGATTGGCAGGCGGATCGAGTAATGCGGCTGCGGTTCTAGTTGGAATTGATCTGATGTGGAATTTGGGCTTAACGCAATCAGAACTGCAAGATTTGGGAGCAAAACTTGGATCAGATATTCCATTTTGCATCTCAGGAGGAACGGCGCTAGCAACTGGAAGAGGCGAAAAACTTGCACCGTTAACCGGGTTGGATAGCTTTTATGTCGTGTTAGCGAAATATCGAGATTTGCCTGTTTCAACACCTTGGGCGTATCAAACTTATCGGAAAAATTTTGGCGAAACTTATCCGAAGACATCAGAAGAAACTGAAGCGAAAAAAGCTCGATCGAGAGAAATCTTGAATGCGATCGCACATCACGATTTCAAACAAATCGGTCAACATCTGCACAACGATTTAGAAAAAGTCGTCCTACCCGAATTCGAGAAAGTTCAGCAGCTACGCGATCAATTTGCACGATTAAATCCAATTGGCACGATGATGTCTGGTTCAGGCTCGACCGTGTTTGCGTTAACGGAATCGCGATCGCAAGCTGAAGGAATTAAAAATGCAATGCGATCGACTATTCCTGACTCTGATCTCGATCTTTGGGTAACGAAACTCAGTCAGTGTGGCGTACATTTAGCAACTCATTAAAAGGAAAATATGTCAGATTCTTCTAAACCTGAACTAAACCAAAAGCCAACTCCATTGCGCTGTTTTATTGGTGCAATTTTAGCGGGTGTTTTGGCTTATGGACTTTACAATATGACGAGCGCGATCGGGATTTCATTTGCAACAAAACCAATTCAAACTGATAGTTTGGTCGTTTATCGGATCTCTTCAGCGGTTAGAACTTTGGTCGTTGGGATGAGTGCGATGGGTACAGGAATTTTTGGACTTGCCACACTCGGATTATTTGGATTAGGCATTCAATTGATTTTTCAAAAACCTGAAAATCAATCTGAAACAGGAAGCGATCGATAACCATTTGTTAGTTCGTTTTTGGTCTGCCGTGGCGAATTCCATTCGCCATGCCGTCAGAGGGTGTTTGAGAAGTCATCGTTCATCGCATTCACCCGCCCGGAAATGAATCTCCGGGCTAATCAGGGGAAGCCCACTAAACTGGGCTAAGAACTCCGCATTACTCTCTCAGCCCGCTTCAGCGGGGTTTCCTCTATTAGCCCGGAGATTCATTTCCGGGCGGACTCGCAACGCAGCAAAGCCGCTTTTTATACTTTTCAAACACCCTCTTAATCGCAGTGACGCTCAGACGTTATCTCAATCCAAACCTCGATCCGTCACTGCACCCAAGCTACTCGAAGAAACCAATTTGGCATATTTCGCCAAAACGCCTCTGGTATATCTCGGTGCAGGAGGTTGCCACGCAGCCCGACGCTTTTCTAATTCCTCTTCCGGCACATTCAATTGCAGCAAGCGGGCATGAGCATCGATCGTAATTTCATCGCCTTCCTGCACAAGCGCGATCGTTCCTCCAACAAACGCTTCCGGTGCGACGTGACCCACAACCATGCCGTAGGTTCCACCAGAGAACCGCCCATCGGTGATCAATCCAACTGAATCTCCCAAACCTGCACCAATAATTGCAGAAGTCGGAGCTAACATTTCTCGCATTCCCGGACCGCCTTTTGGTCCTTCGTACCGAATCACGAGGACATCACCTGCATTAATCTTATTTGCCAAGATTGCAGTTAAACAATCTTCCTCAGATTCAAACACTCGTGCAGGTCCCGTAATCTTCGGATTCTTTACGCCTGTAATTTTCGCGACTGATCCTTCAGTTGCTAAATTGCCCTTGAGAATTGCCAAGTGTCCGGTAGCGTACATTGGATTGCTCCACGGACGAATCACATCTTGATCCGCTCTCGGTTCTTCGGGAATATCTTTTAGCCGTTCCTCGATCGTTTCCCCGGTAACGGTCAAGCAATCACCGTGAATCAATCCATGCGCCAACAGCATTTTCATCACCTGCGGAATTCCGCCTGCTCGGTGTAAATCTGTTGCCACATAACGCCCCGACGGTTTGAGATCGCACAAGACCGGAACTCGTTCGCGAATCACTTCAAAATCATCGATCGTTAAAGGAACACCCGCAGAATGTGCGATCGCTAAAAAGTGCAATACTGCATTGGTCGAGCCACCAACCGCCATAATGACCGAGATTGCATTCTCGATCGATTTCCGAGTAATAATGTCACGCGGCAAAATCTGGTTCCGAATCGCCTCGACCAAAACCTTTCCAGCAAGTGCCGTATTCTCTGCTTTTTCAGGATCAACAGCGGACATCGTTGAGGAATACATCAAACTCATGCCCATCGCTTCAAACGCAGAGGACATTGTATTTGCGGTATACATTCCGCCACAGGAACCCGCACCCGGACAAGCACTTCGCTCCACCGCATACAGCATCGATTCTTCGATTCGACCTGCGCTGTATTGTCCAACCGCTTCAAACGAACTGACAACGGTTAAATCTTGTCCGTCTAAATGTCCCGGTTTGATCGTGCCACCGTAGACGAAAACTGCGGGAATATTCATCCGAGCCATTGCAATCATGGCTCCCGGCATATTCTTATCGCAACCGCCGATCGCTAAAACGCCGTCCATACTCTGAGCATTACAGGCAGTCTCGATCGAATCTGCAATCACATCCCGCGACACGAGCGAATACTTCATGCCCTCGGTTCCCATCGAGATCCCGTCGCTTACCGTAATCGTGCCGAAGATCTGAGGCATTCCGCCTGCTGCTCGAATTCCGGTTTCGGCTTCGGTTGCTAAAGGTGCAATTCCCATGTTGCAGGGAGTAATCGTACTGTGAGCGCTGGCAACACCGACAATGGGTTTAGTGAAATCGTTATCGCTAAATCCGACAGCACGTAACATGGCGCGATTGGGAGAGCGCTGAACGCCTTGTGTAATGGCTTGACTTCTTAGATTTTCGGGCATGGTAGTTCTCTCGATCGGAGGATCACAGATCGTTTATTCTAGAGCGATTCTGTTCCGATCCGCAGAATTCACCAGCGCTGTTTAGAAATCTGACGGGCTGCAAAAATTCCGCCTAAAAAGCCAAATAAGTGTCCTTCCCAAGAGATGCCAAATTGTCCCGGCAATACGCCCCAAATGATTCCCCCGTAAAGTAAACCGACTGCGAGAGACATTGCGATCGATAATGCACTCCGCTCGAAATAAGCCCGCGATAATAAAAACCCGAAATAGCCAAAAACCACGCCACTTGCACCAATATGCAATCCCTGTGCGCCAAGTAGCCAAACACCAAGTCCGCTCAAAACCGTTACAAGTGCAGTCACTTTAAAGAATTCTGGAATGCCGCGCAGCATTACGAACCAGCCCATCACAATGAATGGAATCGTATTGCTGATGAGATGGCGAAAATCGCGATGGAGAAACGGTGCTAGGAAAACACCCCGCAACCCAACAAAATTGCGAGGATAGATTCCGAGATAATTTAGTCTGCCACCGAGGGCAAGATCGACCACTTCGACGATCCACATGATCCCAACGAGTGTGCCGAGAATTGCAATGTGGGCTTTGATTTCGTCTCCGATGCCATTTGGATCGTTAGGATCACGTCGCTTCATGACTGGTTTTTGTTGAAGGTAATCCTGTTGTAACACAGAGATCTCAGCGATTAGGATGCGATCGCGGCTGTTTGTGGTTGTTGAGCTAGTTCCATCAATCGACGAATCCGTTCTTCGGTTGGCGGATGTGTCCGAAATAACGTTTGCAAGCCCTGAGTAGAAATCGGATTCACGATTAAAAGTGGGGAAAGCGCAGGGTTGCCATTCATTGGAATCTCGTGCCCGATCGATTCTAATTTCTCTAGCGCACTCGCCAACGCTAAGGGGTTTCCGGTAATTTCTGCTGATCCTTGGTCGGCTGCAAATTCACGAGTCCGAGAAATCGCAAATTGAATCAATGCCGCAGATAACGGAGCCAGAATAATCAGGAACAAGAGACCGAGCGGATTTCCACCTCGCCGATTGTCTCGATAGACCGGACCATACAGCGCTCCAAAGGTCAGGATTCGACCGAGAAACGTAATTGCACCTGCGATCGTGCCTGCGACTGCTTGCGTTAACGTGTCGCGATTCTTCACGTGCGTTAATTCGTGCGCCAAAACGCCTTCTAATTCTTCCTGTGATAGCAGTTCGATAATTCCCTGAGTCACCGCAACCGCAGCATGATCCGGATCGCGTCCAGTTGCAAACGCATTCGGGGATTTGGTCGGAACCAGAAAAACTCGCGGCATCGGAATTTCGGCTCGATCGCAGAGTTTTTGTACCATGTCGAATAATTCCGGAGCTTGCGATCGCTCGATCGGTTGTGCGGCATACGAAGCGAGTGCTACCTGATCCGAGTAGTACCACGAGCCTAAACTACTGAATGCTGCAAAAATAAGCCCTAGAATAAGACCTTGTTCATTACCAACGAGATAGTATCCGGCAAGTACAAAAATTCCGCTCAGGAGTCCGAGCAGTGCCGCTGTTCTAATCTGATTTCCACCAAACATATCGATTAATTACGTTTAATGTGCGTTCTGATTATCGAATTGTCGATCGCACTTGAACTCTATCAAGTGATTGAATCCCTGTTGTTCTAGAGGATGAATTTTAACGATGACATTTCGGTTGGGCTGTGCAATTTGGGCGTATAAACCGTGGGTGGGGGATCTGTTTCCGCCCAAAAGTAAACCGAGCGATTTTCTCAATTTGTATAGTCGGCGGTTTACTTGTGTCGAAGGCAATACAACGTTTTATTCAATTCCCGATCGCAAAATGGTCGATCGCTGGAAATCCGAAACGCCATCCGGTTTCAAATTCTGTCCCAAACTCCCGAAAACATTAACCCACTCTGGAAAGCTTGCCGCTTCAATTTCCGGTGCATTGAAATTTTTAGAATTAATGCAGCGATTAGACGATCGATTAGGAGTCGTATTCGCACAATTGCCCCCGAAATACAGTCCTGCAAATTTCAAAGATTTAGAAACATTCTTGCGCGGTTGGAAAGGTGCAGAATTAGCCTTAGAAGTCCGACATCAGGAATGGTTCAAAGAACCGCATCGCACACAATTAAATGAACTCTTAAAAGAATTGAACATTGGTCGTGTCTTACTCGATACTCGTCCGATTTACGAATGTGAAGACGATCCACAATTGGAAAGTGAACGCAAAAAGCCGAGAGTGCCATTACAACCGGATATCACTGCACCGTTTAGCTTGGTGCGGTACATTAGCCATCCAGAAATGAATCAAGTGTATTTAGAAGAATGGGTGAAATGGGTCGATCGAACATTGCAGCAAGGGACTGAAGTTTACTTTTTCGTGCATTGTCCCGTCGAAGAGCGATCGCCTAAAAATGCTCGTGACTTTCAGCGACTTCTCGAACAAGCCTCGATTTCAGTTCCTCCGTTACCTTGGAATCAGTTTGAGCCGCCAACCTCGCAGATGAGTTTGTTTTAAAACAGAAAAGGGGCGCAATGCCCCCGATTAGTGCAACTTTTATAACTTTTTTATCGGCGCGGTTCTGGCTCGAAACTTGGTGCATAAGCCTGTAGAAGACTGCTGACTTGAGTAAGAATTTCGTCCTTCGAGCTTTTCCCAATGATTTGCCGCTCTGGGAAGAAATCTGGCTTGTCCAAGTTCTTCGCGATCGCTTCTCCGACTCGTTGCGAAATTACACCCTGCAAACCTTCTTTCGCGTGTTGTCGCTGATAATTCGCGCCTTCCTCGGTGGTCGCATACAGCGGCGGTAAACGGTTGAGCGCATACGCAGCAATATCCCCTAAATCTAACGTTCGATCGCTCGTCGCTTCAATTTCCGCCACTCGTGCGATCGCTTCGGTCAGAACCAATTCTTCCATCACATTGATGAACTGTTTCCGGGGAACAGCCACCACTTCACCCGTGAGCAACGCTCCCATCAATCGATCGAGCGCCATGTATTCCTCGATCGACAATTCCGAGGCAGTATCGCAGATGCGCCCTACTTCGGCTTCCATCGCTGGTGTCAAATAGCCATCTTGAAGGGCTTGATCAACGATCTTTTCAATGCTCATATCGCCTCTTTCAACTCCATCGCAGCAGATAGTTTATAGATAACCCCGACATCATTTTGCCCTAGTTTGCGTGTCCAAGAACACTTTGATTAAACCTTTGTTAATGCAGGACAGAAATAGAGCACGTTCGGTTTGTCCTTTGTTTGTAACAGTTTGGGGCAGATACCAATTCGCGTCAATGTTGTATCACACGGAGTTTGTTTTGTAGCATCTAATTCTATAGATTTCAAATTAAGATGAAATTTCTGTTTTGAGTCGTTCAGTTTGGCAACTTTGGGTCAGGGTGAACGAAAGGACCCAAACCGAGTACAGTGAAACATACCGCACGGTAAAAGGGCATTGAGAGCGATGAAGATTTTGGTGCTGACTTGGGAATTTCCACCTCGAATCGTGGGCGGGATTGCTCGCCACGTCGGAGAGCTTTACCCGGAGTTGGTCAGATTGGGGCATCAGATTCACCTGATTACGGTGGAGTTTGGGCAGACTCCGCATTATGAAGTGGTGGACGGGGTAGAAGTTCATCGCGTTGCGGTTCCCAAACATGAAGATTTTTTCCAGTGGGTCTGTGCGATGAATGACAGCATGGGACAGCATGGCGGCAAGTTGATGCTGGAAGAAGATGGATTTGATGTGATCCACGCCCATGATTGGCTGGTTGGAGATGCTGCGATCGCGCTGAAACATCACTTTAAAGTACCGCTGGTGGCAACAGTTCACGCAACTGAACACGGGCGACACGGCGGTATCTTCAATCCAACTCACCAGTATATTCATGCCAAAGAGCGGGTTCTAACGCATGAAGCTTGGCGCGTGATTGTGTGTACGAACTTTATGCGACGAGAAGTGGAGCAAACCCTAGATACGCCGTGGGACAAAATTGATGTGGTTTATAACGGGATTCGGCGCGAGAAAAAGCTGCTTGATCCAGAGTTTGATTATTGGGAGTTTCGTCGTCGGTTTGCGCTGGATGATGAAAAGATCGTGTACTACGTGGGCAGAATGACGCACGAAAAAGGGGTTTCTGTCTTGATTCAGGCAGCTCCAACGATTCTCCACGAGATGAAGCAGCAGGTGAAATTCGTGGTGATCGGCGGTGGAAATATCGAACATCTCAAACAGCAGGCACGAGAGTTAGGAATTTGGGATCGGTGTTTCTTTGCAGGATTTATGCCCGATCGAGATCTCGATCGCTTTCAAACGATCGCAGATTGTGCGGTTTTTCCAAGCCTGTATGAACCGTTTGGAATTGTTGCACTCGAAAGCTTTGCGGCAAGAGTTCCAGTCGTGGTTTCTGATGCAGGCGGATTTCCCGAAGTCGTGCGACATGGCAGAACTGGAATTGTCACTTGGGTGAATAATCCGGAATCCGTCGCTTGGGGAATTTTGGAAGTTTTGAAGCGTCCGGATTTTGCTCGATCGCTCGTCAATAACGCTTATGAAGATCTCTCTCGCCGCTTTGACTGGTTCAAACTGGCACAACAAACCGAAGCCGTTTATGGACGAGTTCTACACGAACGAGCAGAAGTAGATTGGTAGAATTCAAATGCCTTGTAACAGGACATGAATCGGGACACCGAACCCTAAAGAATAGCGAGTTAGCAAAAATAGCACCAGAACCACGACAAAGAATGCCGTACAGTACAAATCCTGCGTTGTACAAGAAAGTTTTTCCTGCTTCAGTCCGTAGAGGTTCACAGAATACAGTGGAAAATCGCTCAAGGCAATCACTACGATCGCGCCTACTTCCCCAAATTGAGCAAACGCCAGCGGCATCCCGATACTAATCATGGCAAATCGAACAAAGTTACTCTGAGCCGAATACATCGGTTTACTGATCGCCATCAGCGCAGGGCTAGTCGTGTAAAACAGCACCGAAAACCAGATACCAGAACAGAGAATGGGCATCATCCAAGTTGCATGTTGATATTGATCCCAGTGTTTATTTCTGCCTTGATACAGCAGCATGATGAGCCAGTCGCCACAAGTCGTTAATGCTGCAAGAGACACCGCTAGACCCAGCAACAAGAGCCAGCGCTGTTTGACGATTTTCTCGCGCAACTGCAACCGAGGCAAATCTAGCTGTTTGGAAATTGCTGGATAAATTACTTTACTACTCAGTTCTCGAATCACATCGCGGGGAATACTTGCCAGTGTGTATGCGATTGTATAAACTCCTAATCTCTCGAACGACAACAGTTTCGCCAAAATAAAGCGATCGGCTTGATCCGCCATAAACATAATTGCCGATGCGACCGCGACCCATTTCCCAAAGTTGTGAATATCCTTTAAAACTTCCCGATCGAGTCGAAACCGATTCCGATATCGCGAATCTACAAAATGACTCGCCACTAGATTAATTCCGCCGCTGACCACATTCCCGATCGCGAGTGACCAAACCGTTGGACTCCACCAGCACAACAACACAAAGCACACCAGAGAGGCGGCTGTCACAGCGAGGTCATAGATCATTAATTTACGAACTTCGAGGTGACGTTCCCAACTCAATAGTGCAGATGAGCTAAAACCATCTAGCACTGCCGTAAATCCGACGACAGGCAACAGATAGAGCAATTCTCCTTGAGGATCTTGTCCGCGATAGAATTGCGCGATCGGATATGCCAATACAAAACTCAAGATCCAGATCTGAAAGCCGCGAATCACTTTAAGTGACCAAGCCGTATCGAGAAAAACCGGGTCATCCCCGCGTCGATTATTCACTACGCTCTGTGAGATGCCGTAATCCGAGAAAAGTTCAATTCCGATTTTGATCGTCGTGACAAGCGCCATCAGTCCAAAGAACTCCGGACGGAGCAAGCGCGTCATGATGAGATTCCCACCGAGTCTGATCAGTTGTCTACCACCGAACCCTGCGATCGTCCAAAATGCACCTCGGATTGCCAACTGTTTGAGCGAATTGGTCATGTTCTTTATCGATTGGATCTAGCTGGCGTGGCTTGAGTGGCAGCAAGATAACCCCAGAGATAGGCAGTCGGAGAGATCGATTGCATTACCGTGAATTCTGCCGCCATTGGGAAGAAGAAAATATCTAAATAGGATTCGGTGGCGGGCCACTCGATCGGGGCTGGAAAAATTACATCTTTGAACAGATCGATCGTCCAAGTATCGCTGTAAAACGTTGGATCATAGGGACCATAGACCGTAATGCCGGGTGGGGGAGCAATTCCCTGAACGCGCTGATCAAAAACCATTGGATTTTTGGGGCTACGATATCCGATTCCCGTGGTGTAAGTCATATTATCCGGGTTTGCCCCTAACGCAAACTGTGTCGCCAGGACACTCGATCGTAAATATTTGCGATCCTGGGTCAAATAATGAGCACGAATCATTGACAGAGCTTTGGGCGCTCCAAGCCCTGTTCCCCAGCCTAATGGCATATAGGGTAATTCTTTTGACCATTTGAATGCGGTTTGATTTCCGACTGAGATGGCAACATCCGCATCCCGAATCAAGGCGTTCAGAGTATTCTGTTGAACTGTGGCATCGACTAAGTTTTTCGGCAATCTTGCGTAGAGAAAAGCGGCATCTCGCTGATCGTGCTCATCCCAGACAAAGACATCTTTTTGAGGATTTTTAAAGACGGTCGTTTGCAGAAAAAGTTGATGCCAGGATGAATCGCCTGTGAGACGGTACAGTTCTAGGGCTGCCAAATTTCGACTATCCCGCTCGGATTTGCCACCTGGATTTTTAGCGGCTTCTCGTTCTGCATACGCCATCGCCCGCAATGCACTTTCCTGGTAGGTTTGGGAAAGTTTGGCATCTCTTGATTTCAGCGCGTTTGCGGCTCGTGCGGCGGCTCCTGCATACATATAGCTCGACCACATATCGGGCGCGTAAGCATAAGCTCGGTAAGACTCTTGCCAGCTTGCTTCACCGAGTCGCGGATCTCGCTGTGACTGAATGCCGCCTCGGATGCCGCCATCAGCCGTTTGCATTCGCCGGAAGAAATCGAGTGTCCAAAGGGCTTCGTTGATCAGATCAGGCAAGCCATCCTTCGATTCGGGCAGATTGAGAGAAACGCGATCGAAATATCCGGGAAACAGTTCTGCGAGTTCGAGCAGGTGTCGCGAAACTTCGACGTGCTGAATCCGCCGATCCCAATCTCCCGCATCGAAGTATCCTCCCCAAGCATTCGGAACAACACGGGTCGTCTCGGATTCAGATAGTTTTTTGACAAATTCGGCTGAGCCAATCCCCTGATCGACGCTGGAAAGGGGCGCGGTCGATTCGTAAACGACGGTTCCATCGTCTGGGTGAAAGGGGCGCGGTCGAGTCCATTGCGTGTAAGGTTCTTTCAAGGCGATGCCGCTTCGTTGGTGATACAGCCCTCTTGCTGAGGTGTAGAAGGCATTTCGCCAAACATCTGGGCGAATCTCGAACGAGAATGAACAGCCGATCGCGTCGATACAAACTCGATATTTTCCGGGAGTTTGAACGTTGGTGAAATCCATCCAGTAAACGTTGGTGTGGGAGTAGTTTCGTCCCCGCCGATCTTCGTTTTCCTGGCTGGTGCGAGAGAGTTGAGTTTTCCCGGTAAAGATTTTCTGATTGGTCTTCTCATCGATCACAGAAAATCCAAGCCCTGCTCCGTATTCTAATCGTCCACCATTGCCCATCCAGGTCGAAAGAAAGGCTACTTTCGCTGGATCTTGAGGCGCAAAACCGATGTGAGAAACGTGGATCGCTTCGGTGCGAGTGGTGTTCGGTTCGTATTTGAAACTTAGGGGTGCAACTTTGCTGTTGGGGAAATTGATTTGGTACGTTTTTCCAGGCTTGAGTGGGCTGGGAAGCTTGAGATACATCGTGTGCATCATCGGAAATTCAAACTTCCACTGTCCAACCCGCGCCATGTCGGTTGGTTTTGATTTGCGGTAAACCGTTGTTGGATTCAGCTTTGATGAATAGGTGGAGTCTTCGGATGAAGTGATGCGGTAGCTGGTAACGCGGTCTGCCCACTGTGGATCAAAGGGAGATGCGACAAATTGATCAAACGGATAGAAAACATTGCGCTGTTTGCCGACGAGAGACCCGATCGCTTTTCCGTTCCGAATCACCCAATCATTCTCAAACGGACGAGGCTGCTCAATCTTGTCGCCTGCTTGCGGTTTGTACGGAGTTTGCTTCGCATGAATGATTTCGCCCGTATTGATCTGGACTGCCAAGATATCGGGCTTTACCAGATAAGCTTGGTTCACCTTGATTTGGGGCATATTTCCCGCATCGACTTCGGAGACATTACAGCCTGCGAGAAACAGTCCAAGACCGACCGGGAAGAGAGATTGCAACCGCATCGCGTTACGTTTCCGTAAAATTTCTTACCCCATTCTGCATGGAAGCGGCTCGGTTGTCCGTAAGTTCATGGAATTCTTGCTGAATTCGATCGAGTATTTAAAGAAACGATTTTCTCTGACGCAAGCTCAGGAACTTTCGCTAGAAGAATTACTCAGATGCCTCAGTTTTTGGTGCGATCTCTGATGCTTCTTGGTCAGATAATGTGTTTCTTTTCGACTGCAAAGCCGTACTATTTCGGATGAGCGTGGCAGGACGATTAAATCTGAGCCGTTGGAAAATTCAAATAACCTGCATTTCCATGTAGGTTTGATAAAAGATGTCCTGAAATGCTTTACCAATCTTCGATCGTCTTCTTCAGTGGTAATCGTGAGATCATACTGACGCGAAGTTTTTTTGCTGAGTCGTCATTTTTAGAGCAGGGGTTATCTCAACGCATGGATACCAGTTTGCTACTTGTCGTGCCCGTTCCATTTCGTGTGATGAATCATCGCTATGGACTTGATCATCAAACCTGTGACGGTTTAATTCGGTGGACGGAACAGTTTGATCGTTTAGTGATGGCGGCTCCAGTTCTGCCTGAAAAGGAAACCCGTGAAGTTGCGACGAAGGACACTTGGAGAGCGATCGAGGATCTTCCCTGTGCCGATCGTATCGAAATCGTACCGCTGCCTTATGCATATAAGCCAATCATTTTCGTTCGAGAATATTCAAGGATTCGCAAGCTGTTGAGCGCCAAGATTCAGGAGTGTGAATATCTCTGCTTTGAGCCTTGCGTCTGGATTGGCGACTGGGCTGGCGTGGCGTGTTCAGAAGCGATTCGGCTCAAGCGATCTTATGCAGTTCGATCAGATCGGGTGGAATATGAAGTCACGCGGCGATTACTCAAAGAAGAATCCCTCAAGAATCAGATCAAAGAAAGGCTGACGCTGCCGATTACCAAGCGCTACGTTCAAAACTTGATTCGGAAAAGCGATGTTGGACTGTTTCAAGGGCAAGACTGCTACACCGCTTTTTCACCTCTGAACTCGAATTCACACTGTGTGTACGATGTGCATACGCAGAAATTCGATCAAATTCGTCCTGAACGTTTGGCAACAAAGCTCGATCGCATTACTCAAAATCAGCCATTAAATCTTTGCTATGTCGGGCGAGCCGTCGCTATGAAGGGTGGTTTGGACTGGATCGAAATCATTGCTCAACTGCACGATCGCGGCATGAGATTTAAAGCGACCTGGTTAGGCGATGGGGATTTGCTCGACAAGATGAAAGTGCTTGCAGAAAGACTAGGTGTTGCTAACTTGATTACGTTTGGCGGATTTGTTAGCGATCGCGCCTTTATGCTTGAAATGATGCAGCAACAGGATGTGTTTATGTTCTGCCACAAAACGCCAGAATCACCGCGTTGTCTAGTAGAAGCGTTGGTTTCGGGTTTACCGATCGTCGGGTATGACAGTCCTTATCCGCGTGGATTGGTGGCGCAGCATGGGGGTGGAATGTTCACGCCATTGAATGATCAGACAGCATTAGCAGAACAGATTTTGGCATTGGATCGCGATCGCGCCAGCTTACGCGAGTTGATCCAACACGCAGCGGAATCTGGAAAACTCTATGACGAAGAGACCGTCTTTCAGCATCGGAGTGATTTGATTAAAAAGTACGTGGTTCCGAAAAGTCGGAACGCGAAAACGGCAATTGCAGCCGTCAGTTAACGTCTGAACCCCTTAGAGGTCATCATGTCTCCACTTTCTCTGCAAGAACTTGAAGCTGAACTTAAACAATTGAATGGATGGACGATCAAGAACGGCAAACTGCATCGAGAATATAAATTTCCTTCGTTTGTTGAAGCGTTTGGATTTATGTCAAGCTTGGCACTTGTCTCTGAAGCGCTAGGACATCACCCTGAATGGTTCAATGTATACAATCGCGTGACGATCGACTTAACCACGCACGATGCTGGAGGGATTACCTCGAAGGATATCGAATGGGCACGTAAAGCAAATCAATTAGAATAATTTCCGCAAAATCATCCAGATTTCCTACGCTCATCCGGAAGAGCGAAACAATCGTGCGTAAAAGGTTTGTGCATACCTCTAAAAATATGACTCGAACTTTTTACGGAGTCGATCGCAATTTTTGATTTTGGCGAGGACTGGAAATGTTAGCGCAAGACTCGATGATGGTCAGTGTGACTGGAGCAGGTGAAGAATCTTCCGAGAGATTCCGCGCTTTGCTCTCTCAACTCGAAGCAGAACTGTACCGCAGTGAAATGTTTCGACGTGCTCTAGACAGCTTAGAAGACAGTGTTCCTGAAGGCACGTCTGCACAATTCTGCCTCAAAGCCGTTGGGCGAGAGGCGATTCGATTGGCATTGCGGGAAATGATGCCCCAACCTGCACCAGAACCGAAACCCGCGGAACCTGTTCGCCCGAAGAAGCCTTTGTCTGAAACGGAGCAGCGCCGTGGAGAATGTTTGGCAAGATTAGGCGCACAAATTCGGGCGGCTCGACAAGCTCGATCGATGTCGATCGCGGAACTGCACAGCAAGACGCTCGTTCCGGTTCATCAACTGCAAGCGATCGAGGCAGGACACGGGGCACATTTGCCTGAAGATGTCTATTTGCGTGGGTTCATTCAACGAATTGCCAAAGCGCTAAATCTTGATGGCGCTCAACTGTTGGATCTGTTGCCAACAGTCGATCCCGTGAAAGCAGTGTTGCCGACCTGGTATCATCCGCGTAAACGCTCGATCGAATTGGGTGGGATGGATTTGAAGCCTGTGCATTTGTATTTGGGATATGCGGCGGTTTTGAGTGGTGGATTGGTTTGGTTAGCTCAGCATCAAACGGCTCAAACCTCAACCAGTGAATTGAATGCACCGCAAGTTGCGCCTGCCGCAAAATCGGAAGTTCAACCCACTGCAAAAATGAGTGCAGGAATGCAGGTTGCTGCACCAGAAAGATTGTAAGCATTGTCACTTTCAAGCGATGTAGAGCGGGTGAGATGTCCGCTCTATTTTTTTAGGTTCAGAATCGGTTGAATTGCATAGTAGTAAAGCGTGAACAGAATTCCAGAAAAGATCTGTCCACCGATCGCACCATGCCAAAAATCAAACGATTCCTTTCCCCAGTACACCGCTGCTAAGACCATGACTGCAATGCGGACGATGTTCAAAATTACTGCCATGACCACACCGATCGCAATTAATTGAGTCATCGTCCTCGATCGCACTTGAAACGCCAATCCGGTGATCACAGCAGAGATGATAATCACCAATGACATGCCAAACCCATCACAGCCGGGTGCAACTTCAACACTCCCTCCAGGCAAAACTAGGAATTCTCGCTGTAAAGAAACAGGTTGCCCGATCGCTTTTAAGACCCAACTGCTACCCCACGCCATAAATTCAGCCAGCGCTTCCGGATGCGCGAAAATGCCCCAGATGTGACGTGCCACTCGTTCCCAATTTGGATGCAGACTGGCAGCAAGCAGGGCGATCGCAATCCTGTGTCGCTGCAAAAATTTCCATCCCTGATCGCTCAAGACACTGCCAATCAGGATGATCATTGCACTAAAGGCTTGAGGTGTGATCGCAGGAGAATACGCATAAAAAATCACAAGACCACCCAAGATCAGCCCGCTTCCGAGCCATTGATCTTCGATCGCGGTTTCAGTTTTCAAATTGCGCTGATGTCTCAACTGGTAAACGGCTAACCCAATGAAAGTTAGATTCAGGAGCAGTTGAGGAATACCGCTCATCTCAACGCCAACCGCTCGATCGAACAATGTGGGAAGATACACGCCAATCCCAAACATTGCACCGAGTAAAAGAATCCAGTTGTGAATCGATCGAAGGCTCGATCGTAGTTCAAGCAGTTCTTTACGCATTAGTGTCTGAACAGATACAGTCCGTAGCGTCCCAAAATCAAGAGCGAGACACCAATCACCGCAAAATTGCCAACACTTAAGAACCCACTTTTGAAGATGCTATTATTTGCGGCTTGTTTAGCAGATTCGGTACGGGCATTGAGTTGTTGAGTCGCCTGCTCTAACTGTTCTGGAGTCGCTCTGGCGGCATTAGGATTACCTTGAATGGCTTCGAGGCGAGAACTGATTTGGGAGGACTGAGAGCCAATTCGATCGAGAGCTTGTCGCTGTAAGGCGAGGCTATCTTGGGCGACGACTGGACAAAACAGGAGAAAAGAAATGCCGATCGTAAAACAGATCAAAGAGAGCGATCGCAGTGTTTTTCGCTGTTCCGCTCCGTAGATCAGAAGCGCTAACCCGAATAAGACAACAATGCTGCGATTTCCGATTTGTTGAAGGGTTCCGAGTCGCCAGCTTGCTTCTACAAAATTGACAGGGAAAACGATTACGAGAAAATCAACCAGAAAGGCAATCAGACAAGCAAAACCAACAATACGACAGAGCCGTTTAGCACGAGAGGATTCAATTCCTGAAGCACTCGTGTTCTTTTTAGAGATAAAAGTCATACAACAGTGACGCAAAACAAATTACTCAACTTGGTAGCTGCGTCAAATTCCCTGATTTTCAAATTTCTGACGGTATAGCCGCACTTATTTCAGTTAGGACACGTCTCGAAAGCCCCCCAGCCCCCAAGTTTGGGGGAGCAAGAGTCTTAAGCCCCCAGAATTGGGGGTTTGGGGGCGACTCCGAGGATGTCCTAATCTAAACTTCTACTGCTATAAAAAACAGAGACGAAACCACATTCATGCCATTTTACCAAGGCAATTTTGGCGATCGGTAAAGATCACATAAACTTCATCACTGAGCTTCGGCAGGCGGTTCGACGGGACGAATAATCGCAGGGGCAGGAGTCACATCAGGACGGAAGATGGCTCGAAGCGATTCTTCCAAGGTGGGAGTCATGACAATGCGGTTTTCGTAAGCGACTACGACACGAACTAGAGTTGGTAAGCTATTTTGCTCAGCTTCGAGGTAGATTGGTTCGACATAGAGCAGCGATTGTTCGATCGGGACAACTAAGAGATTGCCTTGAATTGCTCTTGATCCTTGACGATTCCACAGTGTGATTTGTTGTGAAATCACGGGGTCTTGATTAATTCGAGCTTCGATTTGTTCAGGTCCGTAAACTAATCGTTCTTTCGGGAAAGTATACAGCAACAATCGTCCATAGTTCTCACCATCCGATCGGGCGGCTAACCAGGCAATTAAATTCGTTCGAGCTTGCGGTGTGTAAGGTAATAAAAGAATGAATTCCTCAAACGGAACAGCGGGCAAGCTCGTGATCAGATAGTAAGGTTCGACTAAGCGCGATTCATTTCCGTAGACTTCGCTGGCAATTTTCCATTGGTCTTCGCGATTGTAGAATACTTGCGGATCGGTCATGTGATAGGTCATGAGTCGATCGGATTGGACTTTGAAAAAATCTACTGGATAGCGGATATGTTCCCGTATTGTTTCGGGCAGCGCACTCAAGGGTTTGAACAACGTTGGAAAGATCTTTGTCCAAGTATTGATGATCGGATCAGTGAGATCAGCCACATAGAAATTTACTGAGCCATTGTAAGCATCGATTACGACTTTGACGGAATTGCGAATGTAGTTGATTCGATCCTGCGTCGGTTCGGAATAAGGATATCGATCGCTGGTTGCATAAGCATCAACAATCCAGAAAAGATTGTTCGGATTGTCAACCTTTGGAGTTGCATCAGCCGCCACGAGATAGGGATTGCTATCGTATCTGAGGAACGGTGCGATCGATCGAATCCGCTGATTGATATTACGGCGGTAGAGAACTTTCGTGTCAGGTAAAAATTCTCGTGTCACTAACAATCGCCAATCTTTGAGATACACCGAAAACAAGGCTCGTCGCCACCAAGACCCAAGACCAATTCCACCTTGTCCGTCGTAGGTGTTGTAAGCATTCTCACTGCCGCTGGGAAAGTCTAACTCTTGCTGGCGCGTTCCGGTCATCACATGCGTATCTGTGACTTCGCCATAGTAGATTCGCGGTCGCCCGATCGGGATGCTGTTGCGAATGGCTTCGCTTGATGTCACTAATGCGCCATTGGTTGTATCGCCAATGTCTTTGACGAAATATTCTGGAAGTCCGCCTGCTCCAACCGTATTGACGGGACTGAGCGTGAAACCATAGCCGTGAGTGTAAACCAAGTGGCGATTGAGCCAAGTTTGGGCTTGTTGTGGAATTGCAGTGGTATCGAGTTCTCTCGCTGCAATTAGAACTTGGCGGCGTTCAGTTGAAGTGGGTGAACTGGGCTTTGGATTGTTCGGGGCACTGGGTCTTTGCGGTTCAGCTTCGATTTGTAGCGTGTATCGATCGAAGTCTGCGTCTGGAAATCGATAATATAACCGGATCTGTTGCAGTTGGCGGTTTGTATCAAGCAGGGGGCGCTGATCCCAAAGTCGAATGTTCCGAATCGTTAACTGATTTGCTTCGAGGTCTGCTTCTCTGAGGGTTCCTTGCGGGTTGAAAGTTTGAGCATCGATCTTATCCAGTCCAAAAGCCTGTCGAGTCAGTGCGATCGCTCTTTCAATGTAAGGCTGTTCTCGAACTAACTCATTCGGTTGAACAATCAGATATTGCACAACTTCGGGCACAACAATGCTGAACAGTGCAACACAGCTATAGACCACTAATCCTACGCCGACCCAGCGACGACGTTTAGATCTGGGTCGCCAAAAGATCCAACGCCACAAGAGATAAAGCGCGATCGCAAATGCTGTAATTCCTAATGCAATGTAAGCAGGTAATTGAACATGAATATCGGTGTAGCCTGCACCATAAGTAACACCTCGCGGAGAATACAGCAATTCATAGCGACTGAGCCAATAGCTAAAAGCAAGTGCAAACATGAACAAGCTACCCACTCCGAAGAGATGCCGCTGTTGTTCTGATGAAAATCCTGGAAAGCGTCCTTCACTCAGGCTTTTGTTTGCGAGAAGGTAGCTTAGAGTAACGGAAATTAAGCCATATAAGAACAATGCGACGAGCCACAGTGAAAGCAAT
Source organism: Leptolyngbya sp. AN10 (assembly GCF_050565645.1). NCBI lineage: Bacteria > Bacillati > Cyanobacteriota > Cyanophyceae > Leptolyngbyales > Leptolyngbyaceae > Leptolyngbya > Leptolyngbya sp. AN10. Next base: position 27,505 of record NZ_JBNXVP010000011.1, read on the forward strand.
TCTGCAACGGGAAGCGTAAAAATATAAAAGCTAATATCCCGATCGAACAATGGTTCTGTTGCATTAAACGCAGTTGGATTTAGAGATTGCAGCACTGCGATCCAACGCTGCGACAGGAGAAATCCTAAGATAATGCTGAGAAGAACTGCGATCGCGCTTAAGAAAAATTGCGGATAAATCAGAATTGCGAGTGTAACTGCGATCGCGATCCCGGCATACCAGAGGGTTGTACTAAGCTGCTGACCGATTTGCCAAATGGCACTGAGATTAAACAATGAAACGGTTGTTGCAAGCTCACTCTGCCAATATTGCCAAGCGAGTTGACCGTAGTGAACTAGCATAAATCCGATCAAAGCGCTTAAAGTCACTGCGATCGGGAGTAAACCTCTGAGTCTGAGAGAAAAGATAGTGTCTGGTGCTTCGGTGTCGTCTTTTAGTTGTTCAACGGTTCTGAGATTGAGGAGAAAATAAGCGATCGTGATTCCGGTGACGATCAGCCATAACAATCCCTGAGTTGCAATCCGTAGCAGGAAAACAGGCAGATATCCGACTTCTTGGAACCAGAGAATTTCTGCACCGAAGTGGGCGAGGAGGTTGAGTAAGATCCATCCCCCTAAAAAGATTGTTAGAACCTTTAATCCAGCATTTTGAGACACAGTTTTAAGCCTGGAACACTCTCGCTATTAAAACGCCCTGGCGAATGGAATTCGCCAAACTCACGAACTGCCGTTAGTGTATCGCGGATTCTCAAGGTCTATCACTTCGCTGCACAAATCGCACACACAGACCACCGTTGAAGCTCTCCAGGTGGGGTTGGGCTGCCACACGCCGGACAAAGTGGTAAATGTTGAGCGCGACTTTGAACGATCGAAGACCATCGATCGAATGAACTTTTGGCAGAACTAAACAAAGCTAACTGAGTCTGAACTTCCGGAGATTGTTCAGGTAAGCGGCTCGGATGACTCTGCCAAGGATCAGATTCGACAGGCGTTTCAGCTTGTGGAGGTCGCCATTGAACTGTCGAAAATCGAATGTCACTCAGGTCGATCGATAATCGCTCTCGAATCTTTTTCAACATCGTCGGACGCTGAAATACCAAGGTCTGTGTCCAAACTGGGCTGGCGGTTGCGACTTCTAGAATGTTGCGCTGAATCGCGATCGGGTGAGCATTCGTCGCGGTCGGTTCGGTCACAATCTCATGCCAAATCTCTAGAATCTGCTGAAGCTGTTGGCGTTCTTGCGATTGATAATGCGGCTCGATCGCGCCCAAAATTGCGTATAGTCCTTCAAATGACATATTGCAGAACCACTCCAATCAGTAACCAAATCAGAAAACACGATCGCGTTAAGTTCGTGGCTTGGTGGATTTTGTCGATCGTAATCGAATGTAGTGGATCGCCCAGTAAAGGTTTGTGTTTCTCCACGCCTCGATAATAGTTCACACCGCCGACTTGAACACCGAGAATTGCAGCATAGATACATTCACTCCAACCCGAATTTGGACTTGAATCTTTGGGTGCATCTCGCTGGCAGAGTTTCCAAACGTTCAAAGGCTGTCCAGAAATCAAGCCTAACGTAAACACCGTCAAACGACAGGGCAACCAAGTGAGAACATCATCGGTTTTAGCGCTGAAGAAACCAAAATCGGTGTACGGGGCTTCTCGATAGCCGATCATCGAATCGAGAGTGCTTGCAGCTTTAAATGCGATCGCACATCCAACACTGCCCACAGGTGTAAATGCTCCAAGCAACGCATAAAACAATGGAGCCATCACACCATCGACAGCATTTTCGGTTACAGTTTCTAGAATCGCTCTGAGAATTTCTGGTTTCGATAAATTTTCAGTATCACGACCGACATATAAGCGTAATCGCGATCGAGCTTCGTCTAAATCGTCCAACACATTCAGAACATCATCAGCGGCTTTTCTCAAGCTTCGTCCTGCAAAACAACTGGCTAAAAGAATGATCGCGATCGCAGTTCCTAAAACTGGATGAATCATTCTCGCACCAGCAACCATTCCCGACGAAATCGCAGCACTTCCAAGAATAAGCACGATCGTTAAAATGGCTCCTGCAATCCGAAGGGCGATCGGATTTTTAGTCAGGCGAAACGCGATCGACTTAAATTGCTCGATCGTCCAGCCCATCACCTGTACCGGATGAATCCATCCCCACGGATCACCGATGCAAAAATCGAGGACTGCTGCCCCGATTAAAATTCCGCCTGTCTCAAACCACAAAACTCGCCTCTTCCCCTTGAGATGCCTGCCAACTGCGTGCATCGTAGTATAAGTCTTCTAGCGAAATACTGTACAGAGCATCTTGCAGCTTTTTGTACAGTCGATTCCAGATGCCAAACGCGACCCAATCTTCTGCCTGAGAATCATCGGGAGTATGATGTGGCAAAGGTTCTACACTTTCACCCACGGCTGCAAGAATCTGACCGAGCGAAATTTCTGCGGGATGTCGCGCCAGTTGATAGCCGCCTTGTGCGCCACGAATTGAGAGCACTAACCCGGCTCGACGCATCTCGATTAGAAGCTTTTCCAAATAGGGCGCAGGGAGATTTTGTCGATCGGCGATCGATTTAACCGAAGCAGGTCCATAGTCTGGCTGAAAACACAAATCGAGTAATGCCTTCACGCTGTAGTGTCCGCGTGTCGTCAACTTCATCATGCGGGGAATCGAAAATGCTCAATTCCCATAGCCTACCAGGAATTCTAAGGCGATCGCTGTTCTACCAATTGTGCAGAATGCGTTGATCGAGCTTTCAGCGATTCTGCCCAGTAGCCTTTCGAGGTATCTGCTGGAATCTGAGTCATTGAGACCTCATGCACATCCAACGTAGGCATTTGAGGACGACTACGATTGGAAGAGTAGACATTCACCGCTTGGGCAGGACGAGTAGCGATCGCAGGTGAAGAAGCTCGAATTGCTAATCCAATGAGACTTCCAAGCGATGCGATCCACCCCGTGAGTGCGGCAATCATTAACCATTTTTCGACCGTCTGATTCATCCCTTGACTCCGCAAACCACTTAATCAGGAACTTTCGTAGCAAACCCACTTGTGTCGGGCATCAGAGGCGTTTAACGTCTCATAATTATAGCTCGATCGACGAAAAGATCAAAGATTTTGTGCCATTGTCAACCGTAAAGTTTGGCAAATTTCTCCGTGATTTCCTAGAAATTCGATTAGAATCCGATGTCTCGAACTAGCAACAGATTCGGTTATGAACGTGAAACGATTTTTTCAGGTGATGGTTCCGGTTGCGATCGCGATCGCGGTTTTTCTCTTCAGTACAACGACGCAGGCAACAAGCGCTCCCGCAGGTCGAACTCAGCTACAGTGGTATGGTCAATCGGCGTTCAAGCTCACGACTCCTTCGGGCAAAGTGTTGCTGATCGATCCCTGGCTAACGAATCCGGTGAATCCCAATGGCAAGACAGATTTAGCGAATCTCGATCGAGCGGATTTGATTCTGGTGACGCATGGACATTTTGATCATGTTGGGGATGCGATTGCGATCGCGAAAAAAACGAATGCTCGATTAGTCAGCACGTTTGATCTCGGACGAGCATTGGTGAGTACAGGCTATCCTGAAAAGCTTGTAACCCTAACGACTCAAGGCAATTTTGGCGGAGAACTCACACTATTAGACAATGAAGTAAAAATTGCGTTTATTCCAGCCATTCATAGTTCAGCCGTGGCATCAGATGGCAGTCCAGCCCAATATGCAGGCAATCCAGGCGGATTTCTCATCAGTGTTCAAAAAGGTCCAGCAATCTATCACACGGGGGATACGGATGTCTTCGCAGATATGGCTCTGATTCCACAGTTCCGCAAAGTTTCGGTGATGTTAGCTTGTATCGGGGATCACTTCACGATGGGACCCAAACGGGCGGCAACTGCGGTAAATTATGTCAAGCCTGATGTGGTGATTCCGATGCACTTTGGAACATTTCCGGCGCTAACGGGAACTCCACAAGCCTTCCAAGCCGAACTCGATCGCCAAAAAGTCAAAACCAAGCTTCAAGTAATAAAAGTCGGTCAAACTGTTCAACTCTAAGCTTTCTAATGCACATTCAGATTCAGACTTTCACCGTTCACAAGCGGTTTGCACTGAAAATTAGTCGCGGCACAACGGCGCAAACGACTAACATTTGGCTCAAGATCGAGCAGGATGGAATTGAGGGTTGGGGGGAAGCTTCCCCGTTTTCGATCGGAGAAAAGCCGCAAACGACAGAAGCGATCGCTCGTTCTCTTCAAGCGATCGCTCCTCTACTCAAAGCGCTCCATCCGCTCGAACGTCAACGCATCGATCAGTTACTCACGCAAGCAAAACTCCCGTCTGCTGCACGAGCCGCGATCGATCTGGCGCTGCATGATTGGCTCGGAAAGTCTGTGAATTTGCCGCTTTGGAAGATCTGGGGATTGGAGCGCGATCGCATTGTTCCAACTTCAGTGACGATCGGAATTAACACGCCTGAAGGTGCAAAACAACGAGTCAAAGATTGGCTTGGAAAAGGAACCGTCGAATCTCCGCTTCAAGACATTCAAGCTTTGAAAGTGAAGCTCGGAAGTCCTGAAGGAATTGAAGCGGATCAAGCCATGTTTGAAGCAGTTCGAGAAGCGGCTCCAAATATCAATCAAATTAGTGTGGATGCAAATGGTGGATGGACTGTCGAAACAGCGCTAAAAATGGCTCATTGGTTGAGCGATCGTAAAGTGACTTACATCGAGCAACCGTTACCAACTGGACAAGAAACGGAACTGACAAAACTGTATTATCTTTCTCCGTTACCCATTTTTGTCGATGAAAGTTGTTTTACCAGTCGATCGATTCCGTCTTTGTGCGATCGCGTTCATGGCATCAATATCAAACTGATGAAATCGGGCGGACTGAGTGAAGCACTCCGAATGATTCATGTTGCTAGAGCGAATGATCTTAAAGTCATGTTCGGGTGTTACTCCGATAGTGCTTTGATGAATAGCGCGATCGCACAGTTATCTCCGTTAGCGGATTACTTAGATCTCGATAGTCATTTGAATTTGATTGATGATCCATTCATCGGAGCAAGCTTCCAAAATGGTCGAGTGATACCGAGCGATCGACCTGGAATTGGGGTGGTACTTAGGAGATAAACCATGTTGCAATCGAAAGATCGAGTTGCGGTTCTGTTGCACGATGGGATTCAAGGAACACAAGGTAAAACGGGATTAACTTTTACTCGATATCGGTCTGAATCGGTTGTTGCCATCATCGATCATCAAACTGCTGGACAATCTTTTTCGGAACTAACCTCGATCGCGTGTAAGGCTCCAATTGTTGCCTCAGTCAATGAAGCGCTGAACTATCAACCCACTGTGTTATTGATTGGAATTGCTCCATCGGGCGGAATTTTACCCGAAGCTTGGCTGAGTGAGATTGAGAGTGCGATCGCGTCAGGAGTGTCGATCTCGAATGGATTGCATACCGCTTTAGCTCCTCGATTCAAAGAGCAATTAAAGCCCGGACAATGGATTTGGGATATTCGCCAAGAGCCAGCGGGATTGAGAGTTGGAAGCGGTGCGGCTCGATCGCTCTCTAATCGAAGAGTTCTCACTGTGGGAACGGATATGAGCATCGGGAAAATGTCTACGAGTTTGGAACTCGATCGCATCGCTCAGAAACGAGGAATACGATCGAAGTTTCTCGGAACTGGACAGGCTGGAATGATGATTTCTGGTGATGGGATTCCGTTAGATGCGATTCGAGTCGATTTTGCTGCGGGAGCGGTGGAACAGTTAGTCCTGCACTATGGAGAGTATGACCTGCTCCACATTGAGGGGCAAGGTTCGATTTTTAATCCGGCTTCAACGGCTACACTCCCGTTGCTGAGGGGTTCGCAGCCGACGCATCTAATTCTGGTACATCGAGCAGGACAGTTACAGATTCGGACATTTCCGCACGTTTCGATTCCACCTTTGAAAACCGTGGTGCAAGTGTATGAATCGTTAGCGGCAGCGGGTGGATCGTTTACACCGTGTAAAGTGGCAGCGATCGCACTTAATACGGCACATCTGGATCAAGATGCGGCATGGAGAGCGATCGCGTTAATTCAAGAAGAAACGAATTTACCTTGTACTGATCCGGTTCGATTTGGGGCGGATGTTTTGTTAGATGCGGTTCTGAATCGTGAACCTGCAAAATGATGGAGTTTGCGAATTTTGGCGTGTTTGTTTATCCGCAAACCTGCGAGATGATAGAGTTTGCGAATTTTGGCATATTTGTTTACCCGCTATCTCGCCCGGAAATGAATCTCCGGGCTAATTGAGGAAACCCCACTGAAGTGGGCTGAAACCGCTACTCTTAGGGTGCTTCAGCACCGTTTCTCCCATTAGCCCGGAGATTCATTTCCGGGCGGACTCGATCGCAGCGACAAACTCTCATCAACTCAAGATTTCGGATTCATGCAAGAACTCTAATAAGCAGTTGCCGTCTTACGATGTTGAACTGCCGTTACACCCGCTGCTTCCAACACTTTGCCATTCTCAATCGTGGCATAAAGCAACCAATGATCGCCGCAATCCATTCGATTCACGACTTTACACTCAAGATAAGCCAGCGCATCCAACAGAATTGGACACCCATTCGCGGCAGATTCTGTACTCAATTCAGCAAAGCGATCTTCTCCCGGTGCAGTCGCTCTCAAGAAGTTGCGCCGGACATTTCGCCCTTCTTTGAGAATGTTCAACACAAACGGAGTCTCCGCCTGATCTAATACGCCTTCTGCTCTTTCTTTGGGCACAGACACCGTAATTCCAGGCGGCGTAAACGTGGCTTGAGAAACCCAAGACGTGAGAATGCCAAACGGTGATCCGCCTTGATTTGCTGTGATCACACTGAGAGAACCGACCACTCGTGCGATCGCTTGCTCGGTTCGATCGCTCTGTGCTTCGATCCCGACTTGTCTGGGTGCTCTCACTTTCTTTGTTTTCTTCAATGCTTGAGCAAATTCGGCTCCAGCCGCTTCACACTGTTGAATTACTTCATCGGTCGGCTTGAACTTGACGCGAATCGTATCAAATCCGAAGACGAAACCCGCATCTTGCAGTCTGCTTTCGAGTAAGTCGATCGCTTCTCCACTCCAACCATAAGAACCGAATACGCCTGCAATCTTCGTTTTCGATGCCGTGGAAAGTACCAGTCCCAGCGCGGTTTGCATCTGAGTTGGAGCATGTCCGCCCAGAGTAGGAGAACCAATCACAAAGGCATCACATTGTTCGATCGCGGCGGTGATTTCACTCGGATCAGCCAATTCACAGTTAATCGATTCGACTTTGATTTCAGAATCGGTTAGCCCTTTCGCGATCGCATGTGCGACCGATGCGGTATTTCCATACGCAGAAGTGTAAAGCAGTGCGACTGAGAGTTCCTGAGTCTTTTGCTGTTCGCACCATTCGAGGTATTCGAGCTTGAGGCGGCTTTGACTGTAGCGAACGATCGGACCATGACCGACTGCGTACCATTTGGGGCGAAACCGGGAGAGTTTGTCGATCGCATCTTCGACTTGTTTGGATTGCGAGGCGTGGAGACAGTCGAAATAATAATGTCGATCGTCGTCAAGCTGTTTCCAGTTCTCATCGAAAATGGCATCGTCGCAAACGTGAGCACCGAATAGCTTATCAGTGTAGAGAATCCGCGTCGCTGGATCATAAGTGCAAAGTCCGTCTACCCAGCGTGGTGTGGGAATGAACGCAAATTGAAGCTCGTGACCTTTGCCCAAATCTAGAATTTCTTCACCACGAACCGCATTAATGTTCAGCGATTGATTCGGAAAAGCGGCTTTGAGAGTATTTGCGGCGGGGCGGGAACATACGATCGTAATTTGGGGCGCAATTTCTAAGAGTCGCTTGATCGTTTCGATTCGGTTGGAATTAACGTGACCCAAAATCACGTAATCGAGCTTCTGAAAGTACTGATGATCGTGGAGTTCTTTGAGAAAAATATCGGTAAATGAGCCACCAGGCGGATCGATCAGAGCGCTTTTTTCTGCCTGAATCAAGTAACTATTTGCGGTCGTGCCTTTTTGTCGTGCGTATTCGACCTCAAATTTCAGGCGATCCCAAGTGCGCGATCGTAGAATCCAAGTGTTTTGCGCGATTTCGGCAACTTGTACGTCTCTGGGTTTGGTCTGAAGCATAAGACAAAAGGATCAAGGGTGTTGAGGAGAACAGAATGAAAGCGAGACAGGCTTTGCATTCTATGTTTAGCGTGAGCTTTGTTTGGCTTAAGTTTATTAGGGTCGATTCGCTACGTTCGATTCCGCCCCAGATTGAAATCGGGGCTAACAGTGCGAAGTCCACTAAAGGGGACTTAGAAAGAATGCAAGGCTTTTAGTCTGTTTCAACAGACTTCGCACTGTTAGCCCGGAATTCCATTCACGGGTGGGTCAGAACGTAGCGAACGAATCCAATTAATAGTGATTTCCCACCTTGCGATGGTGAACCGCAGTCAGCGCATCCGATTTCGCCACTCGTCCAGCCGTCACCATACTGTAAACAATCCAGTGATCGCTACATTCCATCCGGCTCACGACTTCACATTCCATATAGGCGAGAGCTTCCGCCAAAATCGGTGAACCATTCGTCGCAGGATAAGTCGCTACATCTGCAAATCGATCGGCTCCCGGTGCAAACCGCTTTAAGAAGTGCTTCATCAAAGCCTGATATCGACCTTCTTCGAGAGCATTCAGAACAAATCGATCGCCGACGTGCAGCAGAGATTCGATCGCTCGATCTTTTGCAACCGCGATCGAGACTCCTAAAGGTTCAGAACTCGCTTGAGCGACCCAAGAAGCCAGCATCGCGCTCGAAACATCGCCTTTTTTTGCGGTAATGATGTACAAACCGCCACTGATGCGACCGAGGGCTTTATCAAGTTCGTTGTCAAGCGCTTTCATTTGTTTGACAGTACGATCGCGCGTCAGCCATTGTCCCAAGTCGGTTCCTGACTCTTCGCAAAGCTGGTAAATCGCTTCAGTGGGTTCGACTTCGACTTTGATCGCCTCGAATTTCTCAGTCAGTCCAGCTTCCCGGAATTGGTTGCGAATTGGGTAAACGGCTTCATCGTTGCCGCCACCGACTTCAAAGAGTCCGAAGTTTTGTTTGGAGTTTGCCGCCGCAAGAATCGTTCCAATTGCCGCCGCTGCATTCTCAGCCCCTTCTCCAGATTGGGGCGGCATACCAAGCACGATCGCGCTCGAAAGTTCAACCAGTTCACGGACTTCTTGAGGATCAGCCACGCGCAAATCCATCATTTCAACCGCGACTCCGGTTTTCGTGATTCCGGTTCCGATCGCTTGTGCAAGTCGATCGCCGTATCCATGCCCTGCAACATAGAACAATCCAACGGTTGTCGTTGCTTTCGCTTGGGTTTGGCTCCAGTCTTGGTAGCGTCCGACTAATTCTTCAAGGTTGTAGCGCAGAAGCGGACCGTGACCTGTTGCGATCGTCGTAATATCGGGTAGTTCTCTGATTCGCTTGATCGCGCCCAAGACCGATCGAGCATTTGGAGCCATTAGACAGTCGTAGTATTGACGGAATTCGGCTTCGAGAATGTCGAGGTCTTCGTCGTAGGTGTGATCGTCGCAGAAGTGCATCCCGAACGCATCACAGGTAAAGAGCGTCTGAGTTTTGTGGTCGTAAGTAAAAATGGTGTCGGGCCAGTGGAGGTTTGGAGCCGAGACGAATTCGAGTTCGTGACCGTTGCCCAAATCTAAGCGATCGCCACTTTTCACGATCTTGCTCTTGAACGGTTGGTGAACGAGATTTTCGAGAAATTGGATCGCGACTTTTGCACCGACGACGGTAATTTCAGGATTCAATTCGAGGACATCACGCACTAAGCCGCTGTGATCCGGTTCGGTGTGGCTGATGATGAGATAATCAATTTCCTGTGGATCGATTAGTTCGTTGAGCGCATCAATGTAGAGTTCGCGGAATTTGGCGTGGGACGTGTCTACGAGTGCGATTTTCTCGCCTCGGATGAGGAAGGAATTGTAGGTAGTTCCATTTTCGAGAGAGAATTCGATATCAAAGCGATCGCGATCCCAGTCGAGCGATCGAATCGTGGTAGTTTCCGGGGCGATGTCGCTCGTTTCGGTGGTGAGACGAACTCTCGATCGAGTGGGGCGAGGAGCAGAAGCGACCATAATACGATCTCCCAAAAGTGGTGTGGACAGGTAAACAGTTCTCTTATAGTTTGATTTTCGCTCGTTTTATCTCGATTTGTAAAGTTTCAATAAGTAAGCATACCTATAAATGAGTTTAATCGATCACAATTGGATCGCGCTAAATATCGGAAACTCGCGTCTTCATTGGGCTTTGTTCAAGCAGAATCAAATTCAAGAAAAATGTGATACGCCTCACATCCACGAAAATTCAGTGATTTCGCTCAGTGAACCCGTTCCGAGCTTTGTGACTCATCCAATTAGTTTAGATTATCAATCAATTGCAGGGTTAACGATTGACGCGGAGTTATGGATCGCATCTGTTGTACCGGAGCAGTTCTATTATTGGCGCGACTTGCCGAATTCGTACTGCATCGATTTGGATCAGATTCCCCTTCGGCAACTCTACCCTACTTTGGGGGTCGATCGTGCGTTGGCGCTTTGGGGGGCGATTCAACGATATGGCAGTCCAGCACTGGTGATTGATTGCGGAACTGCGATGACGTTTACAGGCGCGAATGGGCGAAACGAATTGATTGGAGGTGCGATTGTGCCTGGAGTGCGATTACAGTTTCAAGCGTTGGAGAAATATACGGCTGCACTTCCGATGATCGAAACGGTTGAAACACTGCCGAATCGATGGGCGAGGGATACGAAAAGCGCGATCGAGAGTGGCATTCTCAATACTTTATTAGCGGGCGTTCGGAGCTTTATCGAGGATTGGCATCAACAAGTCGGGGAAAGTGCGATCGTACTCACAGGCGGCGATGCAAATCTAATGTACTCACTATTGGCATCGGATCAAATTCAATTAGATTTAGATTTGGTCTTCTGGGGAATGCGATCGATCCGAAATTTGCGCTTAGAGGGTGTTTGAGGATAAAAAGCGGCTTTGCTGCGTTGCGAGTTCGCCCGGAAATGAATCTCCGGGCTAATAGAGGAAACCCCGCTGAAGCGGGCTGGGAGCGTAATTCGGAGTTCTTAGCCCAGTTTAGTGGGCTTCCCCTGATTAGCCCGGAGATTCATTTCCGGGCGGGTGAATGCGACAAACGATGAATTTTCAAACACCCTCTTAAATCCACGATCGTAGCCACATCCGCATTTGATACTCCGGTTGTGTTAACGGCAATCCCAAATAAATCGGCATCCAGAACACAAACGCGATCGCACAAATCAAGATCACGCCGATCCCGATCGCTCGAAATTCACGAGTCCGAAACCATCGATCGACAAACCAAGCCAATCCCATCGTGGCATAGACCGATGACCCCATGTAGTGATACAGGAATACGCAGCGTGAGACAGGAACCCACGGCAACAAATTTGCTACATAGCTCACCAGCAAAAATAGAGCAATCCACAACTCTTGAGGAGGTAAAAAACTCAACCGAGGAGCATGAACACTCGCAAGACTCGGCAGCAATTTCCAGTGTTCTACCAGTATCCAAATGAGAAACACGATCGCGACTGACGAAAGCCACCAAAGCGCTGGATTGCCCATCGCATGAACATCGTAAACCACCCGCCCCGGCTCTAATACCAGCGCAGAATTGCCGTTCGGAATCGGATCAGATGCCGAATTCGCAACCTGGTAATAATACGCAACAGGACGCAGCATCAGTATCCAACTGTACCAAGTTGAACAGTAAGGATGAATATTCATTCCGCTGCCCACTCGCTGGTGATAAGTCAAAATTTGCCACTGAACTTCGAGGAAACCAAACTCAGGATTAAAGTGAATATGGGGTAGCCAAAGTAACCAATAAACTAGCGCAGGGATCGCCGCAAAACAGAGTAAAAAAGAAAACAGATGAATTTGTGTAAGACGATATAACGGTGAAGTTGGTAATGAATTGCTAGGGATTTCTGTTGATAGTTTTGAGCCTTGACCTGTCCAGTTTAAGAAGCGAAAGATCCAGGCAATTCCCCACAGAAAATAGATGCTCATTAGAAACCATAAACCGTTCCATTTGATCGAGGCAGATGCCGCAAAAAATACGCCAGAAATCACGAGAAAAGAATTGAATCTTTTAGGCGATCGTAAACTGAATAACAAACACCATTGCCCGATTAATCCAAATATGACGAGATAGACATTATTAAGGGCATATCGCGACTCAACTAGAAACAGACCGTCCATCGCAGCGAGCATTCCAGCGATCAGGGCAAAGCTTCGACGGCGACTCAGTTGAAACGCGATCGCAGAAATCACCAGTGGAATAAACGATCCTGTTAACGCATTTAGCCAGCGATAACTCCAGGTACTCAAAGTCGAACCTGCGAGATTATTGACGGTATCTTGACCGATTGGAAGACGATTGCCAATCCAAATTCCGATCGCAATCAAATACTTACTCAAAGGCGGATGACCATCGAAAAATTTCGTTCCTGTCAGATAGTTATTCGCGAACTTTGCGTAGTAAACTTCATCAAAGACCAGAGTGTTGAATCGTTCCAGTCCCCAGAATCGAAGACCTAACGAAATTAGAAAAACTCCAATAATTCCGAGCCGAAACCAGGGGATTGGCTTGATAGATGGTTCAGTCTTCTGCATCGCGATTCTTGTTCTGCCGTTTTCTAGTTCTTCAGCATACTGACTTCTTCTCTGTTTTGGTAAATTTCTGTCACAACAGACTTGATTTATTTGCATAAAAACTAAAAAATAATTTGGTAAAGTTTTACAAACTATTTAACGAAAAAATCAAATTTCATAAAAATTGCTCGATTTCACGTCCTCCAGGAGTTAGTCGATCGCCCCCGTCGCTTAACTCAAATCCCTGTTAAAAGGAAGCACAATCATGATTCGCGTATTGTTAGCAGATGATCAAAATCTCATTCGAGAAGGTCTGAAAGCCCTCCTGGAACAAGAACCTGACCTCCAAGTGGTCGCGGATGTAGACAATGGTTGTGATGCAGTTGAACAAGCTGAAGCACTGCAACCTGATGTTGTCCTAATGGATTTGAAGATGCCGAGGATGGATGGGATTACGGCAACTCAGACGATTTGTGAGCGTTGTCCTGAAACGCGAGTCTTGGTCTTGACGGCTTCAGATGATGAAAAGTCGGTGAGAACGGCGCTACAGGTCGGTGCACGTGGATATTTGCTAAAAGATATGTCACCCGATGAGTTAGCGAATGCAGTTCGGACGGCTCACAAAGGGTTTACTCAGTTGAGTCCAGGAATTTTGCAGAAAGCTCTCGCGTTCTCGATCGAGGATGAAGTGACGATTGAACCGATTGAGTCCGCTGTTACGAATGTTCTCCCGTTCATGCCGTCTCAGCGTCGGACTCCTGCGGGTAATTTACCGCCCGGATTTTCCAAACTCACGGCACGAGAACGCCAAGTCTTGAGACTGATCGCAGAAGGATCGAGTAACCGAGAAATTGCGCGAACATTGGACATCTCTGAAGGGACGGTAAAAAACCACGTTGCGAGTATTTTAGGACGCTTGAATTTACGCGATCGTACTCAAGCCGCGATCATCGCGACTTCTGTAATGCCGCTGTTGAACTAGCATTTTCTCGGACTCTCGAACTTGATGAATGTGGTAACACTGTGCTGAACGTATACGCCGCATTCAGAGAGTAATCATGATTCACTTCGTTTTAGACCTGTCTACTTGGATCGATCACACCGCTCATGTGAGTGATTTTGTTCAATCGATCGATGTTTCCGTTTTGGCTCAAGAATTTAAGCAAACTGATATTACTGGAAATGTCGGCAAAAGCTGGAATCACTTTGTTAGAACTGGACAAGTTTGGGCGTTTGTATTGGGAATTGGACTGGGCTATTTTGTTAGAACTTTTACCTCTTTTGGTTAAGTACACTCCGTGGGGATGAAAAATTTAATTTGGGCTTCATCCCCGCAATTTAACCCTTTGCGGTAGGCTTAGAACTTGCAGTAAGCACGAGATTGAGTTGTCTTGAGTCCTCAGTTCCCTGAAAACAAACCCCAACAAACTTGGAGTCAGCGATTTGAATCTGCATTGCACCCCGCGATCGCAGAATTCAACGCCAGCATTGGTTTTGATATTGAATTGATCGAGTACGACATCACTGGATCGCAGGCACACGCAAAAATGCTGGCAAAAACTGGCATTATTTCTGCCGAAGAAGGCGATCGATTAGTGAATGGACTGGAGCAGATTCGCCAGGAATATCGCCAGGGTCAGTTTCAACCGGGCGTGGATGCCGAAGATGTGCATTTTGCCGTAGAGAAGCGGCTGACCGAAATTACGGGCGATGTGGGTAAGAAACTGCATACGGCCCGATCGAGAAATGATCAGGTGGGAACGGATACTCGCCTGTATTTACGCGCTGAAATTGAAACGATTCGCCAGCATATTCGAGCTTTCCAAGGCGTTTTACTGGATTTAGCTGAAGTACACGTTCAAACGCTGATTCCGGGCTATACGCATCTTCAGCGGGCACAGCCGATTAGTCTCGCTCATCATTTGCTGGCTTATTTTGAAATGACGCAGCGGGATTGGACGCGACTGGGTGAAATTTATCAGCGCGTGAATGTCTCACCGTTGGGGTCTGGAGCACTAGCGGGTACAACTTTTCCGATCGATCGACATTACACCGCTGAGTTATTGGAATTCGGAGGTTTGTACGAGAACAGTTTGGATGGAGTCAGCGATCGAGATTTCGCGATCGAGTTCCTCTGTGCTGCGAGTTTGATCATGGTTCACCTCAGTCGTTTATCTGAGGAAGTGATCTTTTGGGCATCCCAAGAATTTAGCTTTGTGACGCTGAAAGATAGTTGCGCCACGGGTTCGAGCATCATGCCGCAGAAAAAGAATCCGGACGTGCCCGAATTAGTTCGCGGCAAAACTGGGCGAGTTTTTGGACATTTGCAAGGTATGTTAGTGCTGATGAAAGGTTTGCCACTGGCGTATAACAAGGATTTGCAAGAAGACAAAGAAGCCTTGTTCGATGCAGTGAAAACGGTGAAAGCTTGTCTTGAAGCGATGACAATTCTATTTCGAGAAGGTCTAGAATTTCGGACTGCTCGATTGAATGAAGCGGTCGCAGAAGACTTTTCAAACGCGACTGATGTGGCGGATTATCTCGCGTCAAAAGGCGTTCCATTCCGAGAGGCTTATAACTTAGTTGGGAAAGTGGTTCGATCGTGCCTTTCTCAGAACAAGTTACTGAAAGATCTGTCGCTTGCAGAATGGCAGGAATTACACCCCGCCTTTGAATCCGATATTTACGCTGCGATCGCGCCTTCTCAAGTGGTTGCTGCTCGAAATAGTTTTGGTGGAACTGGATTCGAGCAAATCGATCGAGCGCTGCAATCTGCAAAACAACGATTTCAACAGGATTAGAGCATGAGTTTGAATATTGGCGATCGCGCTCCTGATTTTGCCCTACCCGATA
Organism: Leptolyngbya sp. AN10; assembly: GCF_050565645.1. Classification (NCBI taxonomy): domain Bacteria; kingdom Bacillati; phylum Cyanobacteriota; class Cyanophyceae; order Leptolyngbyales; family Leptolyngbyaceae; genus Leptolyngbya; species Leptolyngbya sp. AN10. The sequence continues at coordinate 43,107 of NZ_JBNXVP010000011.1, forward strand.
CGGACGGCAATCTAGTCAAGCTTTCAGATCTCAAAGGAAAGCGAGTCGTTTTATACTTTTATCCGCGTGATAATACGCCCGGATGTACAAAAGAAGCCTGCGGATTTCGAGATGCTTATGAGCAATATCAATCTCAAGAAATTGTCGTTTTAGGGGTCAGTACAGACGATGCAAAATCGCACGAAAAATTTGTAAAAAAATTCAATCTTCCCTTTCCATTACTGATTGACGAAGGTGGAAAGATTGCAGAACAGTACGAAAGTTACGGACTTAAAAAGTTCATGGGCAAAGAGTATTTAGGAATTACTCGGAATACCTTTGTGATCAGTCCAGATGGTACGATCGAAAAGATCTATCGCAAAGTCAAGCCCGATCTTCACGCAACTCAAATTCTTACTGATCTGATGTAAATTCTCTGTATGTAATGAAAGATTGCGTCTGTGACTTTTCGACGTATCACCCCTTCACTTTGTTTCCTAAGTTTATGCGTCGGATTTGGCACTATTTCCAAACCGTTCTGGGTGTAATCTTTCGGCATCCAGTTACCGGAACCAGCATCATTACTGTTTTGCCAGATGATCGAATTGTTCTGATTCGCAGACGAGATAATGGTTTGTGGAGTCTTCCCGGTGGCATTGTCGATTGGGGTGAAGATTTACCGACCGCGATTCGCCGGGAGTTAGCCGAGGAAACCGGATTGCAGTTGACCAACATTCGACGATTGGTAGGAATTTATTCGGCTCCCGATCGCGATCCAAGAATGCACTCGATCTGTGTTGTCGTGGAAGTGGAAGCGATCGGAAGCTTTAATCCGAAAGATACGGATGAAGTGGCAGAAGTGCAGGCGTTTGAGTTTTCGCATTTGCCTCCTGGTCGGTTGTCGCATGATCACGAGAAGCAATTGCAGGATTATTTTGAGGGGAAAACGACGATCGCGTAACTTGGATTGTTTTTGTCGATCGGGGATTTGTGAATTTCGGCGTGTTCGTTTAACCGCGATCGGGTTTGCAAATTTGGACGGATTCGGTCATCCGCAATTCCGCCCGGCGGTGAACCGACCGGGCTGATGGACGGAACCCCTCTGAAGAGGGCTGAAGCTGCTGTCTGAGGGGGCTTTAGCCTCCTTTCTCCCATTAGCCCGGAGCGTTTATCTCCGGGCGGACTGAATCGCAGCGATAAATTCTCATCAACGCAAACTTTTGGACGTACTTATCGCAACAAAAAATGGGTTCCACTGAATGAAACCCGTCTTAGGGATATGCCCCTTGATAAAATCCCGTCATTTATTGCACTGCCCCGCCCTCGACTGAAAGTCGGGGCGAGATCGTGCTAAGAACAGAGCTACTCTCGTTGGGATTTTATCTTCAAGCACCTCCCTTAGCGAATCTTGCTATCCTCAATTTCGATCTGAGTCGGCGGTAATTTTGGCGCATCCCCTGATTTGGTCGAAGACTTCGATCGAGCTTCTCCCGCTTCTCGCACCATATCGGTCGCTTGCTTCAACAAATCCTTAAGCATCTGGCGGACTTGGCGTTCCCGTTGTGCCAGTGCCACTCCAGCCTCACCGATCTTTTGATCGAGTTCTGCCATCTTTTGATCAGCTTGCTGTTTCGTAGATTCAGCTTGGGGTCGTGCTTGGTCGTACCATTCTTTCGCCTCGTTTAAATGCGCCTGAGCACGATCGTGATAGTCTTCGCTCCGAGCCGCCAGATTCGCCTTGAGAATCGCTAACTGCGCTTGAACTTGGGCATACCGTTTCTTCAACAAAGCTGCCTCCTCACTGTTGCGAATCGACTCGATCGCATTCTCAATCTGTTCGCGAGCTTCACCCGACATTTCTCGTGCCGCATCTTTCAGCCCGCTCATGCCCGCTTCGACTTCTTGTTCAAGTTCGTCCTCTTGCTCTGCCAATTGTGCCTGGAGCCGTTTCACTTCGGCTTCTGTTTCGGCAATTCGTTGCTGGCGGGCGCGACTGATGCCCTCGACCACGCCTTCAACCGATGCGGTGATGTCTTCTTTTACGTGGGTTCCGCTTTCTTGCAGGCTCGTGGCAGCAGTGGAAAAGGCATCTCGAACGAGCGATCGTAAATCTCCGGTTCCGGCTTTCAGTTCTGAAGTAATTTGTGCGATCGCGCTTCTCATAATGTCCCGAATGCGATCGGCTCTCAGTTGTCCAACTTCTTTCGCTTGTTTCAGGTCGGTTGAAATTTTTTCTTTGACAGAATTAGACATAGGATTCCTCTAATTAATAACTTATCAAATCTCTTTCTTTAGCTTGACGTAACGGTTGAGAATCATCCTCTTTCTTAAGGTCAATAAAAAAGCCCCTGGCAAAGTACCAGGAGCCAATCATGTTAGATCAGAAAGAGAGGGTTAATCTGTCGATTCAAGGAAATTAGAATCGCAGACCAACACCACCTACGAAACTGACCGAACCTGCACCACCTTCATAAGCGTTGATGCCATATTTTGCATCGCTATAAACAACAACGCCACGAGCAACTTCCGATTCAACACCTGCCGAAATTACAGCCGCATCTTTGTTACCCAATTGAGAAGTGCGACCATCATTTTGAACGAATCCATAACCTGCACCGACATAAACGTTGGTGTTTCTAGCAACAGGAACATCATAGGTCAATGAAGGAATGATCACGCTGTTGTCGCCGTCAAACAAGACTGAGCCACGAACAGAAACAGGTGCATTCGGAACTGCAAAACGACCTTGAATGTTTCCGCCGAATTTCGATTCGTCATTACCACGTCCGCCTTGGGTCACGCTACCACCAACCCCCGCACCAACATAGCTTCCATCGAAGCGAACGGGTTGTGCAGAAGCCGATCCAGCAAAGAACAAAGGCGAAACTGCAACAGCGGAAAGAGCGGAAAGAACTGCAACAGATTTGAGAGAGAATTTCATGACTTTACCTAGAGTAGCTAAGAGTTGAACTTGGTGTTTTCTTACTTTCAATGTCGTAAGAAAGGTTTGGTTTGTTCCCAGGTTTTCAGAAGTTTTTTGACTCAGTTGAAGGGTTCTATGTCTTAAGAAATAGCTTCGATTTGATAAGTCAAAAACGCTGAATTGTTCCTGGAAGAACCTGAGAAACCAGCGACAAACTGTATTGATTTCTCATATCTATAGGTATATCGTGCGGGGTTTTAACCCAACCAGAATGATGGTCTGTTTTGCAAGTGGCACAGTATTGAGAGTGCCAATTTTCTTCTATTCCTAAATAGCGCAAAAAATAGAGGCATTCTTAGCAGCTTTGCCAAAGAAAATGCCTCTTTTTGATTGTATTTAGACGTAAGAATTCGCGTTGAAGTTCGGTTTTCCGTAACCTTAGATTGAGAAGTTTCTAACTTTAAGGGCTGAGATTAACTACGCGGTGTTAATGACGCTTTTCGGAAAGAACGGGGTGAATGATTTCCATAAAAAATGCTGCTACACCTTTTAGATGTGGCAGCCGTTCAGAAAGTTCCAACGTGTACGAAATTAGTGGGTCGATCGAGTAAACATCCGAAAATAAACCGACTGCAACGCCTCTTTTACCGGAAATAGCGCATAGGTGATCGGGTTAATCGTCACGATGATGTCCCGAAAATCACGTTTCGCCAGAGCCACGATCGCCCAAGCCACATCTGGAGCAGACATGACCCCATACGGGTTTAACTGGCTCTTAAACGGTCCCAAAATCAGCTTGCGAATGATACAGGGCGCATCCAATCGGCGCATCGTGATCAAATCGCCCAGTGTCCGCTTCGAGAGTTCATACAGTGGGCTAAATGCCGGATTGACTTCTGCTTCTGAAGTATTGATCCAAAGCTCTTTGAGCGCTTTATGCGAGGATTCGGTCACAGTCTCTAGGAATAACTCAGCCAGTTTCCAAGTCGAGAAAGTATTCACCTCGTAGGACTTCTGAATTGCTTCAGGAGAACGATCGCCATGTACATTCACGCCGTGATTCAGGATGAAGATATCGACTTTCTGGAGACGCGATCGCAGTTCTTCCTCGGCTCCAATCCGCCACTGCAACACTTCGACCTTTGGATCGAATTGAGCCGTATCGTTCGTGGTTAGAGCGATGACTCTTGCACCTTGCTTGGTCAACTCAGCAACTAACGCCTGTCCGAGTGTGCCTGATGCTCCCGTAACTGCAACCTTCTTATCTTTGAGTGACAAACTGGTTCCTAGCATTTTGTCTACGATCGTAAAGTGACCACAGAAATAAGCGTTCGGTTCATCAAAATGATGTCGCCAGTGATAGGTGCGATTCACAATCCAGGGTTTGGGCAGATCGACCAAATCACCGGGCTTATGGGTGACATCGGTTTGTAAAAGCAGACCTTGCGATCGCGCTAATGCAGGAATGAGGAAGACCAACGAATAGAGCGATCCAAGCCAGAAACCCGGCATTTGGGTGAGTCCTGCTAGAAGCGTTGTGGAACTAAACATCGCCATTGCTTCTGGGACATCATTATAAAGCTGCGCCCGCTGGTACATTTCCAAGCTGGCGATCGTCAAATCAGGACGATAGGCTTTGTGATGCAAATTATGGAATTTTCTCAAGGGTTGCCAGTAGTGTCCGGCAAGGTGATAAGCGTCCCGCATCAGTTCTGCTAAGACGATCGCAGAAATTCCGAGGAGGCATTGAACGAGTAGCTGACTGTCCAGAAATCGCAAATCCATGAACCCGATGTAATGCTTCTTAATAAAACCTTCCCTACTTTACCGTGACTCTAGGGACTCAATTGATCGAGTTTTAGCTGCGATCGCGAACGGTTTCAGTCAATAGAGCAATAACAATCAGTTCTTCGACTTGAAGGGCATGGCAGTCTTCAACCACGATCGAGCTATGTTTTTCAACGACATCATGCAGCGATTCATCCAGATACGCTTCTAAAACATTCGGATGAATATAGTATTTTTTGCACGTTGCAGGACGATTTCCTAAATAAGATGAAACCGTTTTAACAGCTTGAGTAATATTCTTTTTGGCAGCCGTTTGAGAAGTAAATTTTCCGATTTCTGCCAGATGTGATGCCGCTAAAACAGTTCCAGCCCAAGTCCGAAAGTCCTTTGCCGTAAAGTCTTGTCCAGTAATTTCTCTCAAGTAATCATTCACGTCGCTCGATTTGATATCTTGCGGCTGATTGTTCTCGTCTAAATACTGAAAAAGCTCCTGTCCTGGAAGATCTTGGCAGCGTTTTACGATTTTTGCGAGCCTTTTATCACTGACCTCGATCGCATGATCAACGCCGCTTTTCCCCCGAAATTCAAACTGAACCTTCGAGCCAGCAACATGGACATGATCATCGTGCAAGGTTGTTAATCCATAAGAATTATTAGTTTTCGCGTATTCCTCATTTCCAACTCGAATCCGCGTGAGTTCCATCAGTTTTAGAACAGTCGCTAATACTTTCTGTTTCGGCAATCCATGTCGAGAGAGATCATGCTCAATCCGGCGACGAATCTCTGGAAGTGCTTGGCTAAACGCGATCATGCGAGTGAATTTCGTTTGATCTCGAATCGATCGCCAAAGTGGATGATAGCGATATTGTTTCCGTCCTTTTGCATCTCGTCCGGTTGCCTGCAAATGTCCATTCTCAAGCGGACAAATCCACACATCTTTATAAGCAGGCGGAATCGCGAGGGAATTGATTCGCTGAATGGTTTTTTCGTCTTTAATCCGATCGCCATTCGGATCAAAATAGATAAAACTTTTTCCCGATCGCTTGCGCTGAATTCCTGGCATTTCATCAGTGACATAGTGTAAACCAACCGCTTCGGCAGACTCGATCGGATCAGTTGGAATTTCAGTAGGAAGCTCTGCGACAGCTACATTCATGGTTTCAAACACATCGGGATAGTTAGACCGTATCAAACTCAACGGTGTTTGAAATCTGCAACGAAGTATAGTCTTAAAGGTTGAGGAGGACAGCAAATGGAAATCAATCTTCTTGATGTGTTGGCAGAAGTTACTGCGGTTTTTGAACAGTATGAAAAGGCTTTAATTAGCAATGATGTCGCAGTCTTGGATCAGCTTTTTTGGCAGAGTTCGCATACGATTCGCTATGGAGCGACTGAGAATTTGTATGGGTATGATGCGATCGCACAATTTCGGGCAGGTCGATCGGCAACAGGACTCGATCGGACTTTGAAGAACACTGTGATCACGACATACGGGAGAGATTTCGCCACCGCAAACACGGAATTTGTTCGATCGGGCAGAACCGGACGACAAAGCCAAACATGGATGCGAACGATTGATGGCTGGAAGGTAATTGCCGCCCACGTTTCGATATTGTAGATGTAAGCGCTTTGGTGTTATGAGAATGGTTGAATTGCAGGCTTGGATTAGCGATCGGATCAAGGCAACTCCAGAGCAAATTGCCGAATATTGCGATCGCTGGAAAATTACCGAATTCGCGCTATTCGGCTCAGTACTGCGTGATGATTTTCGCCCAGACAGCGACATTGATGTTTTAGTCACCTTTGCACCCGATCGTAGTTTGACCTTGGATAGCTACCTGAAGATGCAGGAGGAAATCGAAGTTCTATTTAGCCGTAAAGTTGATTTGGTACAGAAGCAATATCTGAAAAATCCGTTCAGACGACACGAAATTTTGAAAACTCAACAAGTGATTTATGCCATCCGGGAATCGTGACATCGCATCAGTTTGGGACATGGCTCAAGCAATTCGCCACATCCAATCCTTTACCGAAAATCTAACCCAGGAAGAATACTTCAGCAGTATTCTGTTTATCAGTGCAGTGGAACGGCAATTTGAAATTTTGGGAGAAGCAACCCGGAGACTTTCCAATGAATTTCGACAGGCTCATCCGGAGATCAACTGGCAGCAGATTGTCGGTTTACGCAATATCGTGATCCATCGATATGATGAAGTCGATCAAGAAAGATTGTGGGCGATTATACATATAGAACTACCGCCTCTATTGATTCAGCTAGAGCAGTTAATTCCTCCATTACCAGACGATCTATAGACATTCAAAACCCCAACCTTAAGAAGTCAGGATTCTGAATGCTTAAAGAGAATTTTGTAACTATGCACTCACCGCCGATCGCTCAACCGCTGGCACTTTCAAAACTTGCTGATACAGCTTGCCCAACTGAGAAGCAACTCCGTCCCAGCTAAACATCTCTTCAACCCGATCGCGTCCGCCACGCCCCAATCGATCGCGATAGTTCGGATCAGCCAAAATCCGATTGATAGCTTTCGCAAACGCAGCATCATCTTTCGGTGGCGCTAACAATCCGGTTTCGTTAGGAATGACCGTAAACTGCAATCCACCGACATCTGAAGCAACTACTGGGGTTCCACTTGCCATTGCTTCGATCGCGACCAGTCCAAACGGCTCATAATGGCTCGGAACCGTACACACATCTGCCGCTGCATAATATAGATGCAAATTTTCAAGTCCTAAGCGACCCGGAAACAGTGTAACGTCTTGCAATCCAAGTTCGTTCACAATTCCTTCGATGCGATCGCGTTCCATGCCATCGCTGTGTCCCGGACGACTTCCACCACCGATGATCAACTTCAAATTCTCATGCTGTAATTGTCCAACAGCGCGAACAGTCGTTTCGATTCCTTTTCGTCGATCGAAGCGTCCCACATATAAAACAATCTTCGCATCTTGATCTAATCCCAAAGCTTGGCGCGCTTCTGCACGAGAAATTCTGCCAAATCGCTCGGTATCTGTTCCACACGGAATGATATCGATATTGCCGTGATTAGAAACCAGCGATCGCATGTGTTCCTGTTCTTGAGGACTGGTCGCAACAATCCGTTCAGCCGTTTCTAAACATAGTTTCTCGGTTGCTAATCTCGTCTTCGCAATCATTGGAATGGCAGAAACAGCTTGATATTTCACTGCGCCCAAAGAATGATACGTATGAATCTGTTTCGAGCCTTGGAGCTTTTTCAGAGTCATTCCCACCCAAGACGACAGCCAATAATTCGTATGCACTAACGGATATTGATAGCCCAATTCAGCTTGAAACTGCTGGAAGTTTTTGACAAACTCAGGTAAGTACCCGAACAAATCATCACGTGAGATAAATTCTTGCGGTCCAGCAACCAATCGAATAGTGCGGCAATGGGGAGTATGTTGAACCATCTCAGGCTGATCAACGGCAGCTTTTCGAGTGAACATATCCACTTGCCAGCCTTGACGCGAGAGCGCTTCACCCACTTGGCGTACATAGACATTCTGTCCACCTGCTTCTTCTTTTCCAATTTCGATCGCGGGATCACCGTGTACTGAAATTAACGCGATCCGAGGACGCTGACCTGAGATAGCCATAGTGTTATTACCAAAACACGATAAAAGAATATTAACAAACGTCAACTTTCATAACCATTGGGTTTAACTGTAGTAAGAATTGCGTAAGTCCTCATCCTTCACGAGCTATAAATCGAACATTCAAATCTCAGAAAATTGCATAGCTAGACAGTAATGAAGCAAAAATTGCTCTATCTATCGGTAGATTTTTGGCAATAAAAAAGGTGGGAAATTTCCCACCTCAATGTCGTATTTCAGCAATTCACCCCTAGTAAGAGCGATTTAGCACATAGTCTGCGAGCTTAATTAATGCCTGCCTAGAGTCAGACGGGGGCAAATCCGAAAGATAGTCGATCGCAGCTTTTGCATGATACGTCGCCAAATCTCTCGCTCTCTGAATTCCCTCGCTACCCCGTACCAGCGCTAAAGCTTGTTCTAAATCGTCTTCTTGAGCAAATCCTCGATCGATTAACTCTTCTAAATACGGTTTCTCTTCCAAGGCGTACAACACGGGAGCCGTAAGATTTCCGCTCTTGAGATCCGATCCCGCAGGCTTTCCAAGTCCTTCACTCGAACTCGTAAAGTCAAAAATATCATCGACAACTTGAAACGCTAAACCCAAGTGCCGTCCGTACTGATAAAGCTTTTGAGCCTCAGTGTCAGACGTATCACTCAATAAAGCCGCTGCTTTAGAGCTATTTGCGATTAAAGAAGCGGTCTTATAGTAGCTTTTTTCCAAATAGGATTCGATCGTGAGTCCAGTATCAAACTGAAGGAGTCCTTGCTGAAGTTCGCCTTCGGCAAAATCCTTAATCACTTCAGATAGCAATTTAATCACTTCAATATTTTCTAAATTTGCCAAGTACCAAGACGACTGAGCAAACAGAAAGTCTCCAGCTAAAACTGCAACCCGCGTATTGAATCGGCTATGAACCGATGGAAGTCCTCGCCGCGTGTCTGACTCATCGATTACATCATCGTGCACCAAACTTGCGGTGTGAATCATTTCAGTGATCTCGGCAAGGCGGCGATGACGTGGGGTAATCTCTTGTCCGCACATCGTGGCACGAGCAACCAAAAGAACGATCGCGGGACGAATACGTTTTCCTCCAGCGCTAAAAAGGTGTTCTGCGGCAGCGTAGAGAATGCGATGACGCGCACCGATGAGATTTTTAAGGTTCTCGGCAAGTAAACGTAGATCCGCTTCTACCGGAGAAAAGAGGGATGTGGCTGAGGTCATGTAATTGCCGACTCAGAAGCTATAGGTTAAGTTTTTTTACGGCTTGTGACCTTATTTTACTCATAAATCCGCATTTCTAGGGGAGGAAATATTTAAGGGTCTCAGACTGTGGAATTTTGGGTAGGGCAAAGAAATTCCTCGAATCACGATAAAGTAGAGAGCATTTGTTCTGACTCGACGCATGACCCGCCAACCGTTCGATGAATTCTCTAAACAGTTATTCGAGACCTTGCTCAGCCCGTATGGACGAGTGACGATCGATCAAAATGTTTCTGGAGAAGCCCGCCGCATCGATATTTACTTCGAGCCGACTGATCCATCCCAACTCAATCCCGCTGAACTAGGACAACTCGCACAGTTAAGCACGACCAAATCTCTGTTCGAGCCGTTTCGCAATCCGCCGTCTAGTACCGATGTACGAACCTGCGCCATGAAACTCTACCTGCTCCACGCGGAATTGAATCGTGCTGTCGATCGCAGTCTTCCTGATGCTGAACTGCCGCAGTTGTGGATTTTAGCATCATCGGTTTCCGATCGAGTGCTAGATGAATTTGGTGGAGAACTGTTGGGTGAAGACGGGATTTATACATTCGATCGAGGTTGGCGAACCGGCTTAATTAATATCGCTGAACTTCCTATAACTGAGGAGACCCTGTGGCTCCGGCTCTTGGGTAAAGGAATAACTCAGGAACAAGCCATTGAAGAATTGCTTTTGTTGTCAGATGCCAACCCAAAACGTGCGACTGCTCTCGACTTGTTGGTGCGATGGCGGATTAGTATAGAAATAACTGAAAATGTGGAAGCAGAAGAGGAGCAATTTCTAGTGGCACTCTCTCAGGCATACCTCGAATGGGAACGTAGAACTCGTTCTGAAGGCATTGAGCAAGGCATTGAGCAAGGAGAGCGGAATGGGAAAGTGTCAGTCATTCTGATGCTCTTGCGCTCCCGGTTGCGCGTCCTGTCCCAATCGATCGAGCATCAAATCCAGCAGCTATCCACGACTGAACTAGATCAGTTAGCGATCGCGCTTCTCAGTTTTAATTCTGTTGAAGATTTGGAGCAGTGGCTAGAAATACACTGCTCCGAATAGTTCTATCCCACTGCCACCGATTCCGAAAGCGTCACTTGTTGCACGATCGGGCTAAATCCAAGCCACTGTCGCGCCACTTCGATAAACGGTTGCGGATCGCCGCTCACACAAAACTGTGTCGGCTCTGGAGATTTGAGATTTCGCAATCCTAGGAGTTCCAATTCTTGAGCCGCCGCTTTCGCAACATGAACAGCGGGATCGATAAATTGAACTGATTGTGGCACGATCGAAGTAAGCACTGGAGCTAAATGCGGATAGTGCGTACAGCCGTAGATCAGCGTATCAATGTTTGCATCTAATAGCGATTTGAGATAGTTCTGAGCCACTTCGATCGTATACGGATCATAAATTCGTCCTTGTTCGATCAAGGGCACAAATTCAGGACAGCCTACTTGCCACACTTGCGCGGTCGAATCAACTTCTAGAATTGCTTGACGGTAGGCATCGCTCTTAGCAGTGGCAGGAGTCGAAATCACACCGATTCGCTTTCCTTGACGAACTGCCGCACTTGCACCAGGAAGAATCACCCCTAGAATCGGTAGACCTGGAAATTCTTCGCGCACCGTGTCGATCGCTAAAGCTGAACTGGTATTACACGCCATGATCACCATTTTGGCGCGGCGCTCGACCATCCAATGCAGAATCTCCCGCACGAATTGGATGATCTCACTTTGCGATCGCGTTCCATACGGGACACGCGCCGTATCTCCGAAATACAACAGCGACTCCTGCGGCAGTTGACGGTACATTTCGCGCAGCACCGTCAAGCCCCCGACCCCGCTATCAAAAAGCCCGATCGGATCTGAGCCATTCGGCGTACCGAAGTTCTCTGCTGAATTGGTCATTGATTCTATCCTCACACCAGAAAATTAGAAGTCGGAAGCCTGAAGCAAATTGCACCCTGATATCAGCCTCAGTCTTCTAACATTCACTTCAGTCTATGTCCTCTTGCTCAGTGGCTCAACACCAGATTGGGGGATGCCACGATTAACGCCGCCCCAAATATTCCAGAACGCCACGAGCGATCGAGTCTGCCATCTGCTGTCTAAAGTTGGAGGTTGCCAACAGTGCTGCATCTCGACGACCTGTGACAAAGCCGACTTCGACCAGCACCGCAGGCATACTTGTGCGACGAAGCACAAAAAATCGAGCGCTGCGAACTCCGCGATCGCCAATTTCTGTGCCTTGTAAGACGTTGCGGTGAATCGTTCGAGCAAGTTCTAGTCCGCTTTGGAAATAGTACGTTTCTAAACCATTCACTTCCGGGCGACTCATGCTAATTGCATTCGCATGAATACTCACAAATACAGTCGCATTCGCACGTTGGGCAATATCCACACGCGGTTGGAGATCCAGATCAATATCTGCATTCCGGGTCATTACGACGGTTACGCCCGATCGCTCTAAGTTGGCTTGAACGCGCCGACTGATATCGAGCACGATTTCTTTTTCCTGAATCCCGCGAATACCAACGGCTCCAGGATCAGGTCCACCATGTCCCGGATCGATGACAACGACGAGACGACCGTTCGGAACGGGAGGACGGGGAACCGGAGTTGGAGTTGGTCTTGGAGGAACCGGAGTCGGTCTTGGAGGAACCGGAACCGGAGTCGGAATCGGCGTGGGAGTCGTGGGAGGCACAACTGGGAACAATCCACGGCGTAAGGGTAAGTTCAACTGCTGCGGATTGGTTTGCACAATTTCGCCAAACTGCACTCCAGAAGCAGGAGTGAGCAAGACTGCGACATCGTTTCCATCTTGACGAACTCGCGCTTGGATGAGTGGACTGCCTGCGGGAAGTTGGGGTCCTCTGAAGTTCGCGTCGGTTCGTGCTGATCGAATCAGGACTCGATAGGAACTCGTCGCCCGATCCCATCCTGCGGTATAGCTGAGCGGCTGATTCCCTCGAATGATTAACTGGTTATTGGCACCCAGTTCGACCGATTGCACGATCGCGGTTTGTCCGGCTGGCGGTTGCGGTGTTGGTTGTGGTGTTGGTTGTGGTGTTGGTTGCGGTGTTGTAGGAGTTCCCCCAACAGTTTGCGGAAGCACAATCAATCCACCGGAAGGACTCGCGCTCGCTTGCCAGTTGCCGCTTTGAGGATTCAGCGTCAGCGTTAGTCGAACGGTATTGGCATCAAATTGAGCGATTTGGGCACGAGTCACACCGCTGATATTCACCGGAAGATCGCGCTGCAATAGGTTCGGACCAATCGTCGAGTTGAAGATGTCAATGATCATCTGACGACGATCGGTAGAGCGAATCGATCGAACGGTTGGAATTCCACCTACTGTCCGAAGGAAGAAGCCGTCCCCAGTTGCTTGAAGGCTCTGAATAAAAGTCCGTCCGGCTGCGGGGGGTGGCAATTGTGCGATCGGAGGTTGTCCAATCGGAGGCTGTGCGATCGGAGGTTGCGTTACCGGGGGTGCTCCAACACCGGAAAGCGTAGGAGTTGGTAACTGGACTGCCCATTGATTTGCCGCTCTGCCTTGAAATTGGATGCGGCTAGGATCAACGGTGTAACCGGGTGCGTATTCGACCACAATTCGGGTCGTTCCTCGATCGAACTGTCCCACCCGGATCGCGCGAACTGCACCGCTGTAGTTTTCCGTCACTTGCGGTCGTCCAAAGGTGACACCGGGTAAATCGATTACCAGCCGAGTCGGATCACTGAGAAGTTGTGCTCTGGGTTGGACTCCATCATCGGTGGAAAATTCGAGTTGATTTTGGGTTGGACTCAATCGCCAAGACTGTAATCGAGCCGCTTGAGCCGGGAAAGTGAATAGTAAAAAATAGAATGAACAGAGCAAAAAGTACGTTTGCAAATTAAATCTTTTATTCCATTTTTTTGCTCTGGTAGACTGAAGACCGCGTTCCAACTTTTCTCTCCTTGTTATGCGTCAAGCCGCTATTTTCGGCAATCGTTTCAAGTTTTTTGACCGTCAAAATTGCAGCACAAAATGATTAAATTTTGCCTACAAATCTGAGCATCAATACCGAATCTACGTCCTCGCTCACCCACGATCGATGAATATCTGTTTAGCCAAAAACAGGACTTTGAGCCGATATTCATCTTTTACATCCAATAGTGTTTTCTCAACGAAATAAAGCAAAATCAAGCGTATTGGATCGACTGACCTAATATCCTCAAGCTCGTTCCTGATATCTGGAAAATTTGCTCAACTTTTGCTTAATTTATGTGAGAAAGATGTCATGTCCTTCGATGTCGGGGACGCAAAAAAACGCGATCGAGTTTCTGAATTCTGCGATCGAATTTCTCAGGAATAGCGGTTGCATAAAATTTAGAGCGTGAAACAACGATATCCCAAACCCAAAAATTCAAAACTTTTTCAGGTTTGGGCTAGAGCATTCTAGTACGGAAGACTGGACTTCAACATACTTTTTTGCTCAAATGTCGTCGATGCTACTTAGGCTCGGTGTAGGTACGGAGTCGGTTTGCGGAAAGACCACGCGCAATAAGGGCGGCGCAATAAAGGTCGTCAAAATCACCATGACAATAATTGCGGCTTGGAGCGCATCCGAGAGAATTCCCGTACTTGCGCCAAAAGATGCGAAAACTAGCCCAACTTCGCCCCGTGGAATCATTCCGACCCCGATCGCTAATCGATTCAGTTCCGGTTGCCCAAACAGGGTGAAGCCCGTCACCACTTTCCCCACGATCGCCACCACGATCAGGAAACCCGACATAATCAATCCTTCACGATTGGCAGGATCGAACGGGTTCAAAACGCTGACATCGGTTCTGGCTCCGACCACGACGAAGAAAACGGGCACGAGCATATCTGCGATCGGTTTAATTTGCTCTTCGAGTTCAGTCCGCTTCTCGGTTTCTGCCAAAATCAATCCAGCGGCAAACGCACCGAGAATCGCTTCTAACTGAATCACAGCGGCAATATCTGCCAGCACAAACGCAACAATTAGAGCGCTCACGAGCAACTGTCCACGAGTTTTAAGCTCATTCACCAGTTTCACAAACAGTGGATTTAGTAAGCGTCCAAGCCACAAACTTCCGATCAAGAACACACCCGCGCTGAGAATCAGGTAAACCACATCGCCAACCTGAACTTCGCCAGTCTTCGCCAATCCTGCGACGACCGCCAGCACGATAATGCCAAGCACATCGTCCAAAACGGCTGCACCGATAATGATTTGCCCTTCTTTTGAACTAATCTGTTGCAGTTCTGATAAAACCCTGGCAGTAATTCCGATACTGGTCGCAGTCAGAGCGGCTCCAGCAAAAATCGCGGGGATGGCTGGCACATTGAAAAGTGTCATGAGTCCAGCAGTTCCAAGCGCGAACGGAACAGCAACCCCGACACAAGCGACGATCGCAGCTTGCCAACCGACTCGAATCAGTTCTTTCAAATCCGACTCTAAGCCAATCTCAAACAGCAGAATGACGACTCCAATTTCCGCCAATACAGAAATGACTTCGCTCTGCGTTTCAAACACGGTATTGAGCGATTCTGGGCTGAGATGCGCTGTCATTTGGAGCGCCTGCATGACTAGCGATCGACTGGCATCAAAATCGGAACTGGGAAAGACGATGAGATGCAGTGCGGAGACACCGACAAGGACACCTGCAACTAATTCACCTAACACTGAGGGCAAATCGAGTCGAGCGCAAATTTCCCCGCCAATTTTACTGGCGAAATAGACGACGACTAAACTGAGAAGAACGCCAGCAAGAACCAGCGAGCCGCTTTCCGCTTCGGCAGCAGCGAGCAGAGGCGGCGAAACATGAAACCAAGAAAGAGAATTGATCATACGTTGAGGGAGTGACCGAAAATCCTCCCTATCGTACAGAGTTATTAATACTTATTTCAAAGCGATCGAGGGGTTTGTAATTTTGGAGTGTTCGTTTACCCGCGACTTCGCCCGGAAATGAATCTCCGGGCTAATGGAGGGAACCCCACTGAAGTGGGCTGAAACTGCGATCTTAGGGGGCTTCAGCCTCCTTTCTCCCATTAGCCCGGAGATTCATGTCCGGGCGGACTCCATCGCAGCAACAAATCCTCATCAACACAAATCCTCGTTAACACACATCCTAGGATCGAGCAGATTCGGTCAGAATGTTCAGCGGATTGCTATTCTGAATAAGCTGTTTCGCCTGTTCTCGATCGTTGTCTCAAAATCCTCGCCAACTTGCGTTTAATGCCCTTCGAGCCATTCACAAGGGAGCCTTTGCCGATGTTGCAGTGGATCAAGCCTTGCAGCAGAGTGAGATTTCATTGCTTGATCGACGTTTATTCACCGAACTTGTATACGGCACAATTCGCCGCCGCAGAACGTTAGATGCACTGATTGATCAATTCGCGAAAAAGAACACTCAAGCTCCAGATTTACGATTGATTCTGCAATTGGGACTGTATCAATTGCGCTATCTCGATCAAATTCCACCATCCGCAGCAGTAGACACAAGTGTAGAACTTGCAAAGCAAAATAAGTTAGGTGGATTAACAGGCGTTGTAAATGGCTTACTGCGTCAGTATTTGAGAACGCAGACGATTCTGAAAGCTGATCCGCTGGAATTGCCGAAAGATGAAATTGCACGTCTCGGATCATTACATAGCTATCCCGATTGGATTGTTCAAGCTTGGTGTGATCAGTTCGGAATGGATGAGACTAAAAAGCTTTGTGAATGGATGAATCGTCCGCCTCAGATTGATCTCAGAGTGAACACACTGAGGACGAACATTAATCAAGTCGAAGCTGCGATGATCGCTCAGGGGATTCAGGTCGATCGTATTCCAACCTTACCAAATGCACTCAGATTGCCGCCGAGTACAGGTGCAATTCAGAACTTACCGGGCTACACCGAAGGCTGGTGGATTGTTCAAGATAGTAGTGCTCAATTAGTTGGCTATTTAGTTGATCCACACCCTGGAGAAATCGTTGCGGATGCTTGCGCGGCTCCGGGTGGAAAGACTTTACACTTAGCAGAATTGATGCACGATCGAGGAACGGTTTGGGCGATCGATAAAACAGCCTCTCGACTGAAAAAATTACAGCAGAATGTCGATCGTTTAGCACTAAAGTCGATTCAAGTTCTGACCAGTGATAGTCGCAACGTTCCGCAGTTAAAAGGAAAGTGCGATCGTGTATTAGTCGATGCGCCTTGTTCTGGGCTTGGAACCTTGAATCGTCATGCGGATGCCCGTTGGCGACAGACTCCAGAAAGTGCGACAGAACTTGCACAATTGCAGCAAGAGATTCTTACCGAAGCAGCAACTTGGGTCAAACCTCAAGGTGTATTGGTTTACTCAACTTGCACACTGAATACGATCGAGAATGAATCCGTGGTGAAACAGTTCTTAGCCCAACATCCAGGTTGGTCAATCGAGCGGACAGAGCTTTTTCCAGAACTATCCACTTCAGAAGGTTGGATCAAAGTTCTGCCGCACTGTCACAATATGGACGGATTCTTTATGGTCAAGCTGAAACATGAATGATACAAAAACGCTGGTGAAAATCTTGATTGGAGTCGCTTGGTTAGATGGCAAAATTCAGCCAGAAGAGCGATCGTATCTTCAGCGAATTGCAAAAGAAAAAGGAGTCGAGAGCGATCGAGAAATTCAGCCAATTCTTTACGAACTGCGATCGGTTAAATCTGAAGAGTGTTATCAGTGGGTGCAAGACTATCTCGGTGAGCATCCGACCTCTGAGCGTTGTCATCAACTGATCGAAGAGATTAGCAGCTTGATTTATTTGGATGGCTCGATCGATAGTGAGGAAGCGAAACTACTCACTCGACTGCAAATCCTCGAATCCGAACCTGCTCCAAGCCTGCATACTAAAGTGATTGCAGCGATTCGCAAACTCTACCAACATGGCGTTTCAAAAATCGAAAAGCTCTAAAATCACCCAATCGAATGACTCCTGCTCATCCAAAAGCACGAAGTGTTCTTTAGGAAAGACCGAGTAGAGTCTTACACGGAGGCAGAGGAGGACTATCTTATATCCTCGACACCATCATGAGTTCAGAGTATTGGTATTGCTCGTTCAGACTGGCAACTCAAAAATTGCATTTAGAAGCTTGTTTTGCTTCAGCACCTTACAATCGCAAGGCTGAACGTGTCTTTCAGGAAGTTGCTCACTTGTTTGCCTCTGAAGAATTGCAGCAGCGACTCAAAGATAAACGCGGCTGTCGCTCTCGGTAACAGCGATTCAATGATTCTGACTATCGAATTTCGGTTCGATCGCACTTCAAGCTAGATGGAATTCTTTCACCGCAGGCAGGAAATTTGCATTCTCATGAGACGATCGACTGAGCTTAATCAGAACAAATCGTTGAATGGGTGTAAGCGATTCCCATTGAGCCTGAGTGATTGTAATTTCAACTTCGTTAGCTTTGGTATTAACGCTCTCAGGAACTATCGTGACATCATTCCAAGCAGGAGCAGGATCGATCGCTAAATCGGTCGCTGTCTCCCCAGTTCGCTCTTTAATCAAGTTATGCAAAAAGTCCTGATAGTTGCGGATTTCGTCTGCTGTCGTGCAGGGCAATTCTACGGTTTGTTGTCGATCGCTTTCTGTAAACTTGTTCCATTGATGCAGTTTTAACTTCACGCCACAAGTATCTAGCTTGTATCGAACAATCATCGGAATACAGCGGAGTGAATCAACGAAATCGGATTCAAATTGAAAAAAGGGATTCATCGATCGATGCCTCAATGCTGATTACTTTTTGGTGCAACATTGCGAACAATCCAATAGCTTACAGAGAGAGCAAAAATCGCAGTCGCCAATGCAATCAAATCGATTCCAGCCGTCTTCTCTAAGTCTAAGATAATAATTTTCCGAGCGACAGCAATCAATGAGGTTACGATCACTAACTCTAATTGAATCACGTGCTTCTTCAAGTAAGCCGTAATGTTCTCTAATATTTCAAATGCAATTAAAACATTCAGAAATAATCCAAAAATCGTAAATAGCACTCTAGTAGAGTAGTTATTTGGCGAAACCGAAGTGAGTTCAACGAACAAGACTCTGCCTAGTTGATAGACCGAAAGGAAGATCACCAGCAGCATCATGAGCGACAGAATCTTTGATACCCAGATCTCGATGCGTCCTAGGAAACTGAGAAAATTATCGTCTTTCATGCCTTCTCGCAAGGATTTCCACAGGGAACGCCGCATAAATACTTACCACTTCTACTGCTGTGAGCATACCCAGACAGTGCGATCGGAGTAAAGCGAATCGTGCGCTTCTTTACATCGAGGATTCTATCAGGAATAATCGAGCAAAGTCTATGTTTGCATTGTCTCTTCATCCGTTGCGTGCTTCGCGTCGATGCCAGAATTGTTGAATGTGCTCGTACACCAGCCCAGAGCAAATCTCATGTGTGCGAAATCAGTTAATCCTTGTGAGTTACTTTTAATTTTTGCTTTCTAAGACTTATAATTCAATTGTACTGCTATTGACCTGACCGAATGGCTCAAAATGTTTTCGACCAGCTTTCCAAGCAATATTTGGAAGAATTTTTAGCGCCAATTGGTACTGTTCAACGCCAATACGAAATTCCTGGTGAAGCTAAATTTGTCGATGTTTGGTTTGTTCCCGATCCAAATCGAGTTCAATCAGATTTAGGATTGTTAGGGCGAATGGCGCAATCTTCCTGCTTGCTCGAACCCTATCGGAATGCGCCTACTCGAACTGAAGTCAGAGTCTCGGTGATGAAATTAATTTGGATTCAAGAAGATGAGCGGCGCAAATCAGAGGATAGACTCTCGGAAGTCAAGCTTCCCACACTCTGGCTTTTAGCTGCAACGAGCTTTAGACCCTTGCTCGAAGAAGCGGGATGTACCCTGAAGCCTGACTGGATGCAAGGAGTTTATTTCATGGCAGATCTATTGAAAACAGCCATTGTTGTGATTGATCAGCTTCCAGAAACTGAAGAAACGCTATGGTTGCGAGTCCTGGGGCGAGATGCAACTCAGGAACGAGCTATCCGAGAAGTTCTTGCTTTGCCACTAAATCATCCTTGGCGGGAGCGAATTCTCCGATTGCTGGCAAGCTGGAAAGTTAGAATAGATTTAGGTGAGATTGAGAATTTTACTGAACAGGAGGCACTTATGGCACTTTCAGAAGCATTTCTGCGTTGGGAACAACAGCACGATGAACAACTAGAGCAACGAGTGAGGAGGCAACAGCAGCAGGAAATTGCGCGAAACTTACTCAAAACGAACTTGTCACTCGAAGCGATCGCTGAAGTCACCGGGCTTGAAATCGGGCAATTGCAGCAACTTCAAGCCCAGTTGGATGCTTAAGAGGGTGTAGAAGCGAGAACTTGAGTCGGTACAGTCATGTCAGAGGAATCGATCGCACTGACCGGAATCAATTGCACTGCACACGCTTTCAATTCGGGCTGTTTTGAATCGGGACAAGCGACTTCATGCGTTAACGCATTCGCTTCTGCGTGATCCGCCCAGAGTGCGCCCCAGTGCATTGGCACAAAGACGGTTCCAGGGGTGATCGCTTTTGTCACTCGCGCTGGAAATCTTGCCATGCCCCGTCTCGATCGTACTTCGATCAGTTCGTTCGCTTGAATCCCTAACTTCGCTGCATCTTTAGGATGAATCTCGATAAATGGATTGGGATACATCTGGCGAATTTTCTCAATTCGTCCAGTGCGGCTCTGAGTGTGCCAATGTCCATACAATCGTCCCGTTGTTAAGACGAATGGATAGTTATCGTCTGGGGGTTCTGCGAGTCCGCGTGAGTGGACATTCGAGAAACGCGCTTTACCGTCTGGAGTATGGAATTTTAGATCCGTATAGAGACGTTTTGCTTTCTCAGTTTTCTGCTTGTGGGATTCGGCTTTGTTGGTAAAGGGCCATTGAGTTGCACCCATTTCGCGTAGGAAGGTATGGCTTAATCCAGATTGATCACAGGGTCGATCGTGCGTCAAACGAACAAATTCAGCATAAACTTCTGCTGCATAGTTAAAGGCGAATTGCTTCCGATAACCCAATCTGCGCCCCACTTCCGCAAAGATTTCCCAATCGGTTCGAGCTTCACCCGGTGCGACTCGGAACTGTGGACAGAGTGTGACTCGTCGTTCGGAATTGGTCATTACTCCGGTTTTTTCGCTCCATTGCGTCGTGGGGAGTAACACATGAGCATAGTCCGCCATTTCTGTCGGATAGTAGCATTCCTGATAGACCGTGAACGGCGATCGACGAAGTGCTGCTTTCGTGCGTTCAATATCTGGCATACTCACAGCAGGATTGGTTGCTGCAACCCACAACATTCCAATTTCTCCGGTTTCGAGTCCGGTAATCATATCCCAAGCGGTTCGACCGGGATTTGGAGAAATCGAACCCGCTGGAAGCTGCCAGAATTGTTCTACTTGGGCGCGGTGTTCTGGAACTTTGACTAATCGATATCCCGGCAATAAATGAGATAGTCCACCTGCTTCGCGTCCACCCATTGCATTCGGCTGTCCGGTGAGCGAAAAGGGTCCGGCTCCAGGCTTACCGATCTGTCCAGTGAGCAAATGGAGATTGATAATCGATCGAACTTTTGCGGTTCCTTCTGAAGACTGATTGATCCCCATCGACCACATGGACAGGACGCGCTTTGATCTGCTCCAATAGTGTGCTGCTGTGAGCAAATCAGTTTCAGCAATTCCACATCGAATGGCAACCACATCAGGAGGATAGTGCTTGACCACCTCTTTGAACTCTTCAAAGCCACTCGTGTGAGAGTCCATGAAGGCTTTATCAATGTCGCCCCACCGCAACAATAAATAAGCAATTCCGTACATCAAATCGATGTCGGTTCCCGGATTGATTGCTAAATGAAGATCCGCAACTTCAGCCGTTTCAGTGCAGCGGGGATCAACCACGATTAGCTTCACATTGGAATTCTTCTTGTGGTAGCGGCGAAAGCGGTTAAAGATGATCGGGTGACATTCTGCTGTGTTCGTCCCAATCAGAAAGGCACAATCGGTTTGCTCTAAATCTTCATAGCAGCAAGGCGGACCATCAGAACCGAAACTTTGAATGTATCCTGCAACCGCAGAAGACATACACAGACGCGAATTTGCATCAAAGTTATTGGTTCCGAGACAGCCTTTCATTAGCTTTTGAGCAATGTAGTAGTCTTCGGTCTGGAACTGTCCTGAAGCATACATCCCGATCGCATCGACACCCTGAGTAAACTTCACAGTGCGAATACGATCGACAATCTTAGTGAGTGCTTCTTCCCAAGAAACTCGTCGAAATGGTTCATCGAGTGAATCTCGCAGCATCGGATAACGGAGGCGATCTTTATGCAGCGATTCTGCGATCGTCGCTCCTTTCACGCAGACCATTCCTTGGCTTGATGCGTGAGTGCGATCACCTCTAACGTTCCAAATCGGTGTGCCGTCTTTGTCGCGGTTGACGGCTTTTCCGGGTAATGCAGGCGGCAGTACCTCTAAGCCGCAACCAACCCCACAGTAGGGACAGAGCGTTTTAGTTGGTTCAGCCATGACGGTTTTCTCCCTTATGTCTCAAGTTCTGCTGAGTAGCGTTGTAGGACTTGTAGCCGCTCACAGGCGATCGTTTGAAGTAACTGCAATCCGGTTGCAGTGCAAGTATAAATCTCTAGTAGCCCTTCTGGTAAGGCTTCAAACATAAATTTTTCGCCGGGGAATACAATGCGATCGAGAATGAGGTGCGGGTTATTCTGCAATCGGATTTGCTGAATGCGTTGGGATTGGTTGGTGTAATAGCACAAAATCGAGGTCATGAATCAGAGGGGAAGTTTACCCGTAAGAGAGGACAAGTCGAACCGGGAGCGGAAAAGCGATCAATAGCTTTGGACAGCGGTTACAGAAAGTTGTCTAGACCAAAGTTCTTAACCTCGCTCATTCTGATCGGATGAGTGAGTGTCGAACTGTGTTGTCGGTTACGGGTTCACAATTTTGATCATAGTGCTCTCAATTCAATCCGGCATTTTTGCGAGAAAAAACGATACAAATCCAAATGAGTAGAACCAGCAAGATCGATTTAGCAAGGGCGTTTCAGGGTTTTAATCACTGTACACAATCGATACTTAAAGTGATTTGAGAGTCATGTCCAAAAATGTTTTCTTTTATAGCGCGATCGCATTGCTGCATACAGTATTTCGCCCGTGCAATACGATCGCGGTTGTATCTATAGCAATCCTAAATCAGTTGTGAATTGCAGGATTGATCGTGCCCCCTAACCCCCAAGCTTGGGGGAACAAGACTCTTAGCCCCCAGAATTGGGGGTTTGGGGGCGTTCCCGAATCTCACAACTCAAACCGGATTGCTATACCTAGTCATCGTCGTGAGCGTACCGACCGAATAAGAAGTCGAGAGCTTGGTTTCTCAGGGTGTAGTACTGCGGATCTTCCATCAATGCCGCACGATCGCGGGGACGAGGAAACGGAACGGTCATGATTTCGCCAATGTTTGCGGCAGGTCCATTCGTCATCATCACAATGCGATCGGCAAGGAACAAGGCTTCATCAATGTCATGTGTAATCATCATCACAGTCACTTTGTGCTGTGTCCAGATTTGCAGTAGTTCTTCTTGTAGTTCTTCTTTGGTAATTGCATCCAAAGCGCCGAACGGTTCATCAAGAATCAGCACTTCGGGATAGATAGATAAAGCACGAGCGATCGACACCCGTTGCTTCATCCCGCCGGATAGCTGTCCAGGCTTTTTATGTGCCGCTTCTTCGAGTCCGACCATTGCTAAATGCTGATTCACAATTTCGATTTTGTCAGCCTTAGTTTTTTCTGGATAAACCGCATTCACCGCTAAGTAAATGTTCTCGAAAGCAGTCTTCCAAGGTAGGAGCGAATAGTTTTGGAACACGACCATTCGATCGGGACCTGGCTCTTTGACTTGCTTTCCTTGGACGCGCACTTCACCCGATGAGGGCTGACGGAAACCAGAAACCATGTCGAGCAATGTAGACTTACCGCAGCCAGAGTGACCGATCACACAAACAAATTCACCTTCTGCAACCGTTAAGTTGACATCTTGGAGAACAATGTTTTCACCGCCGTCGCGCTTTGGATAGACCTTAGAAACTCCCTCAATCTCGACAAAGGGAGCGGCTGACGGAGCTTCGGTTTGAGAGGTTTGAGTTGAGAGAATTTGCATAAGGGAGATGGGGAGTAGGGAATGGGGAGTGGGAAGAACCAGTCTGGTCTTGTTAGAGATTAGGAGATTTGTGGATTTCGGTTTGTTCGTTCATCCGCTATTTCGCCCGGAGGTAAACGCTCCGGGCTAATGGAGGAAACCCCACTAAAGTGGGCTAAAACTGCTGTCTGAGGGGGCTTCAGCCTCCTTTCTCTCATTAGCCCGGTCGGTTTAGCGTCGGGCGGACTGAATCGGAGCGACAAACTCAGATTAAGCTGCGATCGACGGTGTTTTCTGTTCAACTGGATCGATGATGACTTCTTCAATGCGAATATCGCTTTTGATGTCGAAGCTATTGAGATAGCTCATGGGATCATCGGGATTGAAGACTTTCCCATCGAACAGCGCGAAAGATTTACGATCGCCTTCGTTATCTGGGAAGCCCACTTCACGAGCCGCCCGACCGTAGAGATCGACGCGACGAACCCGCTCTGTGATTTCGATCCAGTTGCGCGGGAATGGAGTAATGCCCCATCTCGCAAGCTGAGTCAGAATCCATAGTCCTTCTACGCGACCGGGACAGTTTGCATTGTCCACATGGAACTGGTTGAAGCGTAAGAGATGGCTCGGAGTTTCACCCGTTCCTTTGTCATAGTCATCAATGAATCCCGGACGTGCAAATTCTGCGGCTGCACCCACATATTGAGGACGTGCCAGCAAGCTCAGAATTTCTTCGCGATTTCTACGATCGTCACAGTATTCACAAGCTTCGAGTAGGGCTTTGACTAAAGCATTGTGAGTTTCTGGATGTAGGTTTGTCCAATCTTCCCGAACGCCCAGAACTTTCTCCGGGTGTCCTTGCCAGATCTCTAAATCGGTTGCGATCGCATATCCCGATCCTTCTTTGATGGCGCGAGAGTTCCAAGGTTCACCCACACAGTATCCATCAATGTTACCTGCCACTAAGTTCGATACCATTTGCGGCGGCGGAACAACGGTGAGCGCAAGATCTTTGTCTGGATCAATGCCGCCTGATGCTAACCAATACCGCAGCATTAGATTGTGCATTGAAGTGGGATAAACCACGCCTAAAGTATGAGCACTATCTTTTGTTTCTTCGAGAACTCGTTTGAGGTCAGAGAGCGATCGTACTCCTCGATCGAGAAACGATTTCTTCAGCGTGATTGCATTGCCGTTCCGTGCTGTTACCAAAGCAGTGACAACCGGAAGCGGTGCATGACCTCCATATCCGAGCGTCATTGCTAATGGCATCGCTGCAACCATTTGAGCCGCATCTAGCCGACCTGTGCGAATCCCTTCTGAGATTGCTTTCCAGCTTGGTTCGCGACTCAGGGTAACTTCTTCGAGTCCGTGTTTCTTGAAGAAGCCTTTTTCTTGAGCTACAACCAGCGGCGCACAGTCGGTGAGAGGAACAAAGCCGATTTCGAGATTGACTTTTTCTAAGCCGTTACGTGCGATCGCAACTTTCTCTTTGGCTTGACGTTTCTTCGCCCGTTTCTGCTGATTCAAGAAGTAGATCATCTCGTTTCTAAGCGCGTAATAGCTCGGATGATTCACCACTTCCAAACGGTTGCGCGGACGAGGAATCGGCACAGAGAGAATCTGTCCAATGTGTGCCTCCGGTCCATTCGTCAGCATCACAATTCGATCGCTTAACAACAATGCTTCATCGACATCGTGCGTCACCATAATGCAGGTGACATTGTTCTCTTGCGCGATCGACATTAACTGCTGTTGTAGATTCCCTCTAGTCAGTGCGTCTAATGCCCCGAATGGTTCATCTAGTAAGAGCAACTTCGGACGGATGGCGAGAGCACGTGCGATCGCAACTCGTTGTTTCATCCCACCAGAGAGTTCTTTGGGCTTTTTGTCGGCTGCCTGTCGCAGTCCCACCATATTGATGTGATGTTCAACAATCTCGCTTCGCTCTTCTTTTGGTGCATCTTTCATCACCTTATCAACTGCCAGCGCAATGTTCTCGCGCACCGTCTTCCAAGGTAAGAGCGAATAATTTTGAAACACCATCATGCGATCGGGACCTGGCTCTTTGACTTGCCGCCCTTCAAGGATCACGCCACCCGTCGAGGCTTGATCCAATCCCGCAATAATGTTCAGCAACGTGGATTTACCACAGCCCGAATGTCCGATAAAGGAAATAAACTCGCCTTGCTTGATCTTGAGTTCGATGTTCTTCAGAGCAATGTACTCGCCGCCATCCTTGAGCGGAAATACCTTATCAACATGGTCAACTTCTAGGAAAACAGACATAGCAACTCAGGAGGTGAAAGGTTTAGTGGTCAGAAGTAATGCGTGAGCCAATCCAGCCAACAAAGCGATCGAGTGCCAACCCAACCAAACCAACCAACAACACACAGATAATAATCTGGCTCATGCTGTCTTCGTTGCCTGCGTTGTAAGCATCCCAAATCTTGAAGCCGATACCACCCTCAGCTTTCAACATTTCTGCCGCAACAATTGCCAACCATGCCAACCCAATCCCGATTCTCAATCCACCAAACACATACGGTACTGTAGACGGAACCAAAATACTAAAGAAGTAATCTTTGCCCGACAGCTTCAGCACTTTTGCAACGTTGTTATAGTCCTGTGGAATCTGTTGCACCCCAACAGCAGTGTTAATCACGATGGGCCAAATTGCAGTAACGAAGATGACGAAAATCGCCGCAGGGTCATTGTTCTGAAAAATTCCTAATGCGATCGGCAACCATGCCAGCGGCGGAACCGTTCTGAGAACTTGCACGATCGGGTCTAGTCCGTTCTGCATGAACTTACTCACACCGAGCAGAACGCCCAACCCAATCCCGACTACAGCCGCGAGCGCGTATCCTAATGCGACCCGCTGCAAACTGATCAAGATTTGCAAGCCTAGTCCTTTATCCGTACCGCCATTGTCATAGAACGGATCGAGAATCAATCTCCAGGTTTGCTCGATAACTTTGATCGGTCCCGGCATTTTCGATTCTGGACTTGCACAAAGCGCTTGCCAAAGTACCAGAGCAATTCCCACACAGATGATCACTGGAACGATCGAGGTGCTGTATTTCTTGACGGTTTCTGAGAATTTTGATGGTCGAGCGGGACGAAGAGACGGGTTAATAGTCATGAGAGGAGAAATTTTGATGAAGGATGAGGGTGGGGAGTGGGGAGTGGGGAGTGGGGAGTGGAGCGCGTAGAAGAACTGGCTTCAACATTGCACTCCCTACCCCCTACTCCCCACTCCCTACTCTCTTAGGCTTTCTTGATTTTCAAGCTATCGAGATACGCTTTCGGATTCGCCGGATCAAAGGTCACTTTATCAAAGAACGTTTCGACTCCACGCGATGCAACATCTTTCGGAATCGCAGCTTCTTGACCGATCGCTTTTGCAGCAGCTTCCCACAGGTCAGAACGGTTCACCTTGTCTACTAATGCTTTCACATCGGTGCTAGCTTCAAACTTGCCCCAGCGCATATTTTCAGTGATGAACCAAGTATCGTGGCTCTTGAATGGATAAGCTGCATCCTCACGCCAGAACTTCATCAGCAAATCGCTGTTCTGCAAGGTGCGACCGTTGCCCATGTCAAAGTTGCCTTTTGCTCGTTCCAGAATGTCTGCAACCGGAGCTTTGACATACTTATCCGCCGAAAGAATTTGGCACATTTCTTCTTTGTTCTCGTCTTTGTCGCACCACATTTGTGCTTCAAGAACTGCCATCATCAGCGCTTTGGTTGCTTTCGGGTTCTTATCTACCCAATCTGCTCTCATGCTGAAAGACTTCTCAGGATGGTTCTTCCAAAGCTCTCCTGTGGTCACTGCACTGTAACCGAGTTTCTTGGACACTAAGCGATCGTTCCAAGGTTCTCCCACACAGAACGCATCCATCGTCTTGGTTTCCATGTTGGCAACCATCTGAGGCGGCGGAACCACAACGAGGTCAACATCGGTATCTGGATTGATTCCGCCTGCTGCTAACCAGTAGCGCATCCACAAGTCGTGAGTTCCACCAGGGAAAGTGATAGCAGCTTTGAACTTCTTACCTGCGGCTGCGGCTTCTGCAATCTTCGCTTTCAGCGGAGAACTATCTGCTGCTAGTTTGAGATCTGCATAGTCATTCGAGACTGAGATTCCTTGTCCGTCAGTGTTCAAGCGTCCCAAGATGTACATCGGCACTGGAGTATTGCCTTTAGTAATCTTTCCGGTGGACAGGAAGTAAGGAATCGGGGTCAGAATATGAGCGCCATCAATGCCGCCTTTGTCTGAGCCGAGTTCTAAGTTATCGCGTACCACTGCCCAAGAGGTTTGCTTGGTCACAGAGACATCTTTCATGCCGTACTTCGCAAACAAGCCTTTTTCCAAAGCAACAATCAACGGAGCCGCATCCGTTAGAGCAATAAAACCAAGTTTTGCAGTGGTGACTTCGGGTGCATCTGCCGCACTAATGTTTACAGCAGGAGAAGCAGCGGGAGAGGACGAACCGCTCGAAGCACTTTTGCTGTTCAATCCGGTGCTACAACCATTGATAACAACTGCTCCAGCAGCGGTCGCGCCTGCGGTCAAGAGGAACTTGCGTCGTGAGAGATTAGACATTGAATCGTCCTTTGGGAAATGTACTGGGGAGGTAAGGGAAAAACAGCGGAGTGCTGTGGAGTGTGGGAGCGAACTTTACGGGTTAGGCATCAATCACAATGCGACCCACCGGACGAGCGATGCAGGTGAGGATTTTTCCAGAAGCTCGATCGAGTTCATCGAGTGCATCCGGTTCTCCGTCATAACTGACTTCGCCTTCGAGCAATGTGCATTTACAGCTACCGCAAGTTCCAGACCGACAAGAGCTATCGATCGAGACTTCTGCTTGATCTGCGACATCCAGAATGAAATCATCCTGTGTACAGGTCACATCCTTGCTGGACTTAGCAAAACTTACAGTTGCCGGAGTCGCCACGACTGTCTCTGTTTTTACAATCGGTGGCGAACTCAACACATACTCAAATTCTTGTGAAACCGTTGATTTCCCGTTCGGGGTTTCGACTGTTGGTCGATCGAGGGTAATCAATGCGGTTTGAGCAGGACGCGCTGATTCGGGCATTTCTGACCAAGGACGCGCTCCAAACTGCTCGATCAAAATCTCGTGCAAGACGGGCTTGAGGTCTTCACAGGGAATGCTCTTTCTCACACAGGTTCCAAGTTCAGCGTGTTTGCCGACTTTTCCACCCATGTAAAGATCAACGCCTTCGACGGTGCGCCCATCTTTGCGGACTTTCGTGCCCATCATCCCGATATCTGCCACTTGCGGCTGTCCACAAGAGTTCGGGCAACCTGTCCAATGAATCCGAACAGGTTTTGGGCAGTACAAGTCTTGCTCTAGTTCTTGAATCAATGCAACAGCACGATTCTTGGTTTCGATCAAAGCAAAGTTACAGAACTGTGCCCCTGTGCAAGAGACTAAAGCACGAGAAAGATTTTGCGGCTCGATCGAGAATCGTTTAACCAGTGATTCTCTCAGCAAGGCTGAAACTCGTGAATCCGGCACATTCGGAATAATCACGTTTTGTTCAACCGTAAAGCGAACTTCGCCGCTACCGTAAACTTCTGCAATTCGAGCTAGATCAAAGAAATCTTGAGCAAACAATCGACCAACCGGAACGTGCAAGCCCACATAGTTCAATCCAGACTGTTTCTGAGCATGAATGCCAATGTGATCGCGCTTGTCCCAGAGAATTTCATCTTTCGCAGCAGCGGGAATAAACGTATATCCCAACTGTTTCTCAACAGCTTCGCGGAATGGATCTAGCCCCATTTCGTCAATCAGCCACATCAATCGAGCTTTTTGACGATTCGCTCTCAATCCTAAATCGCGATACACCGTTAAGATCGCTTCGCAAACGGTCACAACATCACGCGGATCAACCCAAGCATTTAAGGGAATTGCTGCATCACAGCGTTTTGCTGAGAAGAAGCCACCCACTAAGACATTGAATCCGAGCGTGCCATCTTTGAAAGCAGGAACGAAAGCGATGTCGTTGATTTCTGCATGAACCGAATTATCGCGGCAACCTGCGATCGCAATATTGAACTTACGCGGCAGATTACTAAAGCTCGGATTGCCACGTCCATTGTTCGTGACCATATCCTGCACTTTTCTCACCAGTCCGCGAGTATCAATCAACTCATCCGCATCAATGCCCGCAACAGGCGATCCGGTAATGTTGCGAACGTTATCCATTCCAGACTGAATACTGGTCAATCCAGCCTGATCAAACTTACGAAAAATTTCTGGTAGATCTTCGATCCGAATCCCGCGCAGTTGAATGTTTTGGCGCGTGGTGATGTCCGCATTGCCATCATCGCCATAACGCTGTAGGACTTCCCCTAACACGCGGGTTTGTCCACTGGTGAGAATCCCATTCGGAATCCGCATCCGCATCATGAACTTTCCTGGAGTCACCGGACGGAAAAACACGCCCAACCACTTCAAGCGATGATCGCGATCGGTTCCATCCATTGCCTCCCAGCCAAGTCGAGCAAACTGCTCCAACTCCGCTTTCACTGCAAGACCATCTTTCTCTGCTTTGAGTTTTTCAAACTTATTCTGAGTAGGCGCAGATGTAAGGGTGTCTGTCATGGATTGAGCCTATAGATAAAAGTGTTGCAGAGCGAACACAAAAGCGGTCTTTTCGCAACCGTGATTCGGTGTAACGCTGACCGATGAAGTAAAGGTAATTGGGATCTCAGAGTAATTTCGTATCTAGAGTTACAAAATATTTCGTAATATGACGTTTCTGCATGAGCGCGATTCGCTTTCGTCATCTACCATCAGAAATACGTCAGAGGGCTTACTTTAGAACAAAGAGTACAAAGGAGAACACGATGCGCCGTCGAACTTTTTTATCGTGGGCTGGTTTCGGTTGGGTAATGAGTCGAGTTCCTGCTGCGTTGACTGCGTTTCTTGCGGCTTGTACGGGTCAGCAAAGAAGCGCCACCGGATTGGAAACCGTCGGTACGATCGCGGATTTGGATGCAAAAGGTGTATTACAAACTGAATCACCTTCGCCAATTTTGGTGATTCGGAATCCGACTGATCCAAAAACATTGATTGCGGTAAATTCGACTTGTACGCATCAGGGCTGCTTAGTGACTTGGAATGCAGAACGAAAGTCGTTTGTCTGTCCGTGTCATGGAGCGGCGTATGCGCCTGATGGGTCAGTTCAGAAAGCGCCTGCAACAGCGGCTCTAGCGACTTATCCGGTTCAAGTCGATGGGCAGAATGTTCAGGTCAAAGTGGGGTAATGCGCTTTTAGGTAGAGGAAGGTCGATCGACATTGATCCACCGTTGAGTTGAACCTAGATCATTGGAGATTTGGCTTATGACTCAAGCACCCACACAAAGTAATCGTGCTCTTAGCAACCTAGAATACGACTTGCTGACGGCGCTTCAAAACAAAGCGGAAGCAGTAAAAGCCTACGAAACTTACATTCAAGATGCCGAGCAGCAACAGTCTCAACCTTGTGCTGAACTATTCCGTAAGTTAAGAGATGCGGATATTCAAACGGCTCAGGAAATTCGTCATCACCTTCAACAAGTGATGCAAAACGGTCGGATGTAGGATGATGCGGGTAGTAGGGCTGGTGATTGATCAAAGCTCGATCGGTTCACATGGCATTCTATCTGAGGAGTGAACGCTTCTAAATCCCTAGCTGATTCATTCTAGCGAAAGTCTTTCCTGCCCTCACCCTAGCCCTCTCCCCAAGGGAGAGGGAACAAGATTTCTAGCTCCCTTCTCCCTTGGGGAGAAGGGTTGGGGATGAGGGCAGAATGGCTAAATCGGAGCAGAAAAAATCATCTGGTTAAAACGAATAAACCCTACCCCAAATTTGGGGGATTTAGGGGACACTAGCCGATCGAAACAAAGCGATTCTGCCTTGTGTGTACACGGTAGCCTGGGGATTTGAGGGACACGATTAGTTTTGCATTTCACGACTAATTTTGCATTTCACGACTAATTTAAGAGACCGCCATAGTTTCTAATCTTCGGATTCAAAGTTGGAATCAAGGAAGTTCAGGGCGTGGTTTCGCAGTTGATAGTATTCCGGTGAATTGCGAATCTTAGAACGATCGCGGGGATGAGCAAAAGGAACATCAAGAATTTCGCCGATCGTCGCTTCAGGTCCATTCGTCATTAAGACAATGCGATCGCTCATGTAAATCGCTTCATCTACATCATGCGTGATCATCAGAACCGCTTGCCGATGATTCTCCCAAATCTCTAGCACTTGGCGTTGCAGTTTGCCACGAGTTAAAGCATCTAAGGCTCCGAACGGTTCATCCATCAAGAGCATCTTTGGACGAGTCGCTAAAGCTCTAGCAATTCCAACTCGTT
Organism: Leptolyngbya sp. AN10; assembly: GCF_050565645.1. Lineage (NCBI taxonomy): Bacteria > Bacillati > Cyanobacteriota > Cyanophyceae > Leptolyngbyales > Leptolyngbyaceae > Leptolyngbya > Leptolyngbya sp. AN10. The sequence goes on from NZ_JBNXVP010000011.1 coordinate 75,266, forward strand.
GCTTCATTCCGCCTGAAATCTCATCAGGGTACTTATCAGCAGCAGCGGTTAAGTTCACCATTGCTAGGTGTTCACTCACAATTTGCTTTTTCTCAACAGGGGAAGCCTCTTTTAGAACTTCGTCGATCGCGAGTCGAATGTTCTGACTCACAGTTAACCAAGGCAAAAGTGAATATTGCTGAAACACCATCATTCGTTCGGCTCCAGGCTTACGAATTTCGCGTCCTTCAAGTCGAACTGATCCTGATGTTGCTTGCTCTAATCCTGCAACGATTTTTAGTAACGTAGACTTACCGCAGCCAGAGTGACCAATGATTGAAATAAACTCACGCTCTCCGATCGTTAAATTCACATCTTTGAGAATTACTGTTTCGCGATCGCTAGTTTTGTAAGCCTTCTTTAAATCACTGATTTCAAGAAAGGGCGGAGTTGAAACCACAGAAGGAACAGTTTGAACGCGATCGTTAACCATGCGAAATTGAGTCATGAGGAACCCCTTTAAGATACTGCTAAGAGAGATAAATATTAGTCGATCGACTCACACGAATATCGAAGCTGTTGAGGTAGCCAACGGGATCACTCGGATCAAAGGCTTTCTTATCAATAAATGCCGCCTCTGGCTCGACTTTGTAATCCTCGCTCGGACAAGCAATGCCTAATTCGGCTGCCACTTCTCGATAGATATCTGTCCGCCAAGATTGTGCCGCTAACTGGTCTGCATTCTTGGGGATTTCTTTGATTTGCCCCCATCGTGCAGCTTGAGTCATCAACCAAATACTCCGCGATCGCCACATAAACGTAGAATGTTCGTCTGTGACTTGAGGAACATCTTTTGGCATGTAGAAGAACATTGTCGTCGCATCAGATTTAACAATCCGATCTTCACCATCAAAGCCACCATAGTTGTATTCGCCCACGATCGCAGGTTTGGTTAGCTTCGGTTTTGCTCCGGTGTACGATCGAGCAGAAATAATCTGTGCAACTTCTTCGCGATTTTCATCACAGTAGCGACAAGATTCGATCATGGCTTTGAGCAAGGCACGATAAGTTTTCGGATTCTCATCGATAAAAGATTGCATCACGCCAAGTAAGCGATCGGGATGTCCATTCCAAATCTCTCGACCTTGAGCAAATGTAAATCCAATTCCTTCATTGCCACTAATGGCGCGAGTGTTCCAAGGTTCTGCCACCATGTAAGCTTGCATTGCTCCAATTCTTACATTCGTAACCATCTGAGGAGGCGGAACGCTAATCACTCGAAACTCTTTGAGCGGATTAACTCCTGCTGCCGCTGCAACATACCGCACAAAGTACTCATAGATAGAAGAACTGAGAACCACTGCCCAAACCCGTTGCTCTGGAGGTAAGGCTTCAAAGTAACGACGAAAATCGTTTCCAAATGCTTCTAAGTTGCCGTTGTACTCGAACCACGGACGCAATCCCGCGTTCCACATCTCCCGATTCATCGTCATCGCATTCCCATGATGATGAATTGTCATTCCAGCACACATCGGAGCATGACGCGCTCCTTCAGCCCCCGTTCGCGCATTTGTCACCGCACCTGCAACCACGGGAGAAGCATCTAAGCGACCAAAGATCAGACCATCTCTTGAGGTTGCCCAACTTGCTTCACGGCTTAAACGAACATTCAAACCGTACTTCCGAAAAAAACCTTTCTCCCATGCGATCGCAAATGGCGCACAATCATTCACCGGAACATACCCGATCGTTAAATTCGGTTTTTCTAGTTCACTCGACTGAATGACTGGAGTAATTGACATTGCAGCCTCAGACAGTCCTTGAGGTGAGCGATTAGCAGTGATAGCACAAGAGGGTAATGTAGTGGCGATCGCAGATGCGCCCATCCCTACGAGAAAGTCGCGGCGCGTCCATTGTTTTGTCATAGTTCTTCCTTTACGATGCGCGGCGACGATGTGTAACCCAGACTTCAATTCGTGCTAGAGCAAGATCGAGTAACAATCCGGTGAGTCCAATCACGAAAACCGCGAGAAACACTGAACTAAGATTTAATCGGCTCCATTCATCCCAAACGAAGAAGCCGATTCCCACTCCACCTGTGAGCATTTCAACCGCAACAATGACAAGCCAAGCAATTCCCAGACTAATTCGCAAGCCTGTGAAGATGTACGGCAAACTAGCAGGGAGAACAATCTTGAGTATCCGTCTCCAATAGGGCATCTCTAACACTCGTGCCACGTCCAAATAGTCTTTTGGAACACTTGCGACACCTAATGCAGTGTTAATGATAGTTGCCCACAGAGAAGTAATGAAAATCACGAAAATTGCTGAGGGATCAGCCAAATTGAAAATTGCTAATGCGATCGGCAACCAAGCAAGCGGTGATACAGGCTTGAAAATCTGAATAATCGGGTTGAGCATTAACATTGCTTTTTCGGACATTCCAATCAGAAAGCCGACTGGAATTGCGACAAGCGCACCGATTCCAAACCCAATTAAAACTCGTCGCAGACTGGCTAACAAGAGCCATCCTAATCCTAAATCTCCCGGACCTCGACGGTAAAAAGGATTGAGAATATAGTCCATGTTTGCCATTAACGCTTCTGGGGGCGTGGGCATTAATTCATGTTTGCTCAGTGCAATGATCCACCAAAGTGCAATTACTCCAGCGAATCCAAGAGCAGGGTAAAGTACGCGATCGCTTGATACGATCGGTTTTGTCCACCGCATTGTAGCTCGACCAACAGCGACAAAAATCGCTGCCAAATTGAGTTGCAGAATCATAGGGCTTGGTTCTCCAGAGTCAAACTCTCAACGTGCCGACGGAGTTAGCTGACGGGCGAGGACTGAGAGATTGTCCCCGGTTGGGTTTCTTAACCTATCGCTAAGATCACAACCGTAAGCCCCGGTTAAACTGGTTCCTCCGCTTCAGAAATTTCTGAATTAGGCTGACCGACTCGAATTAGTAGAACTGTAGCATCTTGGTTCGATTTTGAACAATCTTTCTTTTGAAATATTCAGGATTGAGTATGCAAAGTTGTTTGAGTATAAATGCGGGTTATAGAATCGCAGTCCGTGATTCGATCAAGTTGTCAGATTGCTTGAATCCATTCCTTAATCTCATAATCTGTCCAAATCTGATTTTGCCAATATGGATCAGACTCGATTAGCTCACGCACGATCGATTCATTTTCAGCCTCATAAATCCCAAACACTTTTGTGATGTCCTTGGTTGGACCAATCGTGATCAAAATCCCATCTTCTTTCTGTTTAGCAAGTCCATCTAAATGAGCTTGGCGATAGGGTGCTCTTTTTTCTAGAACACCTTCGCAATAGCTCCCCCACAAAACGTATTTCGGCACAGTTCACTCCTTAGCTTCTCAGTTCTACGCGGAATTTCTCAGTCAATGCTTCGCGCACTTTCTGGTGCACTGGATCAACATCTTCATCTTTCAAAGTACGATCGTCAGCCCGATACACCAATCGAAACGCTAAACTCCGCTGTCCTTCAGGAACACGATCGCCTTTGTATTCATCAAACAACTCGACTGATTCAAGCAGTTTTCCGCCTGCTTTAACGATCGTGCGCTCCAAATCGCTCACCGCAACATCCCGCGCCGCATAGAACGCAATATCTCGATCGGAAGCGGGATAAGTTGAGAACGGCTTGAAGATTGGAACTAATGCTTCATCAGTTGCAAGCTGCTGAATGATCACGTCTACATCCAATTGGAAAGCATAAACTTCATCAGGCAAACCGCGCTCCTGACGCAATTGAGGGTGCAACTGTCCAAAAGTTCCAAGCCGTTTGCCTTTTACCCACAGAGATGCAGTACGACCAGGATGAAGCCGTTTATCTTGTCGATCGGGCTGATATTCAACTGTTAAACCAACACGATCGAACACTGCATCTAACAAGCCTTTTGCTTCAAACCAAGACATTGGTTGATCTTTACCACCTCGAATCCATTTGCCCTGAGTGGGATCGCCGCCTAAAATTCCAGCGATCGCTTCAGATTCGATTAGCTCTTCTTCTTGAGCAAAGATATGACCAATCTCAAAGCCGTTTAATGCTCCGTTACCTTGTTCTGAGTTGTACTGAAACGCTTCGAGCAATCCATTGATCAAATCAGTTCTGAGAGCAGAGTATTCAGTAAACAATGGATTTGCCAAAATAACTTGTCTTTCTTCACCTGGTTTACCCAACGAATAGTGAATCAATTCAGTTAAACCTGCTGCTCGGAATGCTTCACGAACTTTGCGCTTGATCACTTGCTCGATCGACAAATACCCCAGTTCAGTTTCAGCAGGCAAGGTATCTCTGAAATTGTTGTATCCGTAGAGCCGCGCAACTTCTTCGATCAAATCAATCTCACGCTCTAAGTCGCGGTATCGATAAGGTGGAACAGTCACGATCCAAGTGTCTGAACCATTCGATTTTAACTCACAGCCTAAAGCAGTTAATGTTCGTTCAACATCACTCGCTTGTAGTTCACCAAAGTTCTCATCAGATTCGACCAGTCCTAACACTTCGCGAACTCGTTCTAATCGAAGCTCGATCGTTCTCGTTAAAGTTCCTTGGCGATTGTCGATCGTATTCTGAGCCGTAACAGTTCCGCCTGAAATTTCGAGGATTAATTCGATCGCACGACGACCCGCCGTTTCAAGTCCTGCCCAGTTCACACCGCGTTCGTATCGTGCCGACGCTTCTGTTCTCAAACCTTGCGATCGTGCTGATTTCCGAATTGCCGCAGAATCAAAAATTGCTGCTTCTAACAATACATTCTGAGTACTATCGCTTACTTCAGTGTCTTCACCACCAAACACACCCGCTAACATCGTCGGTTTATCATTCACAGTGATGAGCAAAGCTTGCTCTTGAAGTTTGCGATCTTGATCATCCAGCGTTTTGACTGATTCGCCCGATCGAGCAAATCTCACGCCCATTTCAATCTGATCAGTCCCGGCAACTTTTACCAAGCTATCAAGATCAAACGCATGAAGCGGCTGTCCCCATTCCAGCATGATGTAGTTCGTCACATCGACAATATTATTAATCGATCGAACTCCCGCTGCTAACAATCGACGCTGCAACCACAAAGGAGAAGGCGCAATTTTCACATTCTCGATAATGGTTCCAATGTAAGTCGGGCAAACTTGACCCTCTTGAATTGAGATAGAGAGCGATCGCTTTTCCTCAACCGAGGGCGCAGCAGGTTCCGGTAAGCGCAACGTTCCACCCGTCAAAGCCGCCACTTCTCGCGCAATTCCAACCATGCTGAGTGCATCCGCCCGATTTGCAGTCGAAGTTAAATCCAAGATGGCATCATCCAATCCCAACAACGGACGCACATCCATTCCGGGCTTCAATTCCCCCGTCACCGACTCATCAAAGATATGAATTCCTTCTGATTCTTTCGTCAGTCCCAATTCTGACATCGAACAGATCATGCCTTTCGACTCAACACCTCTGAGCTTTGCAGGCTTAATCTTCAAATCCACATTCGGCAAATACGTGCCCAAAGTCGCAACAGCAACAAAAATATCAGCCCGAACATTTGCTGCACCACAGACGATTTGCGACGGACTTTCCGCCCCAATATCGACCGTACAGAGACTTAAGCGATCGGCATTCGGATGTTGTTCTCGCGTCAACACTTTTCCGACGACAACCCCATCTGCCCAGGTGCGTCGATCTTCAATATCTTCGACCTCAAACCCCGCCATCGTCAGCTTTTCCGCCAACTCTTCCGGAGTCATTGAAATATCTACCAGTTCCCGCAACCAATTCAGAGAGATACGCATCCGTCGATTTAACCCACGCTAATCAAACCTCATTCTACAGCGCAAACAATCGTAAATAGTTCGACAGCATCGCTTGTCCATAAAATAGGCTTAATCCTGCTCCCAGTGCCAAAAATGGTCCAAATGGCATCGCTTGACGACGCGACAATCGCCCGGATTTGAGTGCCGCAATTCCCACGATCGAACCCACCAAACAAGCGAGAAATCCGCCAATCAACATCAACTGCCAGCCTAACCAAGCCCCGATCATTGCCATCAGTTTCGAGTCTCCAGCCCCCATTGCGGCTTGTCCCAAAATCATTGATCCAGCAATTCTAATCAGATCGAGCAGCCAAACTCCGACGATCGCACCAATTACGCCGCTGATGAATCCCTGAATTGCGCCAACGATGCCACCTGTTGAAAAACCGATCGCAGTTTGAAAAATCAATCCTAAAACTAAGCCTGATTGCGTTAATGGATTCGGTAGAGTCATCGTATCGAAATCAATCATCGATAGCGCTAAAAGCCAGCTTAAAAACGCCCAATATCCTAAAGTTTGCAGAGAAATATCGAAGCGCAGAAAGACCACTAAAAATAGAAGTCCTGTCACCGCTTCAATGATTGGATATCGAGGCGAAATTCGAGTTTTACAATGAGCACATTTTCCCTTTAGTCGAAGCCAACCGAACACTGGAATATTCTCGCGTTTTTTTAAGCGAGTCAGACAGTGCGGACAGCGAGACGGTGGATAAATTAAAGACAGTCCGGCAGGCAATCGGTAGATCACCACATTGAGAAAGCTCCCGATCGAGGCTCCGATAAAAAACACCAAAACAACAGCAGGAACCGCAAGCAAATCCATAAATCGCTTCAGACATGAGGGCAGTTTTCATTTAACTCGATCGAGCCAAATTCGTGCCCTTGTTTCTGCAATTCTGGTATTTTCACTCAATCAATTCAAACGGAATAAAACACTCTTGCGGCAATAGAATCGGTTTGCCTGTAAAAATAATTTTGCCCCGATGCGTAATTCGATTAATCGCTACGCCTAAAGGTCGATCGATATCCGGATGAACCGCAAAATACGTTTCATAGATCAACCGCGCTGATTGAATCAGAGTCGGATCAAGATAAGTCGCGTAGTCATTCTCATTCACGTCGATCGTTGTATCAACATTCACTAAAGCATTCATAAAAAATACCCGATAGGTTTGGAAACTCAGTCACTTTAGTGCTGAGAGGAAAAATGAACGAGCGGTTTTAACCGCCTACATCCGTCAGTATTTTTGGGTGTCGCGACCGCCTTGGAACTACTGGATTCGGGGTGCTGTTGTATTGCACTTTCAACGGGACAGTTACCGCCTCAAATCGTTCGTTCTGTACGCCGACGCGACGAAACTCCCTTACGGGGTGATGTTCGCTTCGCCAATGTTTTAAGAGCTTGTTCGGCTTGTAGCACGTCCTTAACCCAGATAAAGATGTTTAACCACAAACGGCAGAGCAGGGAACTAGCGTCGCATTCCAGGGTGCCATGACTCAAAAAACGTAGCCAGTGAAGGCTGAGGCTGGTCAACTGAAACTCAAGTTTCTAGGCTGAAGCCCAGTCACTTCAGTGCTGGGTCGTTGACTATCCAAACTTCGTCCAGATACAGATTCACTGTATCGTAGGTCAAAATCTACGAGTGGTACAAAAAATTCAGAAAATCACTTTAATATGACCGAGATCAAACTGATCAATATTGGATTTGGCAACATCGTCTCAGCGCATCGGATTATCGCGATCGTTTCTCCCGATTCTGCCCCAATTAAACGAATCGTCAGCGATGCCCGTGAAAGCGACAAGCTAATCGATGCCACCTACGGGCGGCGAACTCGTGCCGTAATCGTCATGGATTCCGGTCATATCGTGCTTTCCGCTATTCAACCGGAGACAGTTGCAAACCGATTTTTATTCACCAAAGATGGAACTGGAGACTAGAATTTGAGAAAACCTCTTAATCCTTCACCCTTTCGTTAACTAATTCAGTCGAGTTGCAAGCTATACTCACAGAATCAGAAAACTGGGAACACTAGCGCACACACCAAAATAGGCAGCTATGAGCAAGGGCAGACTCATTGTTTTAACAGGACCAAGCGGTGTCGGAAAAGGAACCTTGCTTCGATCGCTGATCCAGCGTCACGAGGATCTCTATCTCTCGGTTTCGGTCACAACCCGATCCCCCCGCCCCGGAGAAGTCGATGGCAAAAATTATTACTTTGTCACCCGACCCCAATTTGAACGAATGGTTGCTCAAGGAGAATTTCTCGAATGGGCAGAATTTGCTGGAAACTGCTACGGAACACCCAGGCGCACCGTCGAAGAAAAAACTCGCGAAGGCAAATGGGTGATTCTCGAAATTGAACTTGATGGCGCACGCCAAATTCGCAAATCGTTCCCTAGCGCTCTCCAAATCTTTATCGCGCCCCCTTCAATGGTGGAACTCGAAGCCAGAATTCGAGGACGCGGACAAGACTCGGAAACCGCGATCGAACGACGGCTGAAACGAGCCTGGGAGGAAGTGGATGCTGCCGGAGAGTTTGACATTCAGGTGGTCAATGATGATTTAGAACGGGCGTTGGGGGAAATCGAACAGGCGTTATATGAACCTGCTGCGGTTTGCTAATTTATCGTAGGGCTTGATTCCGCCCAGTGCAGTCAATTTCACTACACAGCCAAACGAGTGGGCGATCCTTAAGATACCCACTCGTTTCGATCGATCAACAGAGTCTTACAAACCGCTGGCGAAGTTCTTGAACAGCGCTAAGTTTGTGAGAAGGAAATAGGCAAATGCCGCACCGCCAACCCCACCAACCAAGAAGCCAGCCGCATATTCGTTCCAGCCGCGTCCGCTTTTGAGTTCTTCAGGCGGATTGGGAGTGGTAATCGTCGTCATCGGATTGGGAGGATTGCTTGCGCCATAGAGCGAAATGGACAGCGTAGAAATGATGATCAGTCCGATCGCGGAAAGCAAGCCTGCCAAGTTTGCTAAATCGGTATCGCGCAGGGGACCCAGTTTCGCAAAAGGTCCAATAATCCAGTAACCGTGTGCCAAGCCGACTTCTAGCCCACGACGCAGCGGGGAAAGTCCTTCGCGGTAGGCGGGCAGGGCGTTGATATAAGAGCGGACGAGCGGAGAGGAATTAATTGGAGTGGCGAGGTTGCCATTTTGAATATCGTAGGCGGGGAAAATCACCTCTTTGTTGCGGGGATCGTCAGCGCGATTCGTCGCTTCAGGATGTCTAAGAATTTGCATAGAAAATAGTCCTTTTTACAAAGTGCTGGAGCGATTTTACGAGGGTAAGTTTTTCGACTTCATCACTCTGAAGGCACAACCTTGGGAATGTAGAGCTTTGTGAAGTCGTAAAGTCAAGCACAACTTCTTGGGGTTTACTGATGGCATTATTGCGAGAATGCTTAACCAAGTTTCTTTATAAAGATTTAAGATTTCGCAACATCTCGCCCTAAACCTGGAAATCCCCCGTATCCTTGGAGGAAGTTCCAACCTGTAGTCAGTTCGTTTTACGTAGGTGAATTATGCTCACCCTGAATTATTTTCGATCGCTATTCCTAGCCAGTCTATTGAGTTTCTTAGTGCCGATCTCATTGATTGGAGCCACGATCGCGCTTCTTGTACTTTTAGGTTTCGTCCCTGGATTGATGACCTTTGGACAAGCTTGCTCGACTCAAATGCTGTCGTTTCTTCAAACCTTTGGCAGCGGGAATGCCTTGGAAGGCGCGATCGTCATCGGTGGCGCGTGTGCTGTAGTTGGCGCACTCTTCGATACTTACATTTTCACCGTGACAACTTCACTTAAGATCTCTAAATAAGTCAATCCTGACAAAACTCTTTATCCTAGAAAACGTGCCTTAAAGGGTTCGTGACTATGGTGAGAATGAGTCGGACAATTGCAAGTTTTGTATTAGTTTTTCTCCTTTGTTGGAGTAGTGTTCCTGGAATCGGATTTGCGCGGACGTTGCCTGCTCAATCGATTCAGCCGTATCTCGATCGGGTGATCCAAAATGTCACCGAGTTTAAGTTAGAGAACGGCATGAAGTTTATCGTGTTAGAGCGGCATCAAGCGCCTGTAGTCTCGTTTCTAACCTATGCGGATGTTGGTGGCGCAGATGAACCGGAAGGAAAAACCGGAGTTGCTCACTTTCTAGAGCATTTGGCGTTTAAGGGCACGACTCGGATTGGAACTTCAAATTTTCAGGCAGAAAAGCCGCTGTTAGATCAATTGGATCAACTTGCCGCGCAGATTAAGTCAGGTCAAGCACAGAAAAAAGATGTCAGCGCATTGCAGAAAGAGTTCGATCGAATTCAAGCCGAAGCGACGAAATTAGGACGGCAAAACGAACTCGGTCGAATCGTAGAGCAAGCGGGCGGAGTTGGACTGAACGCGAATACGTCGAGTGATGCAACTCGTTATTTCTACAGTTTTCCATCGAATAAGTTGGAACTCTGGATGTCGCTTGAATCTGAGCGTTTTCTAGATCCGGTGTTTCGAGAGTTTTTCCAAGAGAAAGCTGTGATTTTAGAAGAGCGACGCTTGAGAACAGAGAACTCCCCGATCGGGCAATTGATCGAGTCGTTTGTGGGTGCTGCGTTTCAAGTTCATCCTTATCGCCGTCCGGTGATTGGATATAACAAGGATTTGATAAATCTGACACGGCAAGATGTTCAGGAATTTTTTGAGACGCATTACGTTCCGAATAATTTGACGATCGCAATTGTGGGCGATGTCAATCCGACTGAGGTGAAACGCCTTGCTCAAATCTATTTCGGTCGTTACAAAGCGAAACCTGCTCCGCCTGATGTGGTCGCGGTTGAACCTGCTCAAACCAAGGAGCGAGAAGTTTCCTTAAAACTGCAATCTCAGCCCTGGTATTTGGAAGGTTATCATCGTCCCGCGTTGAACCATCCAGATAATGCCGTGTATGAAGCGATCGCTTCCATTCTCAGTGATGGTCGAACTTCTAGATTGTATCGATCGCTGGTCGAAGAGAAGAAACTCGCATTAGCGGCTCAAGGCATCAATGGATTTCCAGGCGATAAGTTTCCGAATTTGATGCTGTTCTATGCATTGACGGCTCCCGGTCGATCGCTGGAAGAAGTTGCGCCTGCTCTGAGAGCGGAAATCGATCGATTAAAAACGCAGCCTGTTTCGGCAGAAGAACTCGATCGCGTGAAAACTCAAGCGAGAGCCGGATTATTACGATCGCTCGATTCCAATATGGGAATGGCTCAGTCGCTTTTAGAGTACGAAATCAAAACGGGAAGCTGGCGAAACTTGTTCCAGCAAATTGATGCGATCGCGAAAATCACGCCTGCGGATATTCAACGAGTCGCCAGAGCCACGTTTACAGATCAAAATCGCACGATCGGACGCATTTTGCCTCAAGGATAAGCACGAATGAAAGCTATTTCTCTATTTATTTCAGCCTTGCTGTTTGTGTTGCTCTCTGTGCATCCCGCCGTTGCAGATACGCCCAAACACTATACAGAGCTAAAATTCTCAGCGCCACCAGAAGTCAGAGTTCCAGACTATACGCGATTTCAGTTACAGAACGGCATGATCGTTTATCTGATGGAAGATCACGAACTGCCATTAGTCAGCGGAACTGCGATCGTTAGAACGGGCGATCGATTTGAAGCGACTCAGCAAACCGGACTCGGAGAACTAACTGGAACACTGATTCGTGCAGGTGGAACTCAGAAGCGGACTGCGGATCAATTAAATCAACTGCTTGAACAACGGGCAGCCGTGGTGGAAACGGGAATTTCAACGACTGCTGGAAGTGCTGGATTCAATACGTTGACTGAAGATTTACCGGAAGTGTTTGATCTGTTTGCAGAAGTGATTCAACAGCCTGCGTTTGCTCCAGATAAATTAGCGATCGCGAAAGTTCAATCTCAAGGTGGAATTGCTCGAAGAAATGATGATCCGAATGGAATTGCCAGCCGAGAATTTCAGAAGTTAATCTACGGCAATGAAAGCCCGTATGCTCGAACGACTGAATTTTCAACGCTTGCAAACATTTCTCGTGATGATTTGATTCAGTTCTATCAACGATCGTTCCGTCCCGATCAAATGCTGCTTGGAATCGTTGGCGATTTTGAACCAAAACAAATGCGATCGATGATTGAAGCCAAGTTCGGCTCATGGAATCCTTCGGGTCAAGGCACACCAAAGCAACTTCCAGCCGTTTCCCAAGCGAAACAAGGCGGAATTTTCTTTGTCAATCAACCGCAACTGAATCAAAGCTATATTCGGCTCGGACATTTAGGCGGACAGTTAAACAGCCCTGACTATCCAGCATTAACCGTGATGGAAGATGTGTTGAGTGGATTTGGACGGCGATTGTTTAACGAAATTCGATCGCGTCAAGGATTAGCGTATTCCGTTGGAGCCAGTTGGAGCGCTCAGTTTGATCATCCAGGTGTCTTTATTGCTAGTGGAGAAACGCGATCGGAAGCAACTGTTCCATTTATTCGATCGGTGTTTAAGGAAGTTGATCGGATTCGTAAAGAGCCAATCTCATCTGATGAACTAGCATTCGCAAAAGACACTGTTTTGAATTCGTTTATCTTCAACTTCCAAGATCCGAGTCAAACCTTGTCGCGATTGTTGCGGTATGAATATTACGGATATCCCAGAGACTTCATTTTCCAATATCGCAAAGCGGTAGAAGCAACCTCGATCGCAGATGTTCAACGAGTCGCCCAAAAGTATCTTCAGCCTGAACAACTGGTTACGTTAGTGGTAGGAAATGAGAAAGAGATTCAACCTGCACTATCAACTTTAGGGCAACCTGTAGCTGCTGTTGATATCACGATTCCCCAACCTCAATAGAACTTAAATTATTTCTCGATCGTCCTCTCACTTTGCCTAACTAGACAAAGTAAGAGGATTTTTTTATGCCGCCTAGCTTAACTGAATAATTTTCTCTCTATCTAAAGACAGATCCAAAATTATTTCTATCGAATTAAGTTAAGACAAGAATAAAACCAGGTTAAATTACAGCAATTTGTAGAGGTGATATTCGATACAATTCGGCGACAGCTTAGTCAAACTGAGAGGTAGCCACTCAACTGGGGGACATCCAATGAGTGTAATGAATTTGAAGAAGAGGGGTTCATTAGAATTTCTTGTATTATTACTACTTACCGATTTAGTAATATTTGGGATTCACATTGTTGCTTATAGCACTCCCGCCGCATCGACCCCTTATTGGTCAGTGGCAGAAGATCGCGGCTTTGGAGAAACATTTCAGTACATTAAAGAGCTTTGGCTCGTATTTAGCTTTGTCGCCTTGGCGAGATTTCGATCGAGTTGGGCTTATTTGTCGTTAGCGCTGCTGTTTCTCTACTTCTTTATTGATGATTTATTGTTTGTTCACGAGCGAGTGGGCGTTATCATTGCGAACCGATACAGCTTGCCCTCTCTGATTGGGCTACGACCAGAAGACCTCGGTGAAATTGTGGTGAGCCTAATCGCGGCAATTGGCTTTTCAGGAATTATCGGTGTTTCATACTGGTTCGGAGACAGAACTTTCCGCCATGTCTGTCATCGCATCCTAGTCTTAATCGCGGGATTAGCGTTTTGTGGAATTGTCATAGATGCAATTCACATCGTTGCGGGAACGGGCACGACTGGAGGACTTGATCCGCTTGCCCTGCTTGAAGATGGGGGTGAAATGTTATTTATGAGTTTGATGTGCTGGTACGGGATTGCATTGCTACAGCGAAGCGAACAATCGATTTCGGTTTGAACTACTGTTTCAATCCCAAGGTTAGTTTATCAATCTCCTGCATCAATGCCGATTCGTGGGCGTTTTCAATCTGCACAGGAAGGCAATCAACCCACAGATAGTTCCAAAACTTTCTCTCTCCCTTATAGGTTAAGTGCAGCCTAAGAGCAGGTTAAAGTGTAAATCGCTTGAACAGCTATGCGTGTAACTGTGTGGCGATCGAGCGAAAGCAATACACAACGACTGAGTTGTGAGGAGTCTAAACAACGTGATTAAGTTAAGCAAACAAAGTTCATTTGAAGTTCTCGTATTGTTATTGCTTACAGATTTTGTGATAGTTGGACTTCATATTGCTGCTAGGATTTATCCTGCTACTACCAGTCTCTACTGGGCGATCGACGCAGATCGGAGCTTCGGAGAAACATTTCAGTACATTAAAGAACTTTGGTTAATCTTCAGTTTTGCTGCGCTGACAAAAATTCGTTCTGATCGGTCATATTGGTCGCTCTCATTGCTATTTTGCTATCTATTTATTGATGACTTGTTTTTTCTTCACGAGCGATGGGGAGATGAAATTGCCATATACTTCGGGTTTCCATCAATGCTCAATCTGCGATCGCAAGATTATGGCGAACTGCTCGTCAATGCGATCGCTGGAAGTTTCTTTGCTGTCCTCATTGGTGTTTCATATTGGCTTGGCAGCAAGACGTTTCGCCATGTTTGTCAGCGAGTTTTAGTCTTACTTGCTGGATTGATATTCTGTGGAATTGTGTTGGATGCGATTCATGTGATCATCGATACTATCAGTCCTAAATTCCCGAATGTGTTTAATATTCTTGAAGATGGCGGCGAAATGCTGTTTATGAGTGCGCTGTGTTGGTATGGGGTTTCGCTGTTAAAACGAGGAGAACACTCTGCCTCATCGCTTTAAAGCTAAAGTTAGTCCATCTGCGATCGGTAAAAGATTGACAATAATGCGATCGTCTTGCGCCACTTTGGTATTAAATGCACGAATCGTATTGGTGATCTTATCTTGATCGGTTTCATCAGCAACTCGACCTCCCCAGAGAACATTATCAATTGCAATTAATCCACCGGATCGCACCAATTGAATGGCTCGATCGTAGTAATTTGCATAGTTGCCTTTGTCTGCATCAATAAATGCAAAATCGAAAGTTCCAGCTTGATCTTTTAGCAGTTCGTCAAGTGTGTCGATCGCAGGTGCAATTCGTAAATCGATCTTGTCCGTAACGCCTGCTAATTCCCAATATCGACGTGCGATCGACGTATATTCTTCACTCACATCACACGCAATCAGCGTTCCATCAGGCGGTAATGCCATCGCCACCGAAAGCGAACTATATCCGGTAAAAACTCCCACTTCTAGGGCTTTCTTTGCCTGCATCAATCGCACTAACATCGCCATAAACTGACCTTGATCCGGCGAGATTTGCATTCGAGCTTGTGGCATCTGTGCCGTTTCTTCACGAAGTTGAGCGAGAATGTCTGATTCTGGCTGCGAGTTTGAGAGAATATATCGATAGAGAGACTCATCGACACCAAATGCTTGCTTATACATAGGAGCTACGACCGTGAAACGACTCATACAGATTATCTTATCGATTGTTCTAACCGTAGGTTTAGTGGCGTGTGGTGGGCGATATTCAGTTCCAGGAAATGTATTGAAAAAAGCGATCGCGATTTCAGTCAATCAAACTCAGCAAGAAATCAGTCAGCAGCTTAAACTTTCTGCGGCTCCGAAAATAAATGTCGATCGCGTCAAAGTCACCGATCAATCCCCGCTCAAAATCGAAGGTCTCGAAGGCTACCGTGTCAAAGGCGAGTATGATTTCACGCTGAAGCTACCTAAGCGACAAGACAAGCTTTCGGACAATACTTTCGATCTGTATCTTCAACGTCAGACCGTGGACAAAAAGCAGATTTGGAAGTTAGCAGAGCAGGAGGGAGAAGCGTGGAAATTGAAAGCGATCGACTAGAAGGCGACGGTTTCCTACACTACAATGAAGCATCGCAACGGAGTTGAAATAATGGCAAAACAGATTTCCTATCGCGAAGCTAGTGAGAATTTTGCACAACTGTGCGAAGAAGCGATCGCGACTCAAGAACCCATCGAAATTACTCGCGAAGGGGCTGAAAGCGTTTCGATTATTTCAACTTCTGAGCTAGAAAGCTTGATCGAAACCGTTTATCTGTTTAGTTCTCATAGCAATGCAACTCGTCTACTGGATGCTCTAGAACGAGCAAAATTGGGCAACAATCAACCTCGCACCGTAGATGAATTACGTCAGGAGTTTGGACTTGTCGAAGAAGAAAAACTTTCAGCCTGATGAGCAACCTGACAACTCTGAACAATCAAACGCGGCTCAACGATCGCTCGTTTTTGATGTGCGATTTCTAGAGGATTTAACGTTTTGGGTCGAAACAAATCGCAAAATCGCACTTCGGCTTCTTGCACTGGTTGAAGAAGTCGGAAGAACCCCGTTTGAAGGAACCGGGAAGCCTGAGCGATTGAAATATCAAAACGGAAATGTTTGGTCACGCAGGCTTACAGAGAAGGATCGAGTTGTTTATCTTGTTGCAATCGATCGTATTGAATTCTTGCAGGCTCGATATCATTATGACGATCGCTAATTTGATTACTGTGAAGCGTCTCGATCGCTAAACTAATCTGCGCGATCGTCTCTTTGATTTCGGAAATTTCATCGCTCAGGTGATCGAGTCGAGCTTCGATCGTTTTCAAGTTCGAGGGCAATTGCCACATCGAAAATTTCAACGCGGACAAAACCTTCTCAACGGTTGCGAAACTCGGTTCATATTTCGGATCATTGAGAATTCGATTAATCTGCTGCGTGTACCCTAATGCGCTTCCACCATGCTCCTCAGCGATTTTTGCCGAGATCTGACGGATACTGACTCCTTGTAGTTTCATCAACTCTCGAATCACAACCACCACTCTTTCTTGCATTCGATCCACCTTTCGATTAATCTATGACCTGAGAACTTGAATCAACTGAACGACCTTGCCGCGAGTGGTGGAGGTCTTTTTTTTCATAGGAAAGCAGTAGAACCCGTAGGCGCTCTACTGCTACACATCAACCGGGACTGAACGCGAGAGAATTACAAGCCAACCAATTCACGCGACTCTAACCCGCTCAAATGCTGCGCGATCGATAACCGTGTTTCCAACTTGGCGACGCTGAACTCATTCCGCAATCGCTCTAGATGAGCAAACGCATTCGCCTTTTCGGTCGTAGCACGATTCAGAGCATCGATCGCTCTTTGATATTCGGTATTCACTTGCAGCACCTCAAAGCGACGTGCCTTGCGCTGGTTATCATTCTTCAATGCGGTTTCAAACGCGACTACCATATCGGCATTGCCTTCCAATCGAGCGATATGATAGCGAACCTCAGCGATCTTCTGCTCCAATTCATTCACGTGCTGAGACGCTTGAGCGATCGCGGTGGGATATTGATCTAAACGAAGTTTCATGACTGACATTCCTGAAAATAATAAGTGGTCAGTAGCCATCGGGTCAAAAACTGAACAACCGACTACGAACAACAACAAACCTTTCAAGCCTTAAGCGACGCGACCCTGCAAGACCGGAACGCGGGTCGCAAGCTCGGACGACAACTCGGAAATCGGGGGAAGCTCTCTTTGAGACTCAAGTTGCAAGTCTCTTTGAGACTGTGGCGCAGCTTGCTCTAGAACTTGCACTTCAATCTTGACGGACACGAGATACGAACCGGGCTGCTCTCCAACTGCCTGCGCGATCAAGCCAGCAAACTCTGGTCGATCGGCAGTAATCGGATCACGAAGCGAACACCGATCCCACTCATACTTGGCACTCGGATCAAGCTGAAGAATGTAATGCTTCGTCATGGAACAAGAACCTGAATCACATGTACTAATTGTAGTGCAGAACGGCTACGATTTCAAGTGGATCTCTACGCCGCAATTACAGATCTTTGCGCGGGTGATTTTGCGGAACGATCGTGATCTTTACGATCCCAATACGCCAGTCGCTTCGCCGTCTCAGTGTCGCCGTACAACTTGATCTCATACGGAAACTGAGTCAAGACCTGACTCTTCTGAACCGTAAACCGTAACCCTGAACTTGCAAGCGATTGAGCGAATTTCTGAGCTTGGCTCAACTTGTCAAAGCCGAGATAACAGACATCATTCGATCGAGAATATCGCCGAAATGGAGTCCTCACACTTAAAACTCTAGTCGAAAGATACTGCCCAACCCGTCCATCGCCCATCGAGAAAAACCGACCAACTGGAACGAAATTCATCATGGAAAGGGGAGGATTCATTACTTCTCTATTGTAGTGAAGACCAACTACAACTTGGGATAGATAAAAGCGCGATCGCCGTACTAAAAACGAACCATTTGGGGACGGTCTTCAATTAATTGGTATACTTGTACTATATTATCTGATTTGCCTGAGATTGACCATTCTCTATAAAGAAACGTTAAGCTTCTGTAGAGAGTCCAGAAAACTCTCGTAAAGCCAGTAACAAGCTTTACACCCAGCCTTGACTTCACTCGGTACTCGTATGAAATTGAGGGGGAACTTGTGCGATTCGACCTGCGAGAAAAATCATTCGATCGCTGGATCGAATCGAGCAATGCAAGTTACCGTGTTAAGGGGTTTTCATAAACTCCATTGATGTCTCTATGTAAGGAACAATTACATGACTGCAACGCCCGTCCGTTTGAAATATGAAGTCAAAGACCTTGCCCTCGCACCTGCTGGTAAACAGCGGATTGAGTGGGCTGGGCGGGAAATGCCAGTGTTGAAGCAAATCCGCGATCGTTTCGCTCAAGAAAAACCGTTTGAAGGCATTCGACTCGTCGCGTGCTGCCACGTCACGACCGAGACTGCAAATCTCGCGATCGCCCTCAAAGCTGGTGGAGCCGATGCAATCCTGATCGCTTCTAACCCGCTGTCTACCCAAGACGATGTAGCTGCAAGCTTAGTTGCAGACTACGAAATCCCTGTTTTCGCAATCAAAGGCGAAGACAACGATACCTATCACAAGCACGTACAAATCGCGTTGGATCACCGTCCGAATATCATCATCGATGATGGTTGTGATGTCGTTGCTACCTTAGTGCAACAACGCAAACACCAACTCGAAGACTTGATCGGAACCACCGAGGAAACCACCACCGGAGTCGTCCGCTTACAAGCGATGCTCAAAGATGGTGCGCTGACCTTCCCGGCAGTGAACGTCAACGACGCTGAAACGAAGCACTTCTTCGATAACCGTTACGGAACCGGACAATCGACTCTCGACGGTATTATCCGCGCAACGAACATTCTGTTGGCAGGTAAAACGATCGTCGTTGCAGGATACGGCTGGTGCGGTAAAGGTACTGCGAATCGCGCCCGTGGTTTAGGTGCAAATGTGATCGTTACCGAAATCAGCCCAGTTGCAGCGATCGAGGCTGTGATGGATGGTTTCCAAGTGATGCCGATGTCTGAAGCAGCATCGAAAGGTGATATCTTCATCACTGTCACAGGTAACAAGCATGTGATTCGCGGTGAACACTTCGACGCGATGAAAGATGGCGCGATCGTGTGTAACTCTGGTCACTTTGATATCGAAATCGACCTCGAAGCGCTGAAAGAGCGTTCTTCTGATGTGAAGACCGTTCGCAACTTCACCGAAGAATACAGCCTCAAATCCGGTAAATCCGTGGTTGTCTTGGGCGAAGGTCGTTTGGTGAACTTGGCAGCCGCAGAAGGACATCCGAGCGCGGTGATGGATATGAGCTTTGCAAACCAAGCGTTGGCAGCAGAATATCTGGTCAAGAACAAAGGACAGTTAGAGCCTGGTGTTTATCCGGTTCCAACCGAGTTGGATCAAGAAATTGCGCGTTTGAAACTGCAAGCGATGGGTTTCTCGATCGATAGCCTGACTTCTGATCAAACTGCGTATATCAACTCCTGGACTTCTGGAACCTGATTGGTTCACACCGTCTGATCTACAAGTGGGGTAGGTGGTCTAAAGCTGCCTACCCTTTACTTATGCCGATTCAAGATGCTTGCTGTGCCCACTGTTGCTGTAGTGTTGCCATCCAACGTTTTGTGCCAAACACACCAGCCAATAAGCCCGATACGCTGAAATCTGCATCCAAAGTTTCCCAGTGCAGTCCATCTCCCATCGGTGTAATCTCAACTTGGGTAAGATCTTCAGCACTTGCACCATGTAACCCTTGAGCAATCTCTGGAGGAAAGCTAAAACTTGCGCCGCTCCGCAATTTCACCACAACTAACCTTGCTTCTGCGTCATAGTAAGCTGCGATCGCTCTCGGTTCTGTAATATTGGCATGGGTTGCGGCTGCTTGAGCCTGCTCAAAGGCTTGGAAAAATTCTTGATCATTAGATGGTGAATTAGCCATGAAATTCCTCCCACTTCTCTAAAAGTTCGATCTGATTTTCCGTGACGAGTTCGATCGCTTTTTTGGCATCCTTTGCACTCATTCCCTGAAGTGACGTACCCACACTGACGCTTCGCGTACAGTCTGGGCTTCCCGTTTCATCCGCCGCTGCCTCTACCATCCGAGAATGGTGTCGGTCTTACGCAGCGTCCGGAGGTTTGACAAGCCATCTTGTCCTGACTCCTATCGCACCGAAGTACGATCCGGGCAGACTCCCTGCGCCCCAAGGAGTTTAAGGTTTACTCGCACAACAAATCATGGATTTACGCCAATGGGCTACCAGCTAGACTTGTTCCTTCCCCGATCTCTGGTCTTTCTGTGGCAAGCATATAACTGCTACTGTAGCCTGTCTGTTCGAGCAGTCGGGCGGGTCAACGACCATTCGTACTCTATCAGCTTTTCTCGCTGCGTTTGTAGGAGTTTGGCGTTTCTTCACGGATGCCACTCGCAAAAACTCACGCAAAAGATAAGCTGGACATCCGTTCATCAACGCCCTGGCTTTCATCCCACACCAAACAGAGTTATGGTGTGGGGCTTCCCACCGAATTAGCTAAAATCAAGCTTGGCACGACTTCTGAATTTCCTAGTGCAATTTTCGCTTGTCCTTCTGCTTTGAAAACGTGAACGTGAGGTGGATCATGATCATCAAAGTACATGCGAATCTCGAATCCATCTTGTCTCAGCAGAGTTGGCATTTATTGAGCTAAGTGGCGATGGATGACCTGGGGCTCGAACCCAGAACCAGCGGATTAAGAGTCCGATGCTCTACCATTGAGCTAGTCATCCGATATTCTTTTCACATCATATCAAAGATTGCATGGATAAGTGGTTATCGATCGTAGGAATTGGCGAGGATGGGCTTGAAGGCGTGGCTCCGATTGGTCGATCGCTAATTGATCAAGCCGAAATTCTCGTTGGTGGCGATCGACATCTTGCAATGTTGCCAAATGATTCGCGCCCTAGAATTCGTTGGAGTTCCCCGATCGAAGATTCGATACAGAAATTGTTGAGCTATCGAGGGCAAGCTGTCTGTGTATTAGCCAGCGGCGATCCGATGTGTTACGGAATTGGAGTGACATTAATTCGACGGATTACGATCGACGAAATGACGCTCGTTCCTGCACCTTCCGCGTTTAGTTTGGCTTGTTCTCGATTGGGTTGGTCGCTGTCTGAAGTTGAAACATTAAGCCTGTGTGGACGCGATCCAGCAATGCTTAATTTAGTGCTTTGTCCGAATGCAAAAATTTTAGTATTGAGTGCCGATCGACAAACGCCTGCAATTGTGGCTCGAATGTTATGCGATCGCGGTTTAGCAGATAGTTCAATGACTGTTCTAGAACATTTGGGCGGAACAAAAGAGCGAATCATTTCAGGAATAGCAAGCAGTTGGAACGATACAGAGATTGCAGATCTGAATACGATCGCAATTACTTGTTCTTCTACCTCTCTACCTTCTCGTAGTTCAGGAATTCCCGACTCTATCTATGCACATGACGGACAATTGACGAAACGAGAAGTTCGAGCCGTTACGCTTTCGACCCTTGCTCCGCAGCCTGGACAGTTACTTTGGGATGTTGGCGCGGGATGTGGATCAATTGCGATCGAATGGATGCGATCAGATCGGAGATGTCGAGCGATCGCGGTTGAATCGAACACAGAACGACTTAAATTAATTGCTCAGAATGCGAATACGTTAGGAGTTCCGAGCTTAGAAATAGTAGCTGGAAAAGCACCGATCGCACTTCAAGATTTGCCTCAGCCAGATACGATCTTTATTGGGGGTGGATTGACTATACCGGATGTCGTAGAAACGTGTTGGCGATCGCTGCGTCCTGGTGGTCGATTGGTTGCCAATGCTGTCACTGTTGAAACAGAAGCTCAATTATTTCAGTGGCAGAGCAAGCTGGGAGGAGAACTCACTAGAATTGCAGTTCAACGTGCAGAACCTTTAGGAAAGTTTTTAAGCTGGAAAGCAATGGCTCCTATTACACAATGGTGCGTGATCAAAGCTGTTGAGTAATCCAATCTAATGCGGATTGAACATCAGAGACAGTCTCTCCGTCTGGCATGAATGGACGCTGTACCATAACGACAGGTAAGTTTAATTCTCGTGCTGCAACCAGTTTAGAAACGGTTGCATCTCCGCCGCTGTTTTTACTGACAATTGCTTGAATCGCATAGTCCTGCATCCACGATCGCTCCTGTTCAACCGAAAACGGGGCACGCGCTAACAACAGTTTCCCCGGTGGAATCAAGGTTCTATCAGCAGGCGGATCAATCATTCGCATCAGAAACCATAGTTCTGTGAGATGAGCAAAGGTCGATAGTTCTTGCCGTCCGATCGTTAAAAAAATTCGCTGTGCTAAATCTGGCAAAATTGCCGCCGCTGCTTCATTACTTTCCACTTCGATCCAATGAGATTCAGACTTCCAAGCAGGACGAACGATCGACAAACGTGGAATCGAAACGCGATCGACAGCAGTTGCAGCATTCCAGGAAATTTGAGCCGCAAACGGATGAGTTGCATCAATCAATAAGTCAATCTGTTGGTCTTGAAGATAGTGAATCAATCCTTCTACACCGCCAAATCCGCCGCTCCGAACTGTTCCAGCAGGACTGATTGGTTGTTGAGTGCGTCCAGCTAACGAAGAGATAATTTCTAAGTTTGGGATTTCTCTAGCTTGTGTCGCTAACTGAGTGGCTTCGGTTGTACCACCGAGAATGAGCAGGCGTTTTTTCACGATCGACAATTCAAATCACGATCGATATTATAATCAACGCTGCAATTCATATCGCGAACAATGAACTCTCCCATTTGGCGACCTTTTACGCAGATGAAAACCACTCCGGAGCCGCTGAAAGTGAAGCGTGGTGAAGGAGTTTGGCTGGAACTTGAAGACGATCGACGAATTCTCGATTGCATCTCAAGCTGGTGGGTCACCATTCATGGTCATAGTCATCCCGCACTTGCAGAAGCACTGTATCAACAAGCACAACAGTTAGAACACGTTATCTTTGCTGGATTTACGCATGATCCGGCGGAACAATTAGCACAAAAGTTACTCACTCAACTCCCGTCTGAACTAACACGGGTGTTCTTCTCTGATAATGGTTCGACTGCGGTTGAAGTCGCGTTAAAGATGGCGTATCAATACTGGCGCAATCTGGGAGAACAGCGATCGACATTTATTGCCTTTGAAGGGGGATATCATGGCGATACAATCGGGGCAATGTCGATCGGTGCAGGTTCAGTTTGGTGGCAGAAATTTCGATCGCTGATGTTTGAGGCGGCTCTTGTCCCATTTCCTGGAACTTATGAGGGAGACACAGAGGTTGAGCGCAAAGAAGCTGAGGTGTTGAACGCGATCGAACAATTGCTTAAACAACAGAACATCATTGGTATTTTCATTGAGCCATTGATCCAAGGTTCAGCCGGAATGAGAATGTGCCGTCCTCAATTTCTGCAAGCACTGAGAACATTAGCGAATCAATTCAATGTGTTGCTGATTTACGATGAAGTGATGACTGGATTTGGGCGCACTGGAGAACTATTTGCTTGTCTTAAATCCGCTGCAACTCCAGACATTATTTGTTTATCAAAAGGGCTATCTGGTGGATGTTTACCGCTATCAGTAACGATCGCAACTGAAGCCATTTATCAAGCGTTTTATCAAGATGATCCCACTCAGGCGTTTTATCATGGACATTCCTATACAGGCAATCCATTAGCTTGTGCAACTGGAGTCGTTTCGCTTGAGTTACTAACAGAAAATCCTGAAACTTATCAACGATTAGAAGCCCTGCATTGGAAATTTCTCGATCGCTATCTGCTCGATCATTCTCGACTCAAGCAATTCCGAGTTTGCGGCACGATCGCAGCAATGGAAGTCAAAACGAATGACGAATCCGGTTACTTTAATGCGATTTCTCCCCTGCTCAAATCGAAGTTTCTTGAGGCTGGATTTCTCTTACGTCCTTTGGGTGACACGCTCTATATTATGCCGCCTTACTGCATTACGGAGAGTGAGTTGGAATCGATTTATGCGGTCATCGATCGTGTTCTTAAATCGCTCTAAAATTCACAATTCCTTTATCAAACTTCTCCGGAAGAATAAAAGTAGTTACTGAATATTATTTGTAATAAATGCAACAAGGTAGTCACTACAAACTACCGAGCAGTCTACTCCTCCGAACCTCCGATGAACAAGCTCGATGATCTGGCGTTGATTCAAAAATTTGTTGAAGGTGAACTTTCATTCTTGGCAAATCAAAACCTCCGAATTGAACCTGCATTCAACACCGCTCAATTATTAGCCAAAAAAGGTGAACTGATTGCAACTGCGAAACTGGTGGGACAAATTCGAGCCGTTTTAGTACGGCAATCTTCGACTTATCAAGAGCTTGTCAATCGAGTTTTAGTCTCGCGTCAATACATTCCAATTAGCATCAACGATCGAGGTTTAGTTCAATACGAACACTGTCCCATTCCTTCAGGCTACGAAGCAAACTACACCGAAGTTCGCCAACTTTGGAAAGCATGGCGCAGTCACTACAGCCGACACTCGAATGCAGCATTATTGATTCGCTCCGGTTCGTCGTGGCTTCCCGTCCAAAAGATTGAATTCGGACAAGACAGCAATTTTTTCATTCAAGTCCCTGGAGACGAAAGAATGCTGTGTGCGATCGACCGTCTGATCTGGCTCAGTCCCGCAGAATCCAAAGTTTCTACACCTCTTCCGGGTTAATGCCGAGCGATCGCAATCGTTCCGCCAATTGTTGCGCTCTCGATCGCTCCTCTTCTAATTCGCGCTCTGCCTGTTCAGCCCGTTCCTGTTCTCGTTGAGCGCGTTCCCGTTCCTGTTCAGCCCGTTCCTGTTCTCGTTGAGCGCGTTCCCGTTCCTGTTCAGCCCGTTCCTGTTCTCGTTGAGCGCGTTCCCGTTCCTGTTCAGCCCGTTCTTGATCAGTGGGAAGCCAATTTTCGTTCACATCATACCAGCGTAACCACTTCCCTTCAGCGAGTTCGTAGCACCCTTGCCACACGCCTAACCCGATTTGAATCTCCTCAAACCATAGCTTTGAATCGGGTAAAGACAACTCTCGGTAACGCAGTCCCTCTAGTTTGAAGGCGCGAAACTCGTTGATATATCGATCGAAGATGACATAGTACGGAACTCGCAGAATGCGCTCGTACACTTCCCACTTGGTGGGCGGCTTATCCACATCGCGTAGCGTTTGCCCTAGATCCTCATCTTCGGTTCCAGGAGACAGCAACTCAACCACCAAAAACGGCGCAATGCTTTCCTGCCAAATCACATAGCTCAGTCGTAACTCCTCGATCGAGGTCGATTTTTGCACCCCTAAAACCACAAACCAATCTGGGCGCTTGTGCCACAAGGGATGGCGCGGTTCATAGTAAAGATTGATGTCTGTTCCGATGAAAAAATGACCTGCTGACCATGCAGGCGAATCGAACGTACTCCGTAACAGTTGCGGTTGAAAGGCGTGAAACTCGTCGGGCAAACCAGGCTCCTCTGGATCTTCGCTGGGAAGATCATACATGGTAGGAAGTGCTTCTTTCGCGGGCTTGGGGGGATTTGTCCAGTACATACGAGGTGGTTTCTCTGGCGCAGCAACTTTCTCCATTGTACCGACTCAGTTTCACAAAGAACACGATGCGATCGTTGAACGCTTTTGGAGTATTCGCAGTCTAACAATCTTTGATTTGACTACACTGAGAAGAGCCTAAACCGCTCGTGCGGCTCGCTGTAAGAAAGGAGACGAGTTACTGTGCATCCGTCAATAAAAGCGCGATTGAAACAAACAAAATTGCCAAGATGGGCGATCTGGCTAGTGATTCTCGGTCTGTTGACCGGAGGAGGTTACTTGGCATACCAACAGTACGCACTTTCTCAACGACAGGAAGCTAGGCGACGAGTCCAAACCGTCACTGTCGATCGAGTTGATGCTGCTCTTACAATTTCTGCGAATGGAACGGTTCAGCCTGCTCAATCGGTGAATGTGAGTCCGAAAAGTTCTGGAGTCTTGAGGCAATTGTTAGTGAAAGAAGGCGATCGCGTTCAGGCAGGTCAAATTCTTGCGTATATGGATGATTCTAATTTCCAAGGGCAGTTAATCCAAGCTCAAGCACAAGTCGCAACTGCTGAAGCGAATCTAAAGAGATTAGAATCGGGCAATCGTCCCCAAGAAATTGCTCAAGTGGAAGCTCAACTTGCAGCGGCTCAAGCGAATTTAGATAAACTGATTGCGGGGAATCGTCCGCAAGAAATTGCTCAAGCTCGATCGCAAGTTGCAGCAGCGGAAGCGAACTTACAACAAGCAGAATTGAACTATAACCAGAATCAGCGGTTATTTACTTCTGGTGCACTGTCTCAACGCGAATTTGATACTTCTCGAACGACTTTAGCGACTGCACGTGCTCAAGTGGAACAAGCGAAACAGGCTGTAAACCTTCAGCAAACTGGAACTCGTCCGGAAGACATTGAAGCGGCTCGTGCTCAGGTAGAACAATTAAAACAAGCTGTGAGCTTACAACAAGCAGGAAGTCGCCCCGAAGAGATTGAAGCGGCTCGTGCTCAGGTGATGAGTGCTCAAGGACAATTAAAAACGGTTCAAACTCAGATTAACGACACCGTGATTCGTGCTCCGTTTAGTGGCGTGATTACTCGAAAGTTTGCTGATCCAGGGTCATTTGTGACTCCAACGACATCGAGTAGCGCGGTTTCTTCTGCGACTTCTTCCTCGATTTTAGCTTTAGCTTCTACAAATCAAGTGGTGGCGAAAGTTCCAGAAACGAGCATTTCGCGGCTTAAGGTGGGTCAACGAGTGACGATCGAGGCAGATGCTTTTCCCGGTAAATCTTTCACGGGAACGGTTGTACAACTTGCAAAACAATCGACGGTTGATCAGAATGTCACTAACTTTGAAGTGAAAACCTCGATCGACGATCGACAAAATAACTTACAGGCTGGAATGAATGTGAATGTCAAATTTGATGTTGGCAAGATTGATAATGCGCTGGTGATTCCAACCGTCGCGATCGTGCGGCAGGTAGAAGGAACAGGAGTGCTGCTTGCCAGAGAAGGAAGACCACAATTTCAGAAGATTACTACAGGGGCAACGATCGACGATAAAACAGTCGTAGAGTCGGGACTGGAACAAGGCGATCGAGTATTAATTAGCTTCCCCCAAGGAGAGCGACCCCAATCGAGAACACCCTCTGTGTTTCCGGGTGCGCCAGGAGGCGGATCTCAAGGTGGTGGCAGACGGAGCGGAGGTTAGCATCATGGGAAAAGTGATTCGATCGAGTCCGATTTCACTGCTAGAGATTTTTACGATGGCAGTGGAAGCACTCTGGAGCAATCGACTCCGTACCAGTTTAACCATGCTCGGTGTGATTATTGGAATTGCTTCAGTAATCACAGTAACCTCTGTGGGGCAAGGCGTTCAGAAAGCAACGGAGCAACAGATTCAGGCATTAGGAACGAATGTGATGTTGGTACTGTCCGGGGTTGCTCGATCGGGCGGAATTAGTCAAGGATCTGGCTCGGCGAGTACATTAACGCTCGAAGATGCTCAAGCAGTGGGGCGACAGGTTCCAGCAGCAGAAGGCGTGACTGCTTTTCTACAACGTGGTGGACAGGTTGTTTATAACGATCAGAACGATTCGACTTCAATTTTAGGAGTGGATCTGAACTATTCTGATGTGAAAGAGATCAAGCCACAAGAAGGACGATTCTTTACTCAGGATGATATGCAGAATGCGAACTCTGTAGTTGTTCTTGGTAGTGCAGTACGCGATAGTTTATTCTCGCCTGGGGAACCTGCGATCGGGGTCAATATCCGCATTCAGAACAATCGATATACGGTGATTGGTGTCGCTGAGTCGAAAGGTTCAGTGGGTGGACAAGATCAAGACGATCGCGTTTATATCCCGCTCACCAATATGTCTTCGCGGATAGTAGGGAATAACTCGCTGAATGGTCGAGCAATTAGCGGGTTTTGGGTGAAAGCGAAAGATCAAATCGAGCTTGAAGCAGCACAGTTTCAGGTCACGAATTTGCTCAGGATTCGTCATAATATCTACCCACCGAAACCAGATGATTTCCGCATTACAAATCAAGTAGACATCATCAATACGTTTAGTAGCGTTGTGGGCTTGTTTACGATTTTGGTGAGCGCGATCGCTGGAATTTCTCTAATCGTAGGCGGAATCGGAATTGCGAATATCATGCTGGTTTCAGTCGTTGAGCGAACTCGCGAGATTGGTATTAGAAAAGCGATCGGTGCAACTAATAGCGCAGTTCTCAGTCAATTTCTCACCGAAGCTATCTTAGTTTCGATGCTTGGAGGTGCTGTTGGCGTTGCTGTGGGATTAGGACTTGCATTTGCAGCTTCTAGTTTATTTAGCTTTCCGTTTATTATTTCAGGATTGTCGATCGCGTCAGGACTCACTTTAGCTTTAGTTGTGGGATTGATTGCAGGTGTGATTCCTGCTCGAAATGCCGCTCGACTTGATCCGATTGCAGCTTTGCGGAGTGATTGAACAATGGCAACAATGATTTGGATGGAGAACATTACTAAGACTTACCAATTAGGTGATATCGATGTTCCGGTGCTGAAAGGAATTGATCTTGCTATTGAAGAAGGCGAATATGTTGCCATCATGGGAATGTCTGGATCAGGTAAATCGACCTTGATGAACATTATTGGTTGTCTCGATCGACCTTCTGATGGTCACTATGTGCTTGAAGGTCGAAATCTAACAACCTTGGATAATGATGAACTGGCTTACATTCGCAATCAACGGATTGGCTTTGTGTTTCAGCAGTTTAATCTCTTGAATCGATCGACTGCTTTAGAAAATGTGATGTTGCCGATGGTGTATGCAGGCATTCCGCGATCGCAAAGAAAGCAACGAGCCGCAGAAGCACTCACACGAGTTGGACTCGCAGAACGCTTATCGAATCGCCCGAATCAACTCTCTGGCGGGCAGCAGCAACGAGTTGCGATCGCTCGTGCTTTAGTGAATCGTCCCGCGTTAGTCCTTGCAGATGAACCGACAGGAGCATTAGATACACAGACCTCAACTGAAGTAATGAGCTTATTAACCGAGTTGAATCAGCAGGGAATTACGATCGTGATTGTGACCCACGAACCGGATGTTGCAGCGCAAACTCGGCGGGTAATTCATGTGAAGGATGGATTAGTCGTGAATTGATAAAGCCCATCTTGGCGACGATCTCAGTGGTGGATTGTTTTTGCGATCGTACTTCTTCTCCAGAATCCCTATCTCAAGCTAGATATAAGATTCGGCTGTCCTTGCAGCATCATAAGAGAGAAGTTATCTAACTCGTTTGTGGTACACAATCAGGTCAGAGCATGAGTCAAAAGCAATTGAAGCTGGCTGCCTTTATGCGTCCCGTTAGCATTCATACAGCCGCTTGGCGTTATCCAGGCGCGATCGCAGATGCCAACTTCAACTTTCCCGCACTCAAACAGTTCATCCAAAAACTAGAGCAGGGGAAATTTGATGCTTTCTTCATGGCGGATCATTTAGCAGTGCTCAATCTGCCGATCGATGCTCTCAAGCGTAGTCATACTGTCACCTCATTCGAGCCATTCACGCTGCTCTCTGCCCTCGCTGCCTGTACAGAGCACATCGGGCTGATTGGCTCTGCCTCTACGACTTACGAGCAGCCTTATCATTTAGCGCGTCGGTTTGCTTCACTCGACCACATCAGCGCAGGACGGGCGGGTTGGAATATTGTCACGACCTATAACCCCGATGCTGCCTTGAACTTTGGATTAGAACAGGAAATGGCACACGACGATCGTTATCAACGTGCCCGCGAGTTTTATGAGGTCGCGATCGGGCTATGGGACTCATTCGCGGATAATGCGTTTATTCACGATGTGCAATCTGGGGTGTATTTCGATCCAGCAAAAATGCACGTTCTGAACCACAAGGAGAAATATTTTTCAGTGCGAGGTCCGTTGAATATTGCAAGACCGATTCAGGGCTATCCGGTCATCGTGCAGGCTGGAGCTTCCGAAGCGGGGCGACAACTTGCTGCTGAGACTGCTGAAGTAGTGTTTGCAGGGGTCAACACGCTTGAAGCGGGAAAAGCGCTTTTTGCTGACATTAAGACGCGGGCACGATCGATCGGTCGGCATCCAGACAGTATCAAAATCCTACCGGGTGCGCTGGTGATTGTCGGTGAAACGATCGAGGAAGCAAAGGCAAAACAGGCACACCTCGATCGCTTAATTCACTACGACAGCGCGATTAATAGCCTGAATCTTGCGCTTGGCTATGATGTTTCTGGCTTTGATCCAGATGGACTTTTACCTGAGATTCCCGAAACGAATGGAAGTCACACGGGACGCGATCGGATTATTGCACTGGCTCGACGTGAAAACTTGACGATTCGCCAGTTAGCTCAACGGGTGGCAAGCTATGGCGGATTGATCTTTGTCGGAACTCCTCAAACGATTGCGGATGAGATGGAGCAATGGCTGTTTGAGAATGGCGCTGATGGGTTTAATATCATGTTCCCATTCTTGCCTGAAGGTCTGAATGCTTTTGTCGATCGAGTGATTCCAGAACTCCAACAGCGGGGCATTTTTCGCAGAGAGTATGAGGGCAAGACGCTACGCGAACATTTAGGATTATCACGTCCTGCTAATCGCTTCTTCAATTTAGGGATTTGAGGTTAACAGTCAAAGTGATAAGAATTCGAGCAATGTGATAAGAATTCGAGCAATGTGCCGTGGCGAATAGAATTCGCGGCTAAACAAACAAAGTGCGCCGCCGCGCACTAACAGCCAACTTTAACCTGAGTTCGGAATAAGAAATTGGTAGACATGCCCTAGCCAAATCCCTCTTGCTTCGTTGCGAGTTCGCCCGGAAATGAATCTCCGGGCTAATGGAGGAAACCCCGCTAAAGCGGGCTGAGCGCGTAACACAACGTTCTTAGCCCGCTTTAGCGGGGTTGCCCTGATCAGCCCGGAGATTTATTTCCGGGCGGGTGAATGCGGCAAACGATATCTTTTCAAGCACCTGCTTAACCCGAACTCAGCCAACTTTAGCGATCAGTCCACGCAGGTGGACTTCGTTTGTATCGCTGCGGTTTCTAACCGCCAAGCGCCTTAACCCGAACTCAAGTTAACCGTAAACTTCACAAGCTGAATCATAGAAGTTACGGTTCGTACTTTACGAGTCACAGTTCGTACTCTACAAGTCACGGTTCGTACTCTACAAGTCACGACATGAATCTTCTAAGAGTACAGCCCGAATCTTGTAAGTCACGGTTCGTACTCTATCGGTCACGGCTTGAACCTTGCGAGGCACAGCGCGTACTTTGCAAGGTACGGTATTGATCAAGAATGATTCATAACGCAACTTGCTCGATCGATGGCGTGGAATGCGATCGCAGATTGTTTCCATTACACCAATATCGTAGGACATTGCTCGATCGCTTACTCCCGTGAAAATCGGTTGCGCGAAATTACCAGACTTATGGCGGGGCAGGATTGAAACTGTGTGGGCAATGCGGAACGCGATCGGGCTTCGGGTGAGCCAAGGTAGATCCGATAAACAGTAGCAGCGGGGTGTATCTCCATGTCTCGTCGAAGAAAAACGGCTCATGTTGCCGACAAATCAGAGCTTCAGCTATCGGGATTAAGAGCGATCGATCCGAGTCTCGATTTAGGGGAAGGCTGTGATGTGGCGACTATTCAAGGCAAGATTGATCTCTTGCGCGATAAGGTGAGTGCTTATAACGATGCCTTAGCGGTGATTGATTCTACCCAGATTGATATTGAAAATTTGGAGAAGGAACTCAAGCAGTTGAACCAGAGAGCCATGTTAGGGGTGGCTTTCCGGTACGGGAAGGAAAGTGATGAGTATCGCTTGGCAGGCGGTACATCGCCGAGTGAAGCGGCTCGCAAGGGGGTTGTGACTCGCTTGAAACTGAATTCCCAAGACGAACTGAATTTGCAGAACTAAGGGTGTGAATTGCTTTGTGACTCCAGCTTTTTCACGAGGCTGGAGTTTTTTTATCGCCATTCTTCGCAGACTGCTTCTACAGAGCTTGAGATTGGTTAAAGCTCTGATCAATTCGGCTCAATCACGATTCATGCGATCGACCTGACCCAGATCCCGTAGTCTAGAAAATGTTCGATCGCACAAGGAAACCTTCACATGACCACGAGAACAGAAACCGATAGTATGGGCGCGATCTCAGTTCAGTCTGATCGCTACTGGGGCGCACAAACTCAGCGATCGTTACTGTATTTCGCGATCGGACAAGACAAGATGCCGACTGAGCTAATTCGAGCATTCGGCATTCTGAAAAAAGCAGCCGCGATCGTCAATCAACAGTTAGGAAAGCTACCTGATGAGAAAGCATCATTGATCATTCAAGCCGCAGACGAGGTAATCGAAGGCAAGCTAAACGATCACTTTCCATTGTCGGTATGGCAGACAGGCAGCGGAACACAGACGAATATGAATGCAAATGAAGTGATCTCGAATCGTGCGATCGACATTGCAGATGGTGTTTTAGGGAGTAAAGATCCAATTCATCCGAATGATCATGTGAATATGTCGCAATCCTCGAATGATACCTTTCCCACCGCGATGCACATTGCAGCAGCAGAATCGCTCCATCAGCAATTGTTACCGATGGTGAGAAAGCTACGAGATGCACTGCAAGCAAAGTCGAATGAGTTTGAAGCAATTATCAAAATTGGTCGAACTCATCTAATGGATGCAGTACCACTAACATTAGGTCAGGAATTTTCGGGCTATGTCGCACAGTTGGATCAAGCGATCGCAAGAATCGAAGCAACCTTGCCTGGATTGTATGAATTAGCAATTGGAGGAACTGCGGTTGGCACTGGAATTAACACACATCCAGAATTTGCAGAGCGATCGGCAGTTGAAATTGCAAAGTTAACTGAGCTGCCCTTTATTAGTGCGCCGAATAAGTTTGCAGCATTAGCGGCTCATGATGCGATCGTATTCACGAGCGGAGCCATTAAAACACTCGCCTGTGCATTGATGAAGATTGCCAATGACTTGCGTTGGATGGGTTCGGGTCCTCGATGTGGACTAGGGGAATTAGTGTTACCTGCGAATGAACCTGGATCATCAATCATGCCAGGAAAGGTCAATCCAACTCAATGCGAAGCGATGACAATGGTATGTGTCCAAGTGATGGGAAATGATAGCGCGATCGCACTGGCTGCGAGTCAAGGCAACTTTGAATTGAATGTCTTCAAGCCTGTACTAATTCACAATCTGATTCATTCGATTCGCATTCTGTCAGATGCTTGTCGTTCCTTTACCGATCACATGGTGGTAGGAATTCAGCCGAACCGCGATCGCATTACACAATTCCTAGAAAACTCATTGATGTTAGTAACTGCATTAAATCCGAAAATTGGATACGATCGAGCAGCAAAAGTCGCCTACAAAGCCTACCAAGAGAACTCAACACTACGGCAGGCTTGTATTGAATTGGGATTTCTAACTGGAGAAGAATTCGATCAGATTGTCCGCCCGGAGCAAATGATTTATCCGAGCTAAGAGGGTGTTTGAGAAGCATAAAAAGCGGCTTTGCTGCGTTGCGAGTTCGCCCGGAAATAAATCTCCGGGCTAATGGAGGAAACTCCGCTAAAGCGGACTGGGAGCACAACCCGGAGTTCTTAGCCCAGTTTAGTGGGCTTCCACGATTAGCCCGGAGATTCATTTCCGGGCGGATGAATGCGATGAACGATTACTTCTCAAACACCCTCTAAAGATAGTATGGAGCGGGCATCTTGCCCGCCCTTGTTCTAGTTGCGTGAAGCAAACGCAGATTGATCAAAATGCGCTAACAAATCCGCCGGACTATCATAAATCTCGATCGCATTTGCCAATTCCTCATCCGAAAACCCACCAGTGCGAAACGCAATTACATCAACGCCCGCTGCATTCGCCGCCTGAATATCATAAGGCGTATCACCAAGCATAATCGCTTCATCTGCTTTCAGATGTCCTTTCTCCAGTGTTACCTCAATCAAATCCGGGTCAGGCTTAGATTTCTCTGCATCACTAGAGGTCGTTGCTAAATCCATATCTAACAAATCATCGACCTGAGCCGCTTTTAGCAACACAGAGAGTTCTTCAGTCGTAGCAGAACTAGAAATCACTAGCTCATAGCCAGACTGTTTCAACTTCTCAATCAAATCGCGTGAACCCTGAGTCGGTTCTAACTCTGAGCCAAACTTCTCGATGATGAGTTCTTTTCGTCGATCGGCAATTTCTTTTCCTTCCCCTTCTTCACCAGACAGCGACGGCACAATCCGAGGAATCAACTGATCGCCACCCATTCCAATCAGCGATCGAACTTTCTCAAATTCCACTTCATATCCATGTTCTGAAAATGCTTGAACATAAGCATTCGCATGAGCATCGTTACTATCCACCAACGTGCCATCAATATCCAGCAGTACACCTTTTACGGACATCTTAAAATCTCCTGATCGAGCAAATCTCATTCTAGAAATTCCGCGATCGTGCTTAGTCTGCTTTAAGGTGCATCTTGTTATCTTTCCAGCACTTCTAAAATCGCTTTCGGCAACAATTGATCTTTAAACCAAACAATCCGCGCAGGCGTATCCGAAACTTTCACTCCCGCTTTCTCTAGATTCAATCGCTCCGACACTGCCAAAATCAAATCATCTCGCCCAGACTGCCGCACCTGCGAAAACTTCTTCCGCAAATACTCCGGTCGCCAATAGCCAACAATCTCAACTAAGAACGTTCTACCATCAGGATGAACTACACGAAAGTCAGGAATCATCACGCTTCCTGGAATCGGAATCAAATCAACTTCGCGTTCTAATCGCCATTCAGTTTTAGCTTTGTTCCATCGATCGACAAATCCCTCCTCTAGCAAACTATCGTAAGTCTTTCCCGGTGGATAGTGACTGACTAAACCGCACTCTGAATCGATCGCGAATCGTCCCTGTCGCTTTTTGTCCGAATAACTATCATTGATTTGTAGTTCTGCTGCTAAACTCCAGCGTGTGACGTGCAGTAAAGCAGGAAGTAACTTCGCGATCGCTAATCCATATCGCGTTGAAGGCTTAAACAAGCTAGTCGGACCATCAATGGTCAATGTAAATCCATGATCCGCATCGCCTTCGATGTAAGTCATTAACTGGAACAGTTTCATATACCGGAACAATAGCTTGTACTGTCCCGGATCATTCCGGTGAGCATTAATCACCATGTGACTCGCTCGATAAAACACGCCTTGCACTTGCGACAAGTTGTAGCGATGAATTAATCCCTCTGGTGTCGGTGCTTCAAAGCCAATCAAAATCTGATTCTCTGGCAAATCAGCATACAGTCCCGTTTTAACTTGCTCTGGAAAGACTTCGCTGTTCAGTTCTTGGCTTAGCTGCGTCGCAACCGTCTCGAACGTCGTCTGAGTCTCGATCGTGCTCGGAATCTTTTGCGCGGACAGTGCAAACACTCGCTCTCTCAACATCGGTGGATCAAGCGGACTCACCGTTTCAAACGTACTAAACGCACCATTGAGCAAATGTGCTAATCCTCGCTTGATTCGATAGTCTGTTTCTTCCCCTTCAAGTGCTTGCAACTGGCGATTCAGTTCACCTCTGGTTCCATGTTGCGCCTCTTGGAAGATCAGAATGATCTCTTGTGCGATCGCTAATGTTTTTTCATCCAACAACAATCGCTTCGGAACAATCTCCTCACCATTCGAGCGATGAATCAGCAAGTCGGTCGGTAACATAGTTTCGCTATCCCATTAAGGAATCTATCTTAACGTGCGACAGAAGCTAAGATCCGCTGCATAATAGGCTCAGAAAGATAAATAGACGATATGCTGAAATCCCGTTGGCAACTTTTCACGATCGCAGCCCTTTTGCTTGCTGTGATCATTGGCTTCATTCTTTTCCTGAACAATCGCCCTCAAACGTCGATCGGCACTCAACCCTTCCTACCGCCAACCCTGTCGAATGTTCACCTAACAATGGGCATTCCCACCGAAGCCACCACGAATGTTACTAACGCGGATGATTTCCTCATTTCAGATAGCTCGCGTCCTTACGCCCTCTCATACAACAACAGCAAACACATCCCGAACTGGGTAAGCTGGCAGTTGAATAAAAGCTGGCTCGGAACCGTTCCCCGCGCCAATGATTTCCGGTCAGATACAGGCCTGCCGAAAGGATGGTATCAAGTAAAATCCAGCGACTACAATGGCAGCGGCTACGATCGAGGACACATGACTCCTTCTGCCGATCGCACGAAAGACCCCAAAACAAATTCAGCAACCTTCTTGATGACGAATATTGTTCCACAGACTGCCGATAACAATCGCGATGTGTGGGAAGGCTTGGAGAGCGAATCTCGCCGCTTAGTGAACACAGGTAAAGAGCTTTATATCATTGCAGGTGGAGCAGGAGAAAAAGGCGCGATCGGAACTCAAAGAATTTCGATTCCATCATCGACTTGGAAAGTAGTTGTCGTGATGGATAAGCCCAATTCAAGAGCCTCGGACGTGACTGAGAAAACGCGAGTAATTGCGATCGATGTTCCGAACATTCAAGGCATCAAAGACAAAACCTGGAGAGACTATCGCCTCAGCGTCGATGAACTAGAACAGAAAACCGGATACGACTTTCTGAGCAATGTTCCAGAAGCAATTCAGAACGCGATCGAAAGTACAGTCGATCGGGGCTAGAGTTTAATTTAACGCCTAACTGGAGTTCTGGAAACCGTTTAAAGTGACCAATTCTCTAATTGTAGTCCTGGCACTAATGCAAAATCTCGTTGATTGCGGGTAACAATAATCGCTTGATTCACCTGTGCGATCGCAGCAATTTTCATATCCTTTTCAAGCCGACGCTTCTTGAGTTCGGGATAACGCAATCGCATCTGATCATATTGGTCTTGTGCAGATTGATCAAAATTCAGAACTTGAGCTTTTTGGAAGAATTGATTGGAGTGCCAAAGGCGAGTATAAAGTTCAACTTGGCGGTCTTGATATTTTGGATCATTCAGACTCACGATCCAACCATTAAAGATCTCCTGAATCGAGATGATGGTAGCTGCCCACTCCTGAGAATTAAAAGATTGAAGCCGATTAATCACCTGAGCATGACCGCGCAAAGTTAGAGAAATATGGTCTGTATCGAGAATACGAAGCGTCATGAATCAGGTATAAGCGGGGTTATCAGCGTCTAGTTCTCGTTCGTCGCGCATCCGTCTCACAATCTCGTCAAAGTAGGGATCATCCTTGAAAATTCCAAACGAATCGCTCAAGTCTTGAGAAGACCGAGATAACTTCGGCAACGGAATGGAAACAAATTCGATCGTCTTCAAGCGATCGATTAATTGCTGTTGAATCGCCTCGATCGCAGCTTCTCTAGTATCAGCGATCGCAATACAATCAGGAAATTCTGCTGATCTAGCCAAGATTTTTTGGTCTTCTAACGTTTCGAGAATGAGATTTAAGGTTGCAGGCATAGGGAAATCTCAAAGCAATAATCGCTGTCTGTAGTCTAACGTGCTGTTGCTAAGTTAGAGCTTACTTAATCATCGCGGAATCTCTCTGACCGCAGCTTGAGCCTCTTTCCGTAATCCATCTGCAATCCGAAATAGTTCACGCCCATTTCGCAAGTGATGATCATCATAGTTATTGGTGAAGTAGTTCAATTCATCAATCCCATCACTTAACTGATTCAAACAGTAGTAGAGATTCGCAGCGGCTCCCGCAGCACTGGGCGGATTTGGAGTCGATCGAAATGCTTGTTGTGCCTTCGCGAGAAGTTCCTCACAGTCTGTTAAATAAGCCTGGAAGTTCTCCATCAGTTCATCATCAAACGGATCAGCAGCAAGTTCGTTGATCTGCGATTTCAAAGGACGAATAATCTGATTCAAACTGCGATTGACTGAGGTGAATAGTTTGAGCCAAAGTTTTAATTGTCGATCG
Organism: Leptolyngbya sp. AN10; assembly: GCF_050565645.1. NCBI lineage: Bacteria > Bacillati > Cyanobacteriota > Cyanophyceae > Leptolyngbyales > Leptolyngbyaceae > Leptolyngbya > Leptolyngbya sp. AN10. The sequence goes on from NZ_JBNXVP010000011.1 coordinate 113,337, forward strand.
GCATTCTGTTCCGCTTCTCGCTGCTTGCGATAGGTGGCTTGTGCAGCTTCAGCGCGTTCTTTTTGCGATCGCGCTTCTGAAGATCCGGGGGCTTGATCTGAATACTTCAATCGCTGATCATACGATCGACGACTCTGCGGATCGCCTAACACTTCGTATGCTGCGTTGATCTGAGAAATCTTGTCGTGACTAGCGGTTGCACGATTACTATCGGGGTGGAATTGCTTCGCCAACCGTCGATAAGCTTGCTTAATCTCTGCCTGGGATGCAGTGGGATCAAGGTCAAGAACTTGGTAGTGGGTAAGAGTTTGAGTTGCCATTCGACTATTCTAAAAGGCGAATCGGCTTGGGAGCTAGGCACTAGAGGATCGGTTTTTTGTCAACCAATTTCTACCTTTTTACGGTTTTCCCTAGCTCCCCAAACTCTTAGAGGGTGTTTGAGAAGGATAAAAAGCGGCTTTGCTGCGTTGCGAGTCCGCCCGGAAATGAATCTCCGGGCTAATAGAGGAAACTCCGCTGAAGCGGACTGGGAGCACAACCCGGAGTTCTTAGCCCAGTTTAGTGGGCTTCCCCTGATTAGCCCGGAGATTCATTTCCGGGCGGATGAATGCAATAAACGATTACTTCTCAAGCACCCTCTTAGCCGTTCAACATCGCAGGCATGGTTAATTCAGGATCTTGAAACAGTGCCGTACTGAGATAGCGTTCACCAAAGCTCGGTTGAATCATCACAATCAGTTTGCCAGCATTCTCAGGACGTTTGCCGATCTCGATCGCTGCTTTTAATGCCGCGCCGCTAGAAATTCCGGAAAGCAATCCCTCTTCTCGTGCCATCCGGCGACTGTAAGCGATCGCATCATCATCCGAAACGGCGATCACTTCATCGATCAAATCGACGTTCAAGACAGGCGGCACAAATCCGGCTCCAATCCCTTGAATCTTGTGTGGTCCAGGTCGTCCACCGGAAAGAACGGGACTGTTTGACGGCTCAACCGCGATCGCTTTAAAGCTCGGTTTACGCTGCTTAATCACTTCCGCAACTCCGGTAATCGTTCCACCCGTTCCGATCCCTGCCACGATGAAATCAACTTCGCCTTCGGTGTCTTCCCAGATTTCCGATGCGGTCGTTTCCCGGTGAATCTGAGGATTGGCGGGATTGCGGAACTGTTGCAGCATATAAGCATTCGGAGTCGTATCGACAATATGCTGTGCTCGTTGGATACAACCTGCCATCCCTTCAATGCCGGGAGTCAATTCGAGTTCGGCTCCATACGCTCTCAGCATGGCTCGCCGTTCTGAACTCATCGTTTCAGGCATCGTCAAAATCAGCCGATACCCTTTCGCTGCTGCTGCCATCGCCAGCGCAATTCCGGTATTTCCAGAAGTCGGCTCCACGAGCACCGTTTTCCCTGGTGCAATTAATCCTTCGCGCTCGGCTGCCAAAATCATACTGATCCCGATCCGGTCTTTCACCGAAGAAGAGGGATTCATTCCTTCGAGTTTCGCCACAATTCGAGCGACGCATCCTTCAGCTTGAGGAATACGATTCAGTTGGACAAGCGGCGTGTGTCCAATTAAAGCAGTCACATTCTGGGCAATACGCATAAGACGAATGGGGGTAAAAGACGCGATCGAGAACCTAAATGTAATACATGAAATCGAGTTGGCGACGAGCATCGCGACGTTCACGCAGGTCTTTCAGCGTATATTTCTGAAACACCGAATTTGCTGCCTCGTTCGCTTCTTGCCAAATCTCGCAGACGATTGACCCTTCTAGGGTTTTACCAGATTTCAAAGCCCTTTCCTGATCGATCGGCTGATTGTCGAATCCTTCTAAACATGCTAATACATCGAACAGAGTAATTTTCCAGGGTTCCCGCGCGAGTAAATATCCACCTTTGGCTCCGCGCTGCGATCGCACAATTCCGCCTCGACGCAGCGTTGCCAAGAGTTGTTCTAAATATCGATCGGGAATGTTTTGTTGAGCCGAAATTTGACGAATTTGCAGCGGTTCGCCACTCTCGTAAGCAACTGCCAATTCAATCAGCGCTAATAAAGCGTACTCACTCTTACAGGAAATCTCCACGGGCATTCTCTGGGATCAGGTTAACAGGCTTTCTTCTAGTATACTCCGGTTTCTCACTAGGGTTTTGTAGGTTTTCTAAATGTCATCAAAAAAGCCCCGTCGATCGACGAGGCTCACCATCAAATTGAGATGGAATTAGAACGAGAAGGTTGTCCGGATCGTACCAACGTAAACGGTATCGTTTGCGTTATTGTGCTCAGGATTGAAAATCACGATAATACCCGGAGTGATCGAGAGGTTGTTGCTCAACCGCAGACGATACAAACCTTCCAAGTGGAACGAAGTATCTGGATCTTCTGCTGTCAAACTAGCATTAGTAACTTTCGGCGGCATCCCGAAGATGACACCCGCCATGTTACCCTTCCCTCCTAGATCGGGGAATGCCAGCGTTACTGCCCAGTTAAGAATATCTGCATCTTCACCCGCAAGCAGACCAGATTCAGCATTCGCTTTCGTCAAACCGCCCCAGCCAGAAATCACAAAATTCGGCGTAATACGGAAGGTTCCTTGCAAACCGAAGTTATCGGTTGAAGTAGCAACACCGCCACCGAACGGAGCGTTAGACAAACGGCTACCCGTTGCTGAAGTTGCTGAAACGTTGCCACCGCGATCGTATCCACGCACATAGGTGAAACCGACTTCTGCACCCGGAGCAAAGCGGAAAGCAAGTTGAGCGAGGGCTGCATTCGATCCATTGAACAAGCCACGAGCGCCCGATGGGTCTTGCGCTTCATCTGCAATGTAGCCGAGCGATAAGGTCAACGCATTTCCAAACGGAATATTTGCGGTCACACCCGCGCCACTGACGTTGCCAGGTGATCCACCTTGACGATAGATCGGGTTGAAGCGACCAAAGCGCGAGATCGATCCCTGTCCGTCACTTGCCAACAAGGGGTTAAAGTTATTGACGTTGTTGTAGAACTCACCGTTGATGGCATCGATCGTGATGTTTCCGCCGTTGCCGATCGGGAAACGATAGAACAATTTATCGACGATCGCGGAGTTACCGCTTGCACCGCCACCCTCGAAGGATAAGCGAGCCATGTTGGTTCCGGTTGCACCTGGAGCAGCGGCATTACCGACACCGAAATCCGTGATGTTCCGAGCTTGAATCCGGGTGGTTAAGTTGTCTTGACCCGTGAAACTCGTTCTCAAGCTCAAACGAACCCGATTGCTGAACGTGGTGTTATCGTCTACGTCAGCAGAACCAAAGGGTGCTGCGACTCCACCAGCCGGGGTGGTTCCAACGGCTTTGAAATCACCTTGTGCGCCGGAGATGGCGAAGATTGCTTCCCCTTGCAGTTTGGTCGTGGTTGAGAACTGTTGTCTTTCTAAAGTCGTGGTACGAGCTTCGAGTGCATCAACGCGACCGCGAATCGTTGCCAATTCTGCGGCGAATTGCTCTTGGAGTTTTTGCAGGGTTGCGAGGTCTTCTTTTTTAACCAAGTCTGCGGTCGAAGCGGCGATCAGTTCGTTGACGCGATCGAGACAAGCATTCAGACCAGCGGCGAACTCGAAACGAGTCAGAGCGCGGTTTCCACGATAAGTACGATCGGGATAACCTGCGATACATCCGTAGCGCTCAACGAGAGATTGGAGAGCTTGGAATGCCCAATCGGTCGGACGGACATCGGAAAGCTGAGACACTGAGGTGACTTGTCCAGCGTCGTTGGCTGCGGTCGTCCCTTCGTTGCCGTAAGCGTTGATCTGGTCAAGTGAGGCAATTGTTTGAGTCGGTTCAGTTTTAACTTCTTTAACTTCGGATGCGCTTGCTAGTCCAGCAGCACCGATCGTAGCGGAGACAGTCAGCGTAGCGCTGAGTAACACTGGATTCACCAGCAGCGATTTCCACAAATTATTAGCCATGATCACTTCCGTATTCACACCATCGAACTAAAGAACGCTGTTTTTCTACTTCAGTAGGCAGAGTACAACGTCTTCAACAGTATAGTCTAGTACAATCTTTATTCTGGAGTAATTGAAAATTCCTATCCATCAGAAGATCCACTGGTTCAATTGGATTGTGCCGATTGTTGTGATCTGCAATACATAAAACTCTTTACCGTAACTTCATGAAAACTTCCGCCGAATTTTGTAGAGAAAATCTTTCTGAAGTCGATGGCATTGAAAGCCAGGATCGTTAGGATTAGTTTTGGTTCTGTGAAAGATGGTTAGCGCTCATGATGAGATTCGTATCAGACCCAGCAACATCGCTCAAGATTCAAAAAATGCAGGAGCGCGTGAGATGGCGTAATCCGAAGATTATCGATCGACAGATTGATCAAACTCGATTAGTGATTGATGACGATCAAGAACAGAATGCGTTCTCGTTTTTGGTGATTGGCGATAGTGGATCAGGACGACATCCAGGACATTCTCCGCAACGCAGAATTGCCGAACAGATGTTGGCGCACCAGGATGAGTGTCGATTTATTCTGCATACGGGTGATGTAATTTATCTCGTAGGTTCAAGCGAGTTTTATCCGCAGAACTTTATTAACCCATATCGGGAATTTATTGTGGGTGGCGATCATCCCAGTAAGATTTCGTTTGATCAAATGGTATTTAATCTGCCATTTCTTCCAGTGTTAGGAAATCATGATTATTATGATCTTCCTATTTTTTATGGCGTATTGGCGCAAGTTTCTTACCCAGTACGACGAATTTTACGATCGCGGATTGATTTTGATATTCGCTTTCATGGTTCGTATCAAGGAAGAGCATTCGCGCAGGCGTTCATGGACGTGCTATCGACTGCGGATCAACAAGGTAAGTTAGGGGCGCATCTCGATGAACATTACACGGCTCAAACTTCGACGGGACGCTGTTTGAAATACGAACCGGGATCATTCACTCGATTGCCGAATCGGTATTACACCTTTCGCTACGGTGGGATTGATTTCTTCGCGCTCGATTCTAATACGATTAATGAGCCAGTTGTCCCTTCAACAGACAAGAACGATCGACAAACTTTGATCGATCGACGAAATGAAATCGAACAAGAAATGCAGCAGTTAATGACAGAAATTACGCAATTAGATGTGAATCAGCCTGAACAATCGGATCAAGCTGATGATATGCGCGTGAAGTTGCAACAACTTGAAGAGATTCAACTCGACATCGACAAGCAGCTTAACCCTCAATCAGGAGTAGCAGTCGATTATGAACAATTGGATTGGTTACGCGATCGCTTAATTCAATCTTGGCAAGACACTGAAGTGCGGGGACGAGTGATTTATTTCCATCATCCGCCGTATGTGACTGAAGCAACGAAATGGTACCAGGCACAAACGTTTGCAGTTCGATATCGCTTGCGGCAAGTGTTTGATGATGTGGTGAAGCAGATTGATCTCAAAGGTCGAGCGATTGTGGATCTAGTGCTGAATGGTCATGCTCATTGCTTTGAGTATTTGCGAACTGTCGATACTGGACACGCAGACTCAAATATCAATTGGATTGTCTGTGGTGGAAGTGGTTATAGTTTGCGACGACAGCGAGAAGAAGGTACTGAGATTACAGAGCAAATTGACTCAGAACAAAAGATTGTTGCAAAGTCACAGTTATTTGTGGGACGAACCGGACAAGGAAGCAACAAACAACGACCGTATTCGTTTCTTAGAATTGATGTCACCGCAGATGATCCAGTGAAGTTTATTCTGCGTCCCTACGTGTCGGAATGGTCGAAGCGACAATGGAACGATCGAGCACTTGACCCGATTGTGATCGGATGATTACACAACAGTCATTGATTGAATTTCTCGATCGCTTTTTTCAGGTGGATCACTATCCCGAAGAGGAGCGAGGCGGAATTTATCGCGCCAACGATCGACCGATTCAACGGTTGGGATTGATGTTAGAGCCAATTCCAAATCTCGATCGTTGGATCAAAAATCATCGAATTGATAGCTTGTTTATTCACCGACCTTGGCAGCTTGATCCCGAATTTAATATCGGTGTTGTTTCCTATCATTTACCATTTGATGAGCGATTGACATTAGGATTCAACTTACGATTGATGGAAACATTGTTGATGATCAATGTTCGATCGTTTGGAGAGAAGTCGGGACGATCGATTGGAATGATCGGAGAAGTTTCACCTCAGACGGTTGAGCAATACTGCCAGCAAGTTCGAGAAGTTTTCGGTGGATACGAATCAGTGTTAGCGCAAAGAGAATCTGTCAGAAAAGCTGCTGTTGTTGGAGCGATGAACGAAACTTTGGTGCGATCGGCAGCCGATCAAGGCATAGAAGTTTATATCACCGGACAGTTTCGAGTGTCGGCAAAGTCAGCGGTGTTAGAAACTGGAATCAATGTGATTGAAGTGGGGCATCGTCGATCGGAACAATGGGGATTGAAAGCTTTGTCGGGAGTGTTAAAAGAGCGATGGTCAGGTTTGCAGGTTGTATTGATTTGAAGTCTGCTCTCGATCGAGTTGTTCGACACTTTAACCGCCTAATTTCGCCTTCACGATCGATTGCACTTTCTTCCCGTCCGCCTTGCCTTTCAATTGCTGCATCACAGGACCCATCACCTTGCCCATATCCTTTGCGGAAGTTGCCCCTACCTGAGCGATAATTTGCTCGATCGCGCTTTCCACCTCTTCATCCGACATTTGCGCGGGCAAAAACGTCTCGATAATTGCCAACTCTGTTGCTTCTTTATCAGCTAAATCTTGGCGATTCGCGTTGGTATATTGCTCGATCGAATCCCGGCGCTGTTTCGCAATTTGAGACAACGCCTCGATTTCTTGTTCCTCGGTCAATTCCGTTTGACCCGATGGACGCATACTCACTTCTTTTTCGAGCAGCACCTTCTTGATGCTTCTCAGCGTTTCCAACCGCACCTTATCCTGAGACTTCATCGCGGTCTTAATCTCTTCGGTAATGCGGTCTTTCAGGCTCATAGCTCGTTTCCTTGCGTCACTGGATTTCTCAGCATAGCTCAGACACGGGAATTCGCCCAATCGCATAGTTTTGTATTCTACGCAACAAAATTGAAAAATAAATCAACGATCGATAACATCCAAAAAATGATTGCGAAGCGTGAATAAATTTGGCAGAATAAGTTGCAATAAATACATCTGACTGAATTTGACTCTATTCTGCTTTTCTCCCCCAGCACCCATTTCACCTGATCGGATGAAGATTGTCAAAATCAATCGTCTGTACACTATTGCTGGTTCAGTCTTAAACAAATATTTCGCAAAATCATTTGCCATTTACGAATGCTTGAGATCCGCGAAACCAAGGGCAATGAACAAAAGTCGCGGTGTTAATATTGCGTTGAATGCGTTCGAGGACTTGACGTGATCCGTTCTGCAACACTATCTCCTCCCTCTGCTCTGCCGTCGATTCCTGATAACAATCGTCTGCGCCTCTTGTCTGGTACGGCAAACGTACCCCTCTCGCAAGAGATCGCCCGATATCTAGGAATGGATCTGAGTCCAATGGTGCAAAAGCACTTTGCGGATGGCGAGCTTTATGTCCAGATTCAAGAGTCGATTCGCGGCTGTGATGTCTATCTGATTCAGCCGACTTGCCGACCTGTGAACGATAATTTGATGGAACTGCTGATTATGATCGATGCGTGTCGAAGGGCATCCGCTCGACAAGTGACGGCAGTTTTACCGTATTACGGGTATGCAAGAGCCGATCGCAAAACGGCTGGGCGCGAATCGATTACGGCAAAACTCGCCGCGAATCTGATTACTCAGGCGGGAGCCAATCGAATTCTGGCAATGGATTTACACGCTGCTCAGATTCAAGGTTATTTCGATATTCCGATGGATCATGTGTATGGTTCTCCAACGGTGGTCGATTATATTGCTAGCAAACAGCTTGAAGATTTGGTGGTCGTTTCGCCCGATGTGGGTGGAGTCGCACGAGCCAGAGCTTTAGCGAAACGCTTAAATGATGCGCCTTTGGCAATTATCGATAAGCGGCGACAGGCTCACAACGTTGCAGAAGTGATGAATGTGATCGGGGATGTCCGAGGTAAAACGGCGGTTCTGGTTGATGACATGATCGATACGGCTGGAACGATTCTAGAAGGCGCGAAGATTCTCCGGAAGGAAGGAGCGCGTCAAGTGTATGCCTGTGCGACTCATGCCGTATTTTCTCCACCTGCGATCGAGCGATTATCTAGCGGCTATCTCGAAGAAGTAATCGTGACCAATACGATTCCAATTCCCGAAGAGCACCGCTTCCCGCAGTTGAAGATTCTCTCAGTTGCGAGTGTGATTGGTGAAACGATTTGGCGAATTCACGAAGATAACTCAGTGAGTAGCCTGTTCCGATAGAAATTAGAAACCCGTTGGTCAAGTCCGATCAGCGGGTTTTAAAATAATAAAAAACGGGTGGATTCTTAAGGATCGACCCGTTTATGGAAATGTCTCACAAGGATGAAAATTTATCAGTTCGCGGCTGATGATTATGTCTACAGTTCCTCATCATTCGATTCCTGAAATTCCATGAGAAGTTTTGCCACTTTAATTACTGCCTGTATTTTTGCCGTCTGGGTAGGCGCGATCGCACTCATCGCCATCCAGAACGCGGCTCCCATCACGCTGAGATTTTTAACCTTTCAAACGATCGAACTGCCGTTCGGTCTAGTGATTGCTTTCAGCGTCATGCTCGGAATTTTGGGAACTGCGATCGTACAGCCCCTTCTCGGATTTTTACCGGGTCAGGGCGACGACGTTTAAAGGGCGTATACTTGCCCATCAATTAACAAGCGCGTAATGCCTTTTGCTTGTAAATAAGGTGCCGCTTTTTGCAAAATCCGGCTGTCGGGCACTTTGATTACGCGCTGAGTCCGAATATTTGAAAAACGCTTTGCGACTCGGTGATTATCGAAGACGGGAAGCGTTCTTTCTTCGACTTCTCCAGATGGGATTTGACCCAGTTCGGCAAATTCGCTCAAAGGACGGGCGACCAATTCCGCAGAGCGATCGACGACCAAATAACACGTTCTTGGAATTGCGGCTTCTGCGATTGGTAACACTCGAATGAACTCCGCTGCACTCAATTGAATCGAGGGCAAGATCGCAGGTTCGTCGTCTTCGTCGTCTTCGTCCAAGCTGTCAAGATCATCGAGATCATCATCAAGATCATCCTCGTCATCTTCGTCCAGCATTTCGCTTGGAGTGGGTGTGAAATCTTCTGCGATCGCTTCAACAACCTGAGCAACTTCCTCCACGGGAGGCGCTTCTTCGACTGCGCTCGATCGCTTTCTGACTCGGCGAGGCGGTTCAGGCTTCGAGGAAACGACGGGCACTTCCACAGGTTCTTCAATTTTTGGAGGTTCTGGCTCAGGAGTTTCGAGCAGATTTCCTTGGACGGCGGGAGCTTCAACGGTTGCCGTTTTTGCTCCACCCCGTGATGCACTGCGTTTTTGCTGAATCAGACTTTCATATTCTTCAGCCGACAAGCTGCTTTTCAAAATCCGGCTTATCGTTGTATTACTGACACCATACTGCTCAGCCAGAGTTAGGGTAGTTTCTCCAGTATTGCGGTACGAGTCAATAATTTTGGTCTTATCTGTATCAGTCAGTCTGCTCATGCAAAACTCATCGCGGGGCGGCAATTACTCATCTATTCTATGCTGAGCGCGATCGAATGAGGGATGCCGGACAAATCTTCATGCCCGACGGCGCGATCCACCCCGACGCGATCGACTGAGATCGTATTCCAGTGCTGCTCCAATTCCAAACAGAACGCCACTGAAAATCCAGAAGATTTCAACCAGTCCACCGCTCTGATAGTTCTCAAGTCGAGTGGTCGCATACTTAAACCACATATCAGCAATGTAGAGACAGAAAGCGGCAGCGGCGATCATGCGCCAAGATTGAGAGAATCGTCCACCCCAGAAGGCTAAAAGCAACGTGGTCGCAATAATCAGAATGAAAACATCCGCAAGCACGTAGAAATAATCGAGGAACGGTTTGAGCGGTGCTAGTGCATCTTCAACTAATTTCACCCATTCTGGAGCGTTATCGACTTTGGCGGGTTCAGGTTTCTTCTGTTCAACGACCGGAGCAGGTTTCGGAGTCGCAGCAGGAGTGATCACTGGAGAAGGTCGAACCGTAGGGGAAATCGTTGCTCTAGGAGTGGGTTTAGTGGGAGCGGTTTGAGCGATCGCAGGTTCACCCAATAAGAACGCAGTTGGCGTATCAGGCTTCAGAGTCAACCAGGTTGCAAACGCGATACTGACAGCCGCGATCGCGCCTACCGTGACCCATTGCCAAAGATCGAGATTTAATCGTCGATCGGCAAACGCCATGATCATGCCCCATGACAAAAAGAGATAAGTAGGCACGTAGAAGAAATCACCGAGAGAAACATCGGCTTCGCGTCCTAGATACGTTTCCCAGAAGGTAAACAAAATCGTTCCCATGCCATAACAAAGCATTCCGAGACCGATTCCCAACCAAACGCGGCGACCGCTGACAATTTGGGGACTGTTCCAATTTCTGAAGCACAATAAGGCTGCGCTAAAGAACGCAATAACCTCGAAAGCGGACGCACCGTACGAATACCAATCTGGGCGAGCTTGTCCTGGATCAGGAACGCTAAAGAGTAGGAAAAATAGTAAGGCAGCGACGGCTAACAGAATTTCTGCAAACACGATCGATTGAACGGAAACGGATTTCGATTGAGATTTACTCGCTGAACTGCTCATAGTATTTTTTCAACAAGGGGACAGAGATTAAGACCAAAGTTTTCCAGTCGGAGAATGATTCAGCCATTCCAAGAAACGAGTGCGCTCGCTTTGGGGCAAGTCTTGGAGCGCGTCGAGGATTCGACCGACAAACGCAGATTTTCCAAAATATGCCTTGCCGAGCCGATGAAGCTCTTGAAGCAACACATTCAGTAAGCTTTCTTGCCAAGTCGGAGTTTGCAGGCTGTTGAGCGGATTCACGGTGAGGAGTTGTTTTACCGCAGTAGGAGACTCCGTTTGAGGAAACCGCCACTGCTGAAAGATGCCCGTTAAATCGCGCTCAAAGGATGCCGCTTGTTTTGTGCCCATCAGGTCTTCGATGTCAATGTACATCGCTTGCAGCATCAGTAAACAAGCTTGAGTAAACACCGCAGACACGGTTCCGCTCTCTTGAGCGGGCATTTCAATTCCCAGTTGATCCAGTCGCACTTTGCCCCAAACGCTGTAGCGCTCTGGTTCTTCGAGGAGGACACAGGCTTTTCCCTGGTTGTCGGTCAAGTCGCGCCAGAACGATCGCGCATCCTCTTCCTGTCCCGCGTTGAAGACTTGAATCAATCGAAAGGTCTGCCCTTGATAGGACAGGATTGGAACTTTTTGGTCGCGCTTGGGGTGCTGAATGCTGCTGATTTCAACATCCTGCCGTTTCAGAATGAACATAAAGCGGCTCAGGTTAGAGGGTAGGGGGCAGAGCAATGTTCGCCATGATACTTGTGAAAGACTCAACTGATACTGAATTTCACAAGGGATCACCGAATAAGGTGTACCCACTTTCTTGAATTCCCCGTTTGATGGCTTAACTTTACATGAGCTTGATAAAAAACAAGTTTAGGCAGAAAAATTCTAGTTGCTTTAAATCTGCCTTCCGCCGTTATATTAATAAATGTCCGCCTGGATCCTTAGCTCAGTGGATAGAGCAACCGCCTTCTAAGCGGTCGGTCATTGGTTCGAGTCCAATAGGATCCGCTTTCTAAATTGCATTCTCGTCGTGAAGTTTCGCGGATGGGGTTGAATTTGCGCGTAAAAGTTTCATAAAAGTTCATAAGATTAGTCTGAGCGATCGCACGATCGCAGCTAAGTTGCTTCAGTTCACCCCAACAAAAGGACATCCCGCATGAGTGCAGCATTGACGGAATGGATTATCAGTACGATGAATTCCCTCGGCTATTTGGGAATCGGGTTTCTGATGTTTATGGAAAATTTATTCCCGCCGATTCCGTCAGAGCTGATTATGCCGCTGGCAGGATTTACGGTGGCAAAAAATCCGGGAGAGATGAATTTTCAGTATGCGGTTTTGGCAGGTGTGATTGGGACGGTCTTGGGAACGCTGCTGTGGTACTACGGTGGGCTGTTCATCGGAGAAAAGCGGATTCGGGAACTTGCCGATCGATATGGAAAATGGATCGGCGTGACGGGAAACGATATTGATAAAGTCGATCGCTGGTTTCATCGACATGGAACAAAAGCAGTTTTGTTTGGGCGCTTGGTTCCGGGAATTCGGACGCTGATTTCGTTGCCTGCGGGGATTAGTGGAATGCGCCTGATGCCGTTTTTGGTGTATTCGACGATCGGAACAGCGATTTGGACATTTGCGCTGACTTATGCTGGATATCAATTGGGCAAAGCAAATCTAGACTATCGGTTAGTTGATGAGTATTTAGCTCCGGTATCTAAGATCGTGGTGGGTGTGTTAGCGATCTCGTTCATCATCTGGTTAGTTCGGCATCGTAAGAATTCCTAATTTTTATCGGAACTTGGGAATTTACGCTGAATAGCGACTGGACGGGGAACAGATTCGGGCGAAAACTCTTCCAGAAAGAAGACTCCTGGCTGTTTCACAAGAAGCATATTGTGTCGGCTCAGGGGTTTTACGATAAATACGGACGAAAAGCGAAGCGATCGTAGTTGCAAGATGTATGCCGACCATGGCTGGAATTGCGGCAATTAACTATTGGACGTTCTTTTCGTTTAATGTGGTTGGGAGGTTGATGTGGACGTTTGGATTCACGATTATGGGATATTCTCTCGGTGCGCTGATTCCAGATGTCGATCGATCTCTTTTGCCGATCGTGCTCGTGATTATCGTGGTTTCGCTCTTGCCCTTTGTTTTTCACATCTACCAGGAACATAAATCCAACCGACCTTGAAACAGCGTTCTAACTACTGGCAGCTTATTCCCTATATTCGTCCTCAGTGGCGCACGATGACCTGTGCATTCATGTGTGCGGTAGTCTTTGCAGTGACATGGCCCGTTCTTGCGTTTTTTGCCCAGAAAATGGCACTGTTTATCGGTGAAGGGCGAATTGCCGCGATCGCAGAAACGGCAGGCTATGTGATTCTGATTTGGGGTGCACAGAAACTCGCACAGTACGGGCAAGAAACGCTGATTGCAAAGGCGGCATTATCGATCGCGATGGAATTGAGAAATCGCACGTTTGCTCATATTCAGCGGTTGAGTTTGGCGTATTTTGAAACAGTGCAGACTGGGGATTTATCGTATCGACTGACCGAAGATGTCGATCGTATCGGGGAAGTCGTTCAAAAGCTGTTTAGTCAGTTTGTGCCGAATGTGCTGAAACTGGTGGCGATGTTGGGCACGATGCTTTATTTCAATTGGCAGTTGACGTTGGCGACGTTCATTGTGGCTCCGCTACTGGCATTTTTGACTGCTTGGTTTGGCGAGAAGATGCGGAAGTTATCTTATCGGAGTCAGAGCCGGATTTCAGATTTGTCAGCGCTGTTGATTGAGATGTTGAGCGGCGTAAGGTTGGTCAGGGCATTTGCGGCAGAGGATTATGCGATCGAACAGTTTCGTCGCGGTTCGGAACGCAATCGACAAGCGAGATACGCGACAGAACGCCTCAGAGCAATTCAGTATCCAGTTCAAGGTTTTTTAGATGCGATCGGGATTGTTGTTCTTCTACTGGTCGGAACTTGGCAGATTGCTCAAGGTAACTTAACCCCAGATGCCTTTGTTGGGTTCGTAACGGCGGTGGCGATGTTGTTTGAGCCAATTAGTACCGTGACGTTGAACTATAACGAATTTAAGCAGGGAGAAGCTTCGGTTGATCGCGTGTTTGAATTGATGCAGATTCGACCGTCGATCGCAGAAAGTCCCAACGCTCAAGAGTTGCCACCCGTTACAGGCAGAATTGAGTTTGAGAATGTCAGCTTTGCTTACAGACCCGATCGTCCCGTTTTACAAGATTTGAATTTGCGCGTATTGCCCGGTGAAATGGTTGCGTTAGTCGGTGCATCTGGAGCGGGAAAAACCACGATGGTGAATTTAATTCCGCGCTTTTACGATCCGCAACAAGGTGATATTTGGATTGATGGCACGAACATTCGAGATGTGACGCTAAAGAGTTTGCGGCATCAGATCGGGATTGTGCCACAGGAGACGACCTTGTTTACAGGTACGATCGCACAAAATATCGCGTTCGGACAGATTGATTTTGATCTAGAAGCAGTGCAAGCAGCAGCGAAGATTGCCAATGCTCATCAGTTTATTAGCCAGTTTCCCGACGGATACGAGACTTGGGTGGGGGAACGGGGCGTGAATTTGTCTGGAGGACAGCGGCAGAGATTAGCGATCGCACGTGCGGTTCTTTTAAACCCAAGAATTCTGATTCTAGATGAAGCGACTTCTGCACTGGATTCGGAGTCGGAGGCGCTCGTCCAGGAAGCTTTAGAGCGAATTATGCAGGGAAGAACAGTGTTTATCATCGCGCATCGGTTGGCGACAGTGAGACGAGTCGATCGTATTTTGGTGATGGAAAAAGGGCGCGTGGTTGAGGCGGGAACCCATCACGAACTAATTGCTGAAGGTGGGCGGTATGCTCGGTTTTATGCTCAACAGTTTAGTTAAACCATTGCAAGTTCTAGAATTAAATCACAATCGAACTGTGAAAGCGCTGAACTTAACCAGGAGCAGGGATAAATGACGACATTACTAATTCAAACTGAGCAAATTCCCTTAATGGTTAGCTTTCCAGCATTGGTTCAGATGACCGATGAGCAGTTCTATGAGTTTTGCCAAGCCAATCGAGACTTACGGATTGAGCGATCGGCAACGGGAGAAGTGATCATTATGCCGCCTGCTTTTTCGGAAACAGGCAATCGAAATTCTAAGATTACGGTTCAGCTTGGAAACTGGGCTGAAGAAGGTGGAACAGGTGAAGCGTTCGATTCGAGTGTTGGATTTACACTACCGAATGGAGCAATACGATCGCCTGATGCTTCTTGGATTCGCTTAGAACGGTGGAATGCTTTAACCGATCAACAAAAAGCTTCATTCGCACCAATTTGTCCTGATTTTGTAATCGAGCTACGATCGTCAAGCGATACGCTAACTGGACTGCAAGCCAAAATGCAGGAATATATCGAAAATGGAGCAATTCTAGGGTTTTTGATCGATCGTAAAAACTTTACGGTTCACATCTATCGCCCAGATCGAGCGCCTGAAATTTTAGAGCAGCCTGAGACAGTGAGTGGTGATCCAGAGCTACCAGGATTCGTGCTGCGAATGGCAAAAATTTGGTAGAGTGCTATTTGCTAAACTGTAGGGCAACGGGATTGTTTCTCTGAAACTCGTACCACGATCGCTTTAGTTCATCGGGTGCAGGAAACCGCGAATCATACACTGTAATCACATTCGTTAGCTCACGTCCCGCAGGTTGAACAATCCGATTTCCAAGTGCTAATGCAACTGAAGTTCCGCCATCTAAGTTCATGGCTTCGTGAGCACCAATCGATCGCATAATTGCTGCTTCTTTTTGCAATGTAATCGGCTTGTGAAACGTGACGAGATAAAGCCGATTGCCATCTTCCGGAAAGCCGATCGCGATTCTTTTAGCCACTCCTGAAACCGCCGGATCACTAAATCCTTCTTGCTTTGGATTGATCGAAATCCTGCCTTGTTTTAACAATCGAGGTCCAGCCGTGAGCGAAAACCAATGTTGATCCCATTGCGGTTTGCCTTCAGTTCGGGCTGTCACCATTTCAGGGCGGTTGCCGCGACGAATTCCCAAAGTCGTACCATAGTTCTCCCAAGGGCTGTATTTTAGAACGCGCCCACCTGCGACCATATTGCCCATGACGCGCTTCTGGTCGTCCATGCTGAAAAAGGTTCCACTCGCAGTTAAAGCGGCTCTATGGCGGCGTACCATTGCTTCAAATGGTTCATCACCGCGTGTCGATCGAGCACTATTCGCCTGAGTTGCTTGATTGGCAAGACCGATACTGATAAAGGTTTTTGGGTCAGTTAAATCGATCGTGGCAAGCCGAATCGGAACACCTGCGATCGTGCGCTCCACGACTGAGACCGGACGAGTAATTCTAGAGCGTTCCGCAACTTCAACCGCGATCGGAACCGCGACAGGTTCGGGCGCAACCGAGAGGCGAGGAAAGAGGATTGCACAAGTAAAAAGCGTACAAGTCGCTGTAACTGAGAAGCTACCGGGAACAGACGACAACCAACGGATCATGAAACGTTTTCGATGAGAAACTCTGTCGATCATGCCTTGCTAATGTATTTTTCAAAAATTGATTAAAAATACGTAATATCTCTTAGCAAAAGTCTTCCCATCGATAGAGGAAGAAATGTTGCTTTCCTCACACATGAGATTATTGTCCATAGAAATACGGATTTGACCGGGAACTGGAATCCTGATTCAGCAAAAATTTATCGATCGATAAAGCTGCGCTCAAAACAAGGTCATGACAATTACGCCGAATACCATGATTGCAGCCCCTAGTAAGCGTTCTCGTAATCCTCGTTCATGAAACAGGAAATGTCCGAATAACACACTAATCAAGGCACTTAGTCGCTTAACTGCAATGACTTGAGTTACTAACGTGTAAGTGACAGCGATCATTTGAAAGGTAATCGCGATCGCATGAAAGAATCCGATCAGCATCAATGGCTTGAGATTCGGCAGGATTTGACCGAATTTATGGCGGGAATTGAACAATGCGATCGGGAACATTCCCACAGCTAAGTAACTATACAAAGCAGTAGACCAGAACAATGGCGAAGAATTTACAACTCCAATTTTGTCGAAGTTCGAGGTAATGCTCCAGATAAAAGCAACCATCAACATAAATCGACTACCTTGATTGCGAAACAATGCTCTTAACGGTGCAAAGTAGCCATTCCTGCGTTCTCGTAAGTTCAGTACATAAGAGCCAACAACAATTAAGAAAATCCCGATCGCATCTGCACCAGTCGGATTCTCATGCACAATTAACGGAGAAGTTACTAAAAGAAATAGTGGTGTCAAAGTAACTAACGGAACTGTTAAAGATAGATCAGCAATTTGTAGAGCACGAACATAGAGAATGAATGAAACTACATTCAAGCTACCCCCGATGAGTAGTGCTATCCAAAACTGAGGTTCTATCTTTGGGATTCCAGCCAGCAAAAGTAATGGAACGAGAAAGATCACAGCAAAAATATTTGCAACCCAAGCCACGATATAGACATCGAGATTTTTTAGACTGTGTTTGCTGGAGACATCCTTCAAAGACTCGAAAAAAGCCGTTAAAATTGCAAATGCTAACCAAATCATGAGAATTCCGTGGTTTCTTCTTTTCCGACGATTCGCTTTCTCCAGCAGCCCACCTCTGAAGCTTGGGTCGATCAAGCATTGGCAAACCTAGATACCATTCTGCTTGATCATTCTCACTGTGAGCGCAAAGCCGCAGGAGTCGCACTGAATCTAATGTTTCGTTATCCTTCCAGTGCGAAATTGGTGCGAATGTTAACAGCGATCGCACAAGAAGAGTTAGAACACTTTGAGCAAGTAAACCAGATTTTAGAGCGTCGGTCTATCCCTCTCGCGCCACTTGCTCCGCCGCCGTATGGGGCAAGTTTGAATAAGCAAATCCGTCGCGAAGAACCCGATCGTATGTTGGATTCGCTGTTAGTTTCAGGCTTGATCGAGGCTCGGAGTCATGAGCGGTTAGGACTATTGGCGGAACATTGCGACGATCGAGAATTGGCAAAATTTTATCGAGCACTAATGGCATCAGAAGCGCGACATTATGGCGTGTATTGGACATTAGCGGATACTTACTTTGAGCGATCGCAGATTAATCAACGCTTAGAAGAATTAGGTGCGATCGAGAGCGAAATCCTTTCGACGCTTTATCCTCAACCGAGAATTCATAGCTAATGCAATATCAAGATTTCCTGATTCGCGATTGGCAACCGTCAGATCGAGAAATTGCTTTCAATCTGATTGGGTCAGTATTGGCAGAGTATGGTTTGACACAAGAACCGGAAGGAGCCGATCGAGATGTTTTGGAAGTAGAAAATTTCTATAAGAATGGCGAATTCTGGGTGATTGAGCGCGATCGTAAATTAGTAGGAACAGGTGCTTATTATCCGATTTCACGCGGTGAGAATGCGGTTGAAATTCGCAAGATGTACTTACTGCCTGAAGCACGAGGATTTGGACTCGGAAAATTTTTGTTGATTGAATTGGAAAAAGCGATCGCTCAAAAAGGCTTCAATCAAATTTGGATCGAGACTGCCAGCGTTCTTAAAGAAGCCGTACAACTATATGAACATTACGGATATCAACCGAGTACTGGCGTAGAAACATTGAGATGCGACAAAGTTTATGTAAAATACTTGGTCTGAGGAACTCACATCTTTGATCGATTGGATCACACCTTATGCAAACGTCTCGTGAATCGTTCCGCAAGTTTCCGCAACCGCTCGATCGAGTCGCGATCGGCTTAATGCTCGTTCTGATTGTGCTCATTGGAATGTTGCTGTTAAGCGGCGATCGCAGTGCTCCGAGAGTCCGAGAATTCAACTGGGAAGGAAAACAAATTGGATCGGACGATCGCGCTTTTCTGCTGACGTTCAGTCGTCCAATGGATCACCCAAGCGTTGAGCAAAATTTGAAGATTCAGCCCGATTTGAAAGGGAAAGTTAGCTGGGCAGGACGACGAATGGCGTATACGCTCGAACAGCCTGCACCGTATGGAGCAGAATTTACGGTAACGCTGACGAATGCGCGAGATCGATTCAGCAAAGAAGGGTCTAATCATGGAATTTTGAGAGATTTCAATCAGAAATTTAAAAGCCGCGATCGCGTTTTCGCATTCGTTGGAGCCGAAGGTAATGAAGCAGGGCGATTGATCCTCTACAACTTGACCCAGCAAGATAAAAAGATTCTCACTCCAGAAAATCTTGCCGTGATGGATTTCAGAACCTATCCCGGCAACGACAAGATTGTATTTAGTGCCGTTGAGCGCACGAATCCACCGCAATCTTTAGCAGAGCAAAAACTTTATACAGTTACCACTGGCATTCAAATCAATGATCCCGTCCAGCTTGGAGATACATCAACTCCGACCGCTTCTGCTTCTCCGACTCAGCCCGGACAAGTGACGCAGATCTTAGACAATCGCGACTATCAAAATCTCAGATTCGACTTATCCAAAGATGGTCGATCGATTGTCGTTCAGCGACTGAGCCGACGTGATCCGAATGATGCTGGAGCTTGGTTGATACGAGATGGACAACCTGCAAAAGCGATCGGGAATCAACAAACAGGCGGAGATTTCTTAATCACACCTGATGGCGCATCGATCGCAGTCGCTCAAGGACAAGGACTGGCGATTTTGCCGCTTCAGCCGGAGAGTGAGCAACCCGCAAACCCGCTCGACTTTTTGCCCAAGTTTGGAACCGTTTTGAACTTCTCGCAAGACGGAGCTTCAGCGGTGATGGTGAAATTTAACACCGATTACACTCGATCGATGTTTCTCGTTGCTCAAGGAGTTCAGAAAGAAATTCTCAGAATTCCAGGCTCAATTGTTAGCGCTGATTTTGATCCAAATGGGAATGTGCTGTATTGCTTGTTAACGAATTTAGTTCCTGGCAATACGTTCCAAGAACAGCCCTTTCTCGCTGCGATCGACCTCAAAGCCGCACGAGAAGGCAAACCGATGCAACAAACCCTCAGACCGTTAGTATTGCTGCCGAATCAGCGGGAAACTCAGGTCGATCTTTCCCCAGATGGCAAAGCACTAATTTTCGATCAAACTCAGGCAGACGATCGAGCCAAAGCAGAAGTGAGTCAAGCGCTTGCCGGGAGTAAACTCTGGTTGCTTCCACTCAAAGGCGACCTCGATAACAAAACTCAGCCTGAAGAACTACCTTTCCGAGGATTACACCCGCGATGGTTGCCGTAGTTTAGGTTAACTTAGTAAAGGACTCTCAAGCGAATCGCCTTTTCATGAACATTTTGACCAACCTTCTACCCACTCCAAAAAAACGCCGCACCGTTGAAATTAAATCCGATCGAGAAATCGAGATCATGCGGCAGGCTTCTCGTATCGTGGCGACTGTCTTGAAAGAGATTTCTGAGCTTGTTGAACCGGGAATGACGACTTGGGATCTCGATGTTCATGCCGAAAAGCGAATCCGCGAAATGGGCGCGACACCGAGCTTTAAGGGCTATCACGGGTTTCCCGCTTCGATTTGTTCGAGCATTAATCATGAAGTCGTTCACGGCATTCCGAATAAGAAGAAGGTAATTCGGGCGGGTGATGTGCTCAAAGTTGATACAGGCGCATTTTATGAAGGGTTTCACGGCGATTCCTGTATTACAATCGCGGTCGGTGAAGTTTCCCCGGATGCGGCAAAGCTGATTCACGTTGCAGAACAAGCTCTTTACAAAGGAATTGAGCAAGTCCGGGCGGGTGCGTTTCTGTTGGAACTCGCAGGCGCAATTCAAGATTATGTCGAGTCGAACGGCTTCAAAATCGTTGAAGATTTCACCGGGCATGGAGTGGGACGGAATCTGCACGAAGAACCGTCTGTGTTCAACTTCAGAACGTATCAGATGCCAAACGTGAAACTGAAAGCGGGAATGACTTTAGCGATTGAACCTATCGTCAATGCTGGCTCAAAGAATACGCGAATTTTGCCCGATCGCTGGACGGCGGTGACTGTCGATCGATCTCTGTCTGCACAGTTTGAACATACGGTGCTAGTGACCGAAACCGGGTACGAAATCTTAACCGATCGCACCCTAGTTTAATCGAGCGACAGGAGCGATATCGGATTCTCGCTGGATGCGATACATTCATCCGTGCAGAGTTTTACTAAGATCAGAGTGATTCATTTATGGCGATCGATACTCTGAATGCTTGACTCTAGCAATTCCACTCTGAAGAATCCGCGATCGGTCCGACCGATTGGAGCTTATGCGCTTTACGGTTTAGCCGTTTGGTACGATCGCATGGTGGCACTCGATACGGTACGCGGCTTTTTGCTGCAAATTAACCCGTCGAATGACAATACGATCGTACTCAATCCCTGCCATACCGAGCAGTTTATTGATGCGAAAGGGTTTGCAATTTGGGAAGATACGATTTGGTATACAAAAGACAATAACGTTTATTTCTGTACGTTTGAGCAATTTGAGCCGCAGCTATTTATCTCGCTGCCTTATGAGGCGGACGGGGTTGGAGTTTGGAATTCTACAATTTATGTGACTTCCCAGAAGTTAGGCTACATCGTCATTTACGAACGCAATACGAAGCGAAAAATCACGCAGTTTCCATTACCGGGAGTTGGAGAAACCAATCTGACGGTTCGCGATGAAGAATTATGGCTCTCCGATCGCATTGAAGAGACGGTGTATTGTCTCGATCGAGCGACTGGAGAACTGCAATTCAGTATGATGACCCCGTTTGAGAATCCAACTGCGATCTCTTTTTTGAATGATCCAGCAACAGATCAATCAACGCTTTATGTGTCGTATGCAGGCGAAGAAGCTTATATTCGAGACAATCCGAATGCTGATCCAAATTTAGAGTTAACGTATCGCGATCGCACGTTTATTCATCCATTGTATTTTCGCTATTATCCTGACGAACGTTATACTTTGTCGAATGGCTACTTGATTGAGATGTCGTATGTTGAGGAATTGCTGCCGCTCGATGAAGTGGAATTGCAAGATCTAGAATGGCGAATTGCATTGCCAACAGAAACACATCGTCAGAAGATTCGCAGTGTCGAAGCGATCGGGATTCCGTTCACCGAAGAGATCCAAGAAGGACAACGAGTTGCGCTGTTCAAATTCTCCTCACTCAAATCGCAAGAGCGACATGTTTTCGGTTGGAAAGCCTTGATTGAAGTGCGAGGAATTAAGTATCGATTCGATTTTGATGATATTGAGAAAGCTCCGGATTTGACTCCTGAGTTTCGCGATCGCTATCTAGTCGATGATGATGAATTGGCAATGGATACTTCTGCAATTCAGCAAGCCGCAAAAGAAGCGATCGGAACCGAAACGAATTTGCTTCGGAAAATGCTCAAGATTCGTAATTATGTTTACGATCGCTTGTCTTATGGCATTAAGCCGCATATTGATTCACCTGATGTCGTCCTTGAACGCGGGATTGGATCTTGTGGTGAATACGTTGGTGTTCTATTAGCATTGGCAAGATTGAATGGGATCGCCTGTCGAACGGTGGGGCGGTATAAATGTCCAGCGTTTGCCGATCGTAAAAATGTTCCACTCGAACCCGACTACAATCATGTCTGGATCGAGTTCTATATTCCTGGCTACGGTTGGCTTCCAATGGAATCGAACCCGGATGACATTGTAGAGCGAGGACCTTACCCGACTCGATTCTTCATGGGCTTGCCTTGGTATCATGCCGAAATTGGTAAGGGAATTTCTTTTGAATCGCTGAGAACTCAAGGCGTTCCATTAGGCGATTTGATGGATATCTCGATCGGAGATCTTGCTCTGAATCACATTCGATTCATGATTCTCGAAGAACTGCCCCCCTTGTAGAGATCGACACTAAAAAACCGACTGATTGATTCAATCAGTCGGCTCTTCAAAAGAATCAGCCAGTTCTAGCCACGAATTTCGATTTGAGGAATTTCTTGGCTCGGTTTTTCTGCGATCGCTTTTGGTTTGACGATCGCTTGCTGCAATAAGGGCGATTTTACGACCGAATCATTTGCCAGCGTAAACAGCGGATTCGAGAGAATTCCAGCGATCGAGGTTGCAATCAAGGTCAGAATCAAACCGACCTGCAACGGACGCAAACCAGGAAGATTCCAGACGATCGGCGGATAGTTCTTCACCACATCCGACATTTCCTGCGGCTCTTTCACGACCATCATCTTCACCACTCGGATGTAGTAGTAAATCGAGATCACGCTTGTGACCAAGCCCAGAATGACCAACGTGTAAGCACCCGATTGCCAAGCTGCCCAGAACAGATAAAGTTTTCCGAAGAAGCCTGCCAGCGGTGGAATTCCGCCCAGTGACAAGAGGCAGATACTTAGAGCTAGAGTCAGCAGCGGATCTTTCTGGTACAAGCCAGAGTACTCACTAATTTGGTCGGTTCCGGTTCGCAACGAAAACAGAATGATGCAAGTGAACGCACCCAGGTTCATGAACAGATAAATCATCAGGTAGAACAACATACTGGCATATCCAGCATCCGAACCAATGACTAACCCGATCATCACAAAGCCTGCCTGCCCGATCGACGAATACGCCAAAAGTCGCTTCATGCTAGTTTGTGCCAGTGCAACCACGTTACCCAGCACCATACTCAGAATCGCCAGCGTTGTCATCACGAGATGCCACTGATCCGTGACTTGGGGAAAAGCTGTGACCAAGAGGCGAATTGCTAAACCAAATCCAGCCGCTTTAGAACCAACTGAAAGGAAAGCCACAACCGGAGTCGGTGAACCTTCATAAACATCCGGTGTCCATTGGTGGAAAGGAACTGCTGCAATTTTGAACGCGATTCCGGCAATGACAAACACCAGCGCAATGACAAGCCCGATCGACTGATCCAATCCTGCTGCGGAGATTTTTTGAGCGATCGTACTCAATTGCGTTTCACCGCCAGACAAGCCGTACAGCAACGACGCGCCATAGAGAAAAATTGCCGAACTCGATGCGCCGATGAGCAAATATTTTAGAGCCGCTTCATTCGATCGAGGATCGCGCTTGGTATAACCCGTTAATAAATAGGAGGAAATACTAAGCGTTTCCAGCGAGACATAAACTGAAACGAACTCATCTGAGCCGCAGAGGAACATTCCGCCCAAAGTCGCCGTGAGCAAGATGACGAGGAATTCTGCCAGAGCCGTTCCCGACTGCTCGACGTAGCGCACCGACATTAAAATCGTCACGGCTGCGGAGAGCGCAACGATCCCCCGAAGCACGATACTTAAATCATCGCTATTGAACTCACCCAAAAACCCGATCGGGCTTGAGCTATCCCACAACGTGACCAGCGCACCCACCGCCGTGAGCAAACCACCGATCGCGAAATAAGGAGTCCATTTAGCAGAATTTTGTCGCCCTACAATTAAATCGCCTACCATGACGACGAGTAGGGTGGTGATCACAATCACCTCTGGAAGAATCGTCCCAGCATTCAACTGAGTTACGAGAGAAGCAAAATCCATAGCGCGAAGTCCGTAGAAGCAGGATTAACAGAAATTTATGCTAGGCGCACGTTTATTTGAGGCAAGCGTATACTTCACCTTTAAGGGATTCTAACGCGCCACGTAGACCTGTTCTTCTTAAATCTGAGTTCTGAGGGTGAAACCTCTGATTGGGATCGTTATCATTCATTCATCAAGTCTGATCTATAGTGATCGAACAACTGCCTTGAGAAAGAATTTGGAAAGAAAAGATAGACGATCCGATCACAATCGTCTACAGTCTAAAACTTAGACTGTTCTGCCCAACTTCTGGATTTGGATCATTTCCTGATGAATCAAAACGGACAGTTGGGTATGGTTATAAGTTAGAAGCGGGTGACTCAACGGTTGCCATGCGCCTCAGATTGGTTTTCCGTACCCCACGATCGCTCAAATTGAGTGATATTGATAGTCAGTACTTCCCGATTCCCTTGTTGAACAGCGATTTCTAGTTAGACAGACTCATGCCAACTCTTGTCATTGTCGAATCTCCAACCAAAGCCCGCACGATTCGTAATTATTTGCCTCGCAATTTCCGCGTCGAGGCTTCGATGGGTCATGTGCGCGATTTGCCTCAGTCTACAAGCGATGTCCCCGATTCGGTGAAGGACAAGCGGGTGCGCGAATTGGGCGTAGATGTAGAAGCGGGTTTTGAACCGATCTACTTGATCCCCAAGGATAAATCGAAGATCGTAAAGACTTTAAAGGATGCTCTGAAAGAAGCGGATGAGTTGGTTCTGGCAACTGACGAAGACCGTGAAGGGGAAAGTATTAGTTGGCATTTACTCCAGCTTCTCAAGCCGAAAGTGCCTGTGAAGCGAATGGTTTTCCACGAGATTACCGAAGATGCGATTCGAGAAGCGATCGACAATTGCCGCGATATTGATGTGCGATTGGTTCGCGCTCAGGAAACGAGACGAATTCTCGATCGCTTAGTGGGTTATACCCTTTCCCCGCTGCTTTGGAAGAAGATTGCTTACGGTCTGTCTGCGGGTCGGGTGCAATCGGTGGCAGTGCGCTTACTCGTGAATCGGGAACGGGAACGTCGCGCCTTCAGAAAGGGAACGTACTGGGATTTGAAAGCGCTGCTGGCAGTTGATGCGGCTCCCAAACAAGAATTTGAAGCGAAACTGGTTACGTTAGCAGGTCGGAAAGTCGCGACGGGTGCGGATTTTGATGAATCGACTGGACGAATTACCGCAGGTCGAAATGTCGTTCTCTTGAGCGAAGACGAAGCGCGATCGCTCCAAACTCGATTAGATGGCAAAACTTGGACAGTCACGGATCTCGAAGAGCGTCCGGTGACTCGCAAACCTTCGCCACCCTTTACGACTTCGACTTTGCAACAAGAATCCAACCGGAAATTGGGTTTATCTGCGCGAGATACGATGCGGACGGCTCAAAGCCTTTACGAGCAAGGCTACATTACGTATATGCGGACAGACTCAGTGCATTTGTCGCAACAAGCGATCGCGGCTGCCCGGAGTTGCGTTGAAGCGATGTACGGAACTGAGTATCTTAGTCCTCAGCCGCGTCAATACAACACTAAGAGCAAAGGCGCACAGGAAGCCCACGAAGCAATTCGTCCGGCGGGTAGCACGTTCCGGACTCCGAGAGAAACTGGACTCAGAGATCGAGAATTAAAACTGTATGACTTGATCTGGAAGCGAACTGTTGCGACTCAGATGGCAGAAGCGCGTCAAACTCAAGTAACGGTGCAAATTCAGGTTGAAGATGCAGGATTTCGATCGAGCGGAAAGCGAATCGATTTTCCAGGATTTTTCCGGGCGTATGTCGAGGGATCAGACGATCCGAACGCAGCGATCGAGAACCAAGAAATCATTCTGCCGCCGATGCGTTCTGGGGATCATCCGAAGTGTAATCATTTAGAAGCGATCGGACACGAAACCCAACCGCCTGCACGATTTACCGAAGCTTCTCTTGTGAAAATGCTCGAAAGTGAAGGGATCGGGCGACCGTCCACGTATGCCAGCATCATTGGAACAATCACCGACGAGCGTAAGGGATATGCTCAGCTCGTTGGAAATACCCTCGTTCCGACCTTTACCGCGTTTGCTGTCGTGGACTTGCTAGAGAAGCATTTCCCGGACATTGTGGATCTAAAATTCACCTCCAAAATGGAGCAAACTTTAGACGACATTGCAACGGGTGAAGTAGATTGGCTTCCGTATCTGAAAGAGTTTTATCTGGGTCATGACGGGCTGGAAACTCAAGTTAAAGAGCGTGACAGCAATATTGATCCCAAAGAAGCCCGAACGATTCACTTGGACGATCTGGATACAAAAATTCGCATTAGTCGCACCGGAGCTTATATCGAGTCAGAAAACGGCAATATCAACTTACCGAAAGATTTGCCGCCTGCTGATCTCAATCCTGAACAGGTAGAAGTCCTGCTAAAAGGACCGAAACAGCTTGGAACCCATCCTGAAACCAGAGAGCCAATTTACGTCAAGCTTGGACCTTACGGGCACTATATCCAGCTTGGCGACAAAACCGATGAGAATCCGAAGCCCAAAAACGTTTCGATTCCACCCAAGATCAAGCCCGAAGCTGTGACCTTAGATATGGCAGTTCGATTACTCTCGCTGCCGAGAACATTGGGCACTCACCCAGAAACCGGGCGGAAGATCCAAGCTGCGATCGGTAGATTTGGTCCCTACATCGTTCACGACTTAGGCAAAGACGAAGAAGGGAAAGCGGCGAAAGATTATCGATCGATTAAAGCTCCTGATGATGTTACGACCATTACGCTCGATCGAGCGTTAGAACTGTTTGCAGAACCTAAAGCCGCTCGTGGCAAACGCGGAACCGCGACCCCAATTCGAGAAATGGGCGCACATCCAGCCGATGGTGAACCTGTCAACATCTATAACGGTCCTTACGGTGCATACATCAAACACGGCAAAGTGAACGCTTCGATTCCCGAAGGTCACACTGTCGAAGAGATTACGATGGATGTTGCTGTCCAAGCGCTAGAAGCGAAAGCAGGCACGAAGAAAGCGACCAAATCGAAGAAGACCACGACAACCGCGAAGAAAACGACTGCGAAGAAGACCACTGCCAAGACTGCGACCAAAACGACTGCGAAGAAGACGACCACGAAAGCCGCAGCCGCCAAAAAATCCACAGGCACAAGCAAGCGGGTCAAAACCAACGATTAGATTCGGAGGAGATAAATGAAATCGATCGAGGAACTCTTATCCCTCGTAAATTGCAGGGTTGATCGTGCCCCCTAACCCCCAAGTTTGGGGGAACAAGAGGCTGAACACTCAGAATTTGCGAGTGGGAGCGTTCTCGCTGCAACCTCTGGGTACTTTAATTCAGTCCCATTCCAGTGCCAAGGCGTGAGAAAAACGACTTCTAGAATTCGAGGAACGACTCCAGAAATCGAAGCGGCAGCTTTTCACCTGCGCCAAAATCTGACCAGGGCTGAAGCAATACTCTGGCAAGCCTTACAGCGAAGACAACTCAACAACTTAAGATTCCGCTGTCAGCACCCGATTGGGCGATTTATTGTTGATTTCTACTGCCCAAGTTGCAAGCTGGTGATTGAAGTCGATGGCGACATTCATGATCAGCAAGTAGAGTATGATTCTGAGCGGTCGCACCATCTCAGTCTTTATGGCTATCGCGTCCTCAGATTTCGCAATCAGGAAGTCATCCAGCACTTAGACCTCGTTCTCACTCGAATCCTCACCGCGAGTGGGCAGACGGGATTCGAGGAAATTCCTTAAATTCCTCCAATTCCAGGGCAAAAGTCTTGTTCCCCCAAATTTGGGGGTTAGGGGGCACGATCAACCCTGCAATTTACGACTAACTCAGTTTCGCCGTTGCTCTACTTTTTTCTGCATGGCTTCTCCAACGATCGAGTTAAATAGTCCTCCCAAGAGCATCGAAAAGGCACTGAAGTAGAGCCACAACAGCAGAACAATCACAGCCCCGATCGCACCGTACACCTGAGCGAAATTGCTGATATAAGAAACGTAGAACCGCAGCAATCCGGACAGTACTGCCCATAACAGTGCAGCCAAAATTGCTCCGGGCATAATCGGTCTACCGTGTCGCCAACGGCTCGTTCCGTATCGATAGATAAAACCGAGTGCCAGAGCGACGATCGATAAAGCGATCGGCAAACTCAAATGATGCCAGAGTTGAAACAGAATGTGAGCAAAGCTTCCACTCCGGAACGCCAGAATCTGAACGGCGATATCACTGATAAACACAATCAACAGTGCAGAGACGAGAAGAAAGAGAGTTCCGAGTGCGAGAGCGATCGCGATTAATTTCATTTGCCAGAATGGACGAACGCGATCGCGTGGAATTCGATAAATCTGATCCAGAGCCGCCATTGCTGCACCCGTCACGCTGGAAGAAACCCAAATTGCCGCCAGGAAACTCAGCGAAAATAAGCTCTGACTGCTGCTCGATCGTAAGTATTGGAGCGCGTCTCTTGTCAGAATGACCGCTTGTTCAGGAATCACCTGGCTGAGTTGGTTCGTTAACGAACGGAAGTTCACTTCTGAAATCTCGAAAAGCCCGATCGCGCTTAAGAGTGCCAATGCTGCTGGAAACAATGCAAACATCGCATTAAAAGCAATTTCAGCCGAAAGTCCGGGCAGTCGGTGATAAGCTGCTCGTCGCACGATCGTAACCAACGTTTTTAAGTTGAGATAGCGAAAGAATTGCAGAAATCGGGTGAGTAGGTTGACTCCAGAACGACTGGGGCGTTTCAGCATTGCAAGGAAATGAGGAAGATTCTCGCATCTTAGCAATCCTGCTTACAACGATGTGACAGCCGGGTGACAATCTACCCTGCGGCGCTACCGAGTAGGAATAACGCTAATAAAGTTCCGCTATTCCAAAGCGCGTGAAGTAGCACCGATGCCATGAGATTTTGAGTTCGGGTGTAGACAAATCCTAGAATGATTCCGAGAACGGTTAGCGGTAGCACTTCGGACAAGCTGAGGTGAACGATCGCGAAAATTAATCCACTAATCACGATCGCTTGCCATGTGCTGAAATAGCGAGTCAGCGAAGGTAAGAGAAATCCGCGAAAGAATGTTTCTTCAAAGAATGGAGCCGCGATCGCTGCCGTAATAAAGAAAATAATAATCGCGATCGTATCTCGACCTTCAAGCGCGATCGACAACAATGGATTACTGCCGCCGCGACCTTGCCAAATTTTCTCATTGATCCAAGAGATTCCAGCGACTAAGGGATAAGCCGCTGCATATCCACCAATTCCCCAAAGTAGCCATCGACCTTTGAGACTAAAGCGAAACCAATTATTTTCGAGGGGTAGATATCTGCGAATTGAGTAGTAGAGAACACCCAGTCCGCCTGCTGCTAAAAGAATGTAAGTGAAGAACGCGAAAAAGGCTCGATCGCGCGTTGTAAAGGTTGCAGGATCAACTTGAAATGTAGACTTCAAAACTAATAACGACAGGGGCACAACAACCTGACCCAGTAAAAGCTGCCCAACTGCGAAAAATCCAACGACTAAAACTTGCCAGGTAATTTCGTAGTCCCAAGGCACTGTCCATCGAATCGAATTTGTCCCCACCAGTAACGAGTTTTTCCGGCTGAAAAGCCATTGTCCGCCCAGAAATAGCAGCACACCGAAACCAAGAAGAAGCGCGATCGTGGGAACTGCATTTGCCCCAATCCATTTCGCGAATGCTTGCTGAGCGGCTTGCTGTTCTGCGGTGCGAAGTTCGTTTAAAGCATCCGATCGCTGTTCTAAGGTATAAAGCTTTTCTAATCCTCGATTGCGAAACCAACCTGTAAGATTTTGTTTCAGAATTGCTTCGGATCTAGGCGGTAATGTGTTTTGCCAAAGTGAGCTTAACGTATCCGCTGTTCGCTCTAAGTCGCGACTCTTCTGCGTTTGCGGTGCGGTTAAAGTTGCCCAACTTTTCAAAGCAGCATCGACTTGATTTTGCTGAGCTTGAAGAATTCCAATGCGGATATCTAGTTCATCGCGCAAAGTGATCTGTTTTGCCAGTTCTGCGGTGAGCGGTTTTGCACTATCCGGAGCGGGACTCAATTCGATTTGAGATTGGGCTGAAGAAATTGCCTTTTCGACCGACGATCGCGTTTTTTGATACGCCTCTAATGCCGTTTTTTCAGGATTTTGATCGGTCAAAGCTGCCGTGTTCGAGTTCCCCTGATACTGGGCTGCCTGAAGCAATAGATCCGTTTGCGACAGTTCTAATCGGCTTTGGAATTGGGGTTGATTCCAACTGCTAATTAGATCCAGCGCGATCGCTGCGATCGCCACTAAGGTCAGTCCCCACAATAAAATCCGCTTCGGTGTCATGCCAGTTTTATAAAACGCCTCCTCGCTATTGTAGGAAACGAAGCCACGATCGCACTGCCTTTCTCACTCCCCACTCCCTACTCCCCACTCTTTTAAAATTTGGCAACCTGAACACGCTAAAATCAGGCTGACTTTTTGCCCTAAAATTTTCTATGACGACTCGTGTAATTCTTGTGCGCCACGGTGAAAGCAGCTACAACGTTGAAAAACGGGCACAGGGACACTGTGATCTCTCGACGCTGACCGAGAAGGGCGAAAAGATGGCAGCCCAAGTTGCAACGGCTCTAAAAGATTTGAAGTTCGATGCAGTATATAGCAGCCCCTTGCAACGTGCGAAACGGACGGCTGAAATTATTCTCGATGGGTTAGACAATCCGCCTGCACTCCAAACGACGGACGATTTGAAAGAGATTAATATCCTGCTGTGGGAAGGAATGCTGTTTACCGAAGTGGCTGAGAAGTATCCAGAAATGTATGCTCACTGGCATTCCGAGCCGCATAAGGTGAAGATGACTTTGCCGGATGGGAGTGAACTCGCTCCTGTGTTGGATTTGTATCAACAGGCGGAACGATTTTGGCGATCGCTGATTCCCCAACACAAGGATCAAACCATTCTGATCGTGGCGCATAGTGGGATTAATCGGGCATTGATCAATACTGCGATCGCGCTTGAACCCGCAGATTATCAACGCTTCCACATTTCCAATTGTGGGATTAGCGTACTCAACTTCTCTGGTGATTTCGGGGATCAAGTGCAAATCGAATCGCTCAACGTCACCTCACATTTAGGCGAAACGATTCCCAAGCCAAGACCAAATCAGAAAGGGGCGCGTCTGCTCTTGGTGCGACATGGTGAAACCGACTGGAATCGACAGGGACGGTTTCAGGGTCAAATCGATGTGCCCCTGAACGACAATGGACGAGTGCAAGCAGGTCAAGCCGCAGAATTCCTCAAATCAGTGCAGATCGATTCGGCTGTAAGTAGTTCAATGGTGCGACCCAAAGAAACCGCAGAAATCATTCTCAAATATCATCCAGAGATCGATCTGAAACTGCGAGATGACTTGCGGGAAATCAGTCACGGACTTTGGGAAGGCAAGTTTGAATCTGAGATTGAAGCGGGTTATCCAGGATTGTTGCATCAATGGCAAAGCAAACCGGAAACGGTACAAATGCCAGAAGGTGAGAATTTGCAGCAAGTTTGGGATCGTGCGGTTGAAGGATGGACTGCGATCGTACAATCTGCAAAACCAGGAGAAACCATTCTCGTGGTCGCTCACGATGCGATTAACAAAGCAATTCTCTGTTATGTTTCAGGTCTAACTCCTGCCTCATTCTGGAACTTCAAACAAGGAAATGGCGCGGTTAGTGTGATCGATTATGTTACTGGAAACGATGCAACTCCGATGTTGATGGCGATGAATATCACCACTCATTTGGGCGGCGTTTTAGATAAGACCGCAGCGGGAGCATTGTAAGAAATGATGAAATTGGGGAATTGTTCGTCGTATTCAATTTCCCAATTGATATTGCGCTATATGTTTTGAAGGCATGTCTATGTTTGAAATTCGTTCTGCTACGCCTGCTGATGTGCCCGCAATCTTTTCTCTCATTCAAGCCTTGGCAGAATACGAGAAATTGTCTCATCAAGTTACAGGCTCGATCGACAATCTTCATTCCCATCTCTTTGGCGAAAAGCCTTATGTTGAAGCGATCGTGGCAGTTGTTGAAAATAAACCGATCGGTTTCGCACTATTTCTACACAACTATTCAACATTTCTCACAAAGCCCGGAATCTACCTCGAAGATCTCTTTGTTCTACCCGAATATCGAGGACAAGGAATTGGAAAAGCGCTACTCACTCGATTGGCTGGGATCGCCGTAGAGCGGGACTGCGGGCGATTAGAGTGGAGCGTTTTAGATTGGAATGAAAGCGCGATCGGCTTCTATCAACGCATGGGTGCAAGTGTTCTTCCTGACTGGCGAATCTGTCGCGTTACCGGAGAAGCCCTTTCTGACCTAGCAGCACGCCCAGCCTAAATATGGCAAAATTTTCAGTAGGGTTTTGGAGGAAAGGATCATGACCATTTGGGTAAACGAACAAGTTGATCCGTCTGGGCTAATGTATGCCTGTATTGCTTGCTGTGATGAAACTCAAGCGCAAGAATGTCACGAATCCTTTGAAGCTAATCTGACCGAAAAACAGAAACAAGAAGGTTGGGTGGCTCGGATGCGTCGAGTGGCTTCCTGGGACGAGGTTCCAGTCAATTCGCTCAAACTCGACTAACATTCTTTGAATCATGCTATAGGCTAGAACAAAGCGTGATTCAGAGCATTTATGTACGTTTTAATCGGGGGCGCAGGTCTCATTGGATTGAGTTTGTCTCAGCGTCTCATTGAATTGGGACACACCGTGGCGATGATTGATGTTGATCCTGCCGCGTGTCGATATGCACGAGAACAATTAGGCGTGATCGCATTCGAGGGCAGTGCCGTGAGTACTGAGGTGCTGATCGAAGCTGGGATTCGGAAGGCGGATGCGATCGCCGCAGTCCTTCGCGATGATGCCTTGAATTTGGCAATGGTGACGCTAGCAAAACATTACGGTGTCCCAAATATTTTGGTGAGAATGCGGCACAAAGATTTTGCAGCACCTTATCGATTTGCAGGCGCGACTCATGTGATTAATGCGATCGAGCTTGCCGTTTCAACAATGGTGAATGTGATCGAATACCCGGAAGTCGAATCGATGATGCACTTCGAGCAGGGTCAGATCGAGGTGTTCAAACTTTCTATTGCGCCGAGTTGTAGTGTGGTGGGTCGGAGTGTGGCAGAAGTCGCTCAAGATCCAAGATTTCCACAAGGCTCATTGATTATCGGGTATCAGCCTCATGCACACATGGATCTTGAGATTCCAAACGGCAGCACAATTCTGGAGCCAGATTCGACAGTGCTAATCGTGACGAAGCCAGGATTTATGCACCAGGTGATTGATTTTATACAAAAGTGTGTTTAACTTTGCTTGATACAGGAGCAAAACAATGGAATTGACGCTTCCTCTGACACTGGATCTCAAGCACGTTCATCTTACCGATGAGCAATTTTATCAACTCTGTCTCAGTAATCCTGAATGGAACATTGAGCGGAATGCAAAAGGAGTTTTGATTGTTATGTCTCCGGTTGGTGGAGAAAGTGGTAACAGAGAAGCAAATTACATTATTGATTTAGGAATTTGGAATCGTCAAACTCAGCTTGGAGAGGTTTTTAGCTCTTCAACGATCTTCAAACTTCCAGGAGGAGGCGATCGTTCTCCAGATGCGGCTTGGGTCGAACGATCGCGCTGGGAAGCTCTCACGCCAGAACAACGTAGGAAATTTCCTCCGATCGCGCCTGATTTTGTAATCGAACTGCGTTCTGCAACTGATAGATTGCTGATGCTACAAGAAAAGATGCAGGAATATCTAGATAGCGGAGTTCGTTTAGGTTGGCTCTTCAATCCTCAAGATCAACAAGTCGAAATCTATCGGCAGGGACAGGATAAAGAAGTTCGATCGCTGCCGACAGTTTTGTTAGGAGAAACGGTTTTACCTGGATTTGAGTTGAATGTCGATCGATTCCTTGAGGACTAGAGCGTGTTTTAAAAGCTCCTCACTCCGTTGCTCGTCCGCCCCAGAATAGAATTCGGGGCTAACAGAACGAAGTCCACTGAAGGGGACTAGAAGCCAAACCTAACCGATAGAGTCAGTTTCAACTGACTTCGCACCGTTAGTCCCGACTTCCAGTCCGGGACGGGTTTGAACGAAGCGAAGGGTTTTAAAACACGCCCTAGATCCAGCGACCGACCACGACTCGAACCGTTCCATCTCCTAAAACTTCTTCAGCCTCGATCGTATATCCCTGTTCTGCTGAAGTCTTCTGTAACTGTTTGTGAGCATATTTCTGCTGGATCTCGTTCACAAACTGAGTTTGATTGATTCGTGCTCCCCAAAAATCAGCAATCAAAACATACTGATCATCGCCTTCGCGTCGAAACCCAAGATCGTAACCATTCGATCGACGAATCACATACTCTGCTTCCGTTTTATCGCCTTGATAGCCTCGTACCAGCGCATGTTGCTCCACTTTGTAACCGAGTTCGCGTAAGGTTTCACACAGCACTTCGCCATCTCTGATCTGAACTTTGATTGTTGTAAAGTGTGACATTGGATTTACCTCTAAAAATCAATTCCACGCTGACGAGTAATGGCGCGTAACTCCTCGATCAACTGTACATCCTGAGACGCTGGACGCGCCCCGGAATTTGCCGCCCACTGTTTTAAGCCCTCAATTTGCTCTCGTGCGATCGCAGCTAAAGGAACGGTTTCTTCGATCGCTTGCACGATGTCCTCAGTTGTAAAGTCCCGACGATTGCCTAGACTTCCCTGACTAAAGGCGCGTTGCATTCCATCAACGATCGTTTGTTCGATTTCTGCACCACTGAATTGCTGGGTTTGACGGGCAAGTAGAGCCAGATCGAATTCGCGCAGTCGGCTAGGTCGTAACCGCTGGAGATGCACTCTAAAGATTTCACGTCGTTCTGGTTCCGTCGGTAAGTTTAGAAAGAAAATTTCATCGAACCGACCTTTGCGTAGAAGTTCAGCGGGCAGAATTTGAACATTGTTGGCGGTAGCAACGATGAACACTGGGCTGGTCTTTTCCTGCATCCAAGTGATTAAACTTCCAAATACGCGGCGGCTGGTTCCAGAATCTCCATCCATGCCTGCATTAATGTTGCCAAAGGCTTTATCAATTTCGTCCATCCAGAGAACGCAAGGTGCGATCGCTTCGACAATTCGGATCATTTGTCGGACTCGACTTTCACTTTCTCCGACCAGTCCCCCGAACAATCGACCCGCATCTAGTCGTAATAATGGTAAACGCCATTCGTGCGCGATCGTCTTCGCGGAAAGTGATTTCCCAGTTCCTTGAATTCCTGCAAGTAGAACGCCTTTCGGGTTCGG
Organism: Leptolyngbya sp. AN10; assembly: GCF_050565645.1. Lineage (NCBI taxonomy): Bacteria > Bacillati > Cyanobacteriota > Cyanophyceae > Leptolyngbyales > Leptolyngbyaceae > Leptolyngbya > Leptolyngbya sp. AN10. The sequence goes on from NZ_JBNXVP010000011.1 coordinate 148,964, forward strand.
AATGCCATAGCGCCTTGCTTCTTCGGTAAAGCTATCTTGGCGCATTTGCACCCATTTTTTCAGATTGTCCAATCCACCTACGCTTTTGAGTGATTCTTGTGTGGTGAAAAATTCGAGAATTCCAGTTTGGCGAATCGCTTGCCGTTTAGCTTCGAGAACACTATCGATATCTTGTTCGCTGATGTGTTGTTTTGCTGCGATCGCTTTTGCTAATACTCGCTGAATTCGCGCCCGACTCAATCCCTGACAGGCTTTTACTAACTGTTCTTTACCGAGTTGGGATAGCTTCAATTTCTCAGGCACAACAATCTGTGAGACTAAAGTATCAATCTCTTGTGTGTCTGGTAGTGGAAAATCAATTACAGTCATTTCTTCGATAAATTCTTGCGGAACATCGAGAGAATGACTGGTCAGAATTAATGTCTTTCGGCTGCGCTTTAAATCACGAGCAAGGTTTTTAATTTCACGAATAATTGGAACATTACTGGCTTGTAGCGGAAACTTCAGAACGGGATGAAGATCGTGCAGCACATACACAGTAGATTTGTCGTTTGAAGCTTTGGCAATTCTTCCAAGAGCCGCGATCGCGCTTCCTTTGTCGGCTCCAGTATCGTCCCATCCGCGTACAATGTCCCATTTTCTAAGTTCACGAGTCGAGCGATCGCAAACTTCGCTTAGAACTTCCCCGATCGGTTCTTCCTCGACTCCGACGAGATAGATCAATGGATACCGAGCGCGTAACATTAGATCAAGCTGCTCGACAATTTCTTGGTGAGAGTGGGACAGATTAAAAGTCATGTGCGCTATTGTGACAGAAACTTCTGGAATTGCGCGAACTCTTTATAGTTCAAATATACCATAATCAGCAAATATGACCGATTCCCCGAAAGAATTTGATGCTGTCTTAGGCAATTCTCCCCGTCCAATGATGGGAAGTGTCGTCTTGGGCGGAATTGACGGGATTCGGCAGCGATTAAAGAGCGATCGAGTCGATCAACGAATTGCAGCATTGCACCAGGTTCAACATACACCAGCAGGGTTAGATTTGTTAGTGCAAGCTTTGAATGATTCTGCGATCGCAGTTCAAAAAGTTGCTTACAAGTTATTACAGCCTTACCCTGAGTTACTAGCGAACTATCCGCACTATCGATTATTTGAATGTTTAGCAGCATTGAAAGGACATAATACAGGCATTACTGCGATCGCGGTTGCAACTCAGCATTTAAGATATGTCGATCGTCAAGTTGCGATTAGTGCGAGTCGAGATGGACTAATTCAAGTATGGGATGTTGCGGCTGAAGAACCAATTTTTACGATTCCTGCTTATACATTCGTCTACACAGTTTCGATTGATCCCGAAGCTAATATTTTCACGATTCAAGCTGCAAGACGGCAGATCAAATCTTGGAGCTTGAAGAATGGGCAAGAGATTGATCCAACTGAGAGTAAACTGAGACAGATTGCATCGGTGACGCGAAATGACGATCGCTATTTGATCAGTGGCAGTCAGAGAACAGTCAAAATTTGGGATCTACAAGCAGGACGAGAGGTTTGCTTACTACAGGGACATCAAAGTCTAGTGACTGCGGTTGCAGTGAATGAAGATCAGTCTTTGATTGTGAGCGGAAGTGAAGATCGAACCGTTCGGATCTGGGGAGTTCCGGATTAGCTTTGAGAAACTGCGATCGCATGAATTCTTCGATGTCGATCGACTAAAATTCGAGGCTTGAGGAAGATTCGGATCAACAGCCAAAGCGATCGTAGTTCTCCAGGCGTAGAACGGCTTTTCCACTGTCCCGGACGGCAGAATAGGAGTTCAACTAAACATCGATGTTGCTTTAAGATTAATGGCTCGAAAGTAATCAGAAACTTGAGTGAATCTCGATCGATTAATGTTGCAGTTCCTTTGATTTTCAATCGCTCTTCCATTAGTTCAATTTCAACTTGTTGAGCATCCAGAAAAGCATTTTGAGTGATAACAACCTCTGCTCCTGCTTCTGAAAGTGCGATCGTTGATCCCCAATATTCTTGCTGATTGACTGTCAAACGAACCGTTCGATGAAGCTGAAACCACTCATACTGCGAAGGGCGAGGTGCATCAATTAGAACTAACAATGCAATTCCTAACATAACGAGATTGTAGCCCGCCCAGAACAATCCTAAACCATAGCCCTTGAATTGTTCGATCGTGTGCGGGTGTGTGCTTGCATCCGCCATCCCAGTCATTGTGTACACGCCCAAACTCATCCATAAACTCAGTGCGCTAATGCAGAACAATACAATCAGCGGAATTGCTAACTGCCAATTAAACACAAAGCGATCGCTCTTTTTGCCCTTTGGTGTAACTTTGAATCCTTTAGAAAACGGCTTGAGTAATGTTTGTATCACCGTGACTGCTAGAGGAAAACAAAGAACCAGTGAGTAGAGATCCGCTAATAGTGCAGAACGCGATCGGTGATTGAGCCAGCTTGCAGTTGTAATCTGAGCAACATAGTACGGAACAAAGTAGAACAGTGTCTCTTCCATATTTGCTCTTACTGGAATTACGTGCAGAAAGGCATAAGCTGGAGGAACTAGCAGAAAGCCCAGTCGTGAAAGGCTTGTGAACCAGTGTAATAGTCCTTCTAGGTGAGCAAGTCGCTGAATCGGGCGTAAACCAGAAATTGTTAATGGATTGGCTTGAATAAAGAACGCTTGCAATGTTCCTTGTGCCCATCGTATTCGCTGAAGGGCTTGTGAAGCAATGTTTTCAGCCGCTAATCCTGCACTAAGTTTTTCATTGAGATAGACCAATTCATACCCACTTGCAGCTAATCGAATTCCGGTAAAGTAATCTTCGCTCAAGGATTCTGTGAAGAAGTTTCCGGTTGCTTGTAAGCTCGATCGACGAACCACAAAGGATGTTCCAGAACAAACAACTCCACCCGCTGCATCTCGAATCGGTTGAATCTGACGATAGAACACTTCTTCTTCAGGCGTAAGTACATCTTCTAAGCCTAAGTTGTAAGAAATCGGATCAGGATTGTAAAAAGTTTGCGGGGTTTGAACTAATGCGACATTTGGATTCTGGAAAAAGCCAACAGTACGAATCAGAAAGTTCTTAGTTGGAATGAAATCAGCATCAAACACAACTATCAATTCACCGTTCGTCTGAGTTAAAGCATTGTTCAAATTACCCGCTTTCGCGTGTCGATTATCAGAGCGCGTGATGTAGTTGCATCCAAGTTCTGCTGCTAGTTCTTTCACCTGCGATCGACAAGTATCATCCAAGAGATAAACCCGCTTATTCGGATAGTGCAATGCTTGGCATCCGATGATCGTTCTTCTGAGAATAAAAGTCGGCTCATTGTAAGTTGGAATCAGAATATCAATCGAAGGTGTAAACGTTCCATTGATCACAGCAATCGATCGCTGATCTGCTTCAGAACGTCGATCGCGCACTCGCAATAGTAGAACAAGCTGAATCAAGCTCGAAACTAACATCAGCAACTCTAGCGCGAACAATCCTAAGCTAAATACACCATTGAGCGGACTACTGAGATTCAAAGTTGTTAGCGATCGCCAAACTAGATATCTCAGTAGCAGAACTAAAAGCGTTCCGACCACGACTATCCGCGACCAAGCTTGAGGACGAGGAGAAACTTTCGTAATCAGAACAATACTCAGCAACAGCAGAACTGTCCAAAACAGGAAATAGTTACCGAGTTGCATTGGGGCATCAATCCACATCGGTGGATTTTCCTGCAATCGATTCAATCGCTCAAAAATTCGACTAATCGTTCCCTGACCCGCGAACCAGGCAAGCACGATCGCGCCCGACAACATCACAACGCTCAAGAGCATCAATGTCGCGGCAGGCGGAGAAGGCAAGCGTCCACGGGGAAAACTCGGCTTTGGTGAGGTCATATCTGAATCCGAACTTCATCTTTCGTAATTGAACCAGAATCAGATTAAATTCTAATGACAATCCCATGTTTGAATCGTGCGATCGATACAATGCTTCTGGATGCGCTAAACTTGCTTCTACGAATTAGGGAAATGCGATCGTGGCTCAAGTCGTTCTCGAAAACGTCTACAAGTCCTATCAAAAGGGCGATCAGACCGAAAATTCTGCTGTACTTCGATCGATCAATCTCCTGATCGAAGACGGTGAATTTATGGTGTTAGTCGGTCCCTCTGGTTGCGGAAAAAGTACGCTGCTGAGGCTAATTGCTGGACTCGAAGAACTAACCGCTGGAAATGTTCGAGTCAGCGATCACGTTGTGAACGATCTTCCGCCAAAAGAACGCGACATCGCAATGGTGTTTCAGAACTATGCACTCTATCCACACATGAGTGTGTACGATAATTTGGCGTTTGGACTGCGCCGCACTAAGCTCGATGGACAGAACGCAAAGTGGTCTGAAAATATCGCAGTTGGCGTAACCCGAAATTTGCCCAGTGGAATGAGATTCGTCAGCGATCGAGAAAAAGCCGTTCAAGAACGAGTCAGACTGGTTGCTCGAATGCTTCAAATTGAGCCATTGTTACACCGACTCCCGAAACAGCTTTCTGGTGGACAAAAGCAACGAGTTGCACTCGGTCGCGCAATGGCACGAAATCCGCAAGTCTTTTTGATGGATGAACCCCTGTCGAACTTAGATGCAAAACTCAGAGCCGAAACACGAGCGCAAATCGTCAAACTTCAGCGACAGCTAGGAACGACCACGATTTATGTGACGCACGATCAAACTGAAGCGATGACAATGGGCGATCGCATTGCGGTGATGAATGCTGGACAAATTCAACAGCTTGCCACACCTTTAGAACTCTATACTCGTCCCGCGAATCGGTTTGTGGCTGAGTTCATCGGTTCCCCTCCCATGAACTTTCTCCCCGTCCAAGTTCGTGCCCCGCTCACTCTGCATCACGCCCTATTTCAACTCACACTGCCTGAACAATGGCGATCGACGCTGAACCGCTATAACGGCGAAATGGTGACACTTGGAATTCGTCCTGAGCATCTAATATTGGGTGACTCTAGCCCACAATCGCTTTTAGTCGCTGTTGATTTGATCGAAGCTTTGGGACATGAAACGGTTCTCTCTGTGCGTTTAGCGGACAATTCCGACACAATGCAAGTCCGAATCGAACCCGATCGAACAGTAAAACTTGGTGAAGCATTGCGACTTGATTTCCCCACAGATAAAATTCATTTATTCGATGCAAAAACTGGATCGGCGATCGTTCCCAATCTCTACTAAGCTTTACTTCTCAATAAACGCGCCTTTTTGGGAACTCTTAAAACCAACGTGTTTCACATCAGGGTCTCAGGATGATTGGCGCAATTGAGCAGACGGAGTTAGAGCTTTGGCAAGTTCTCGATCGAGTCGCAGTTCCGATTTTTATCACCGATCGACAACATCGCATCGTCTTCGCAAATCGCGCGCTCTGTCAGCGATCGCACTATAGTCTCTCAGAATTTCTCGAAAACGTCGATCGTATTTTTTCGTCAGAACTAAGAGACAGCGAAAAAATCTTCCAGAGCGGAATCCAGACGATCCAATCAGGCTATCTCTATGATGCAACTGGCATCGCTCAAGAGATCTCGCTGGTAAAAGCAATTACTTATAGTGCAGCGAGAACGCCGTACATTGTGGCGACGATCGATGATTTGCTCAATCAACCCAAAGCACAAGCGACCCAACTAGAACAAGAGATCCAGGAACGCAAAGCAGCAGAAGCAGCATTAGTACGATCGCAGCAACGTTTGACGCTGTTAATTCAACAATCTCCATTCATGTTCGTGGAGTGGAGTGCTGACTATAAGATTCAGACTTGGAACGCAACTGCTCAAAGAGTATTTGGATATCGTCGCTCAGAAGCAGTCGGTCGATCGCTCGATGAAATCTTGCCAGAACTCGCACGAGAGGAAGTGCTTGATCAAATCGCGCCGCTGCTCACTCAATCAGGGGTGACACAGCAAATTCAAAATCACTGCACTCAAAGCGGACAAGCGATCGTTTGTGAATGGTATCACTATCCCTTGTTAGCACCGAATGGCAGTGTGATGAGCATTGTTTCGATGGGAATTGATATTACCGATCGCGTTCAAATTGAGACCGAGCGACGACAAGCAGAAATGGCGCGGTTAGAGTCAGAAAAACGATTGTCTTTGCTGATTCAACACGCTCCTCTTGCGATCGTCGAATGGACACCTGAGATGATCGTCAAAGAGTGGAATCCAGCGGCTGAGAGAATGTTTGGATCTTCACGGACTGAAGCGATCGGGCAACATTGCGATCGCTGGATTCCAGAAGAGACTCGACCCGAAATCAATCAAGTTGCCGCTAAATTAGTCGATCGTAAAGGTGGAACTCACAATATTAATGACAACCTAAGAAGTGATGGAAAAGTTATCACTTGCGAATGGCATAATAATCAGATTCTAGATACGAATGGCAATGTGATCGGCATTGTTTCGATGGTGACAGAGATTACGGATCGCATTCGACTCGAAGCTGAACGAGAACAAACTGCGATCGCGCTCAAACAATCTGAATCACAATTACGCCAACAAGCTCAAGAACTCAAAACCGCATTCAAACAACTTCAAAAGACCCAAACTCAATTAATTCAAACCGAAAAGATGTCTAGCTTAGGGCAATTAGTTGCGGGAATTGCTCATGAGATCAATAATCCGGTGAGTTTTATCTATGGCAATGTTGAGCCTGCAAAACAATACGTTGAAGACCTTCTACACATCATTCATCTGTACCAAACCGATCACCCAATCCCTAGCGATCGAATTGCAGAAGAAATTGAAGACGCTGATTTAGAGTTCCTGCGACATGACTTGTTCAAGCTGCTTGACTCGATGGGAACTGGAGCAGAACGAATTCGCGATATTGTGCGATCGCTTAGAACTTTCTCTCGTCACGATGAAGCTGATCTAAAAGCCGTTGATTTGTACGAAGGGATCGACAGCACTTTAATGTTATTGCAGCATTTATTGAAATCGAATCGTGCTTCTGGCAATCCGATCCTTCGTCCCACCATTCAAGTCGTGAAGCACTATACAACCCTGCCAAAAGTACAATGCTTTGCCGGACTCTTGAATCAAGTCTTTATCAACATTTTCTCGAATGCGATCGAGGCAATTCACGATCGTTGGCAAGCCGAAGAAATGGATTTCACGCCAACGATAGAAATTCAAACTTCACTCTTTCAAGAAACAGAATCTTCTGAATGGGTTCGCATCTCGATTTCTGATAATGGCATTGGAATGACTGCGGCAACTCATCGCCGTTTATTCGATCCCTTCTTCACCACAAAGCCGATCGGTCAAGGATCAGGACTGGGTTTATCTGTCAGTTACCAAATTGTCACTGAGCAACATGGCGGGCGATTAAAGTGTGAGCGAACTTCAAAACGAGGTGCCACTTTTGTGATTGAAATTCCAGTGAAACAATTGCTGTGGAGTTGAGCGATCTGATCCTGTAAACTGAGCTACGCTGCGATTCAATTGTTTAGATCCATGCGTCAAATCAGATCTTGGAAAACGTTCACGATATTTACAATTTTGGGAGTTGTGCTCAGTTGGCTTGTCAGTTGTGGGAGCGGAACTCCGACCGGACAACAGGTAGCCAGCGGTGAGCTTGATTTTTGGACAATGCAACTCAGTCCACAATTTGATGACTATTTCAAATCCTTGTTTGCCAAATTCGAGCAGGAAAATCCAGGAGTAAAAATTCGCTGGACAGATGTGCCTTGGGCAGAAATGGAGCGCAAGATTTTAACCTCGGTTGCTGCAAAAACCGCTCCCGATGTCGTAAACCTCAATCCTGGTTTTGCTTCTCAACTGGCAGAACGCGGAGTCTGGATGAATTTGGATGAGAAAATCCCTGCCGATGTCAAACAGCAGTACTTTCCAGGAATTTGGCAAGCAAGTATACTAAACGGCAAAACGTTCGGTGTGCCTTGGTATCTCACCACACGAGTCGCAATTTACAACACTGATTTGATGAAGAAAGCGGGCATTGCGAAACCTCCTGCTACTTACGCGGAACTTGCTCAAGCCGCCAAGCAAATTAAAGACAAAACCGGAAAGTATGCCTTCTTTGCCACAGTCGTTCCGAATGATTCAGGCGAAGTGATGGAATCCTTTGTCCAAATGGGCGTTCAGCTTGTTGATTCTCAAGGAAAAGCTGCCTTTAATTCGCCTCAAGGAAAAGCTGCCTTCCAGTATTGGGTGGATATGTACAAAAATGGCTTGATGCCAAAAGAGGTTTTAACCGAAGGACACCGACACGCGATCGACCTTTACCAACAAGGCAATACCGCAATCCTGGCATCGGGAGCCGAATTCCTGAAGTCGATCGCTAAAAATGCGCCCTCGATCGCCAAATCCTCTCAATCTGCCCCTCAAATCACAGGCGATACAGGCAAAAAGAACGTTGCTGTCATGAATGTGGCAATTCCAAAAGATACGGATCAACCGGATGCAGCGGTGAAATTTGCGCTATTCCTGACTAATAACGAGAATCAGCTTGCCTTTGCCAAAGCCGCGAATGTTCTACCTTCAACAATCCAAGCTGCGAAGGATGCGTATTTCACGACTGCGCCAGCGGATGCAAGCTCGATCGACAAAGCCCGAATCGTTAGTGCAGGACAACTTCAACGAGCAGAAGTTTTGATTCCAGTCATCAAAAACATCAAGTCCTTGCAGCAAACGATCTACGAGAATCTCCAAGCCGCCATGCTCGGACAAAAAACGGTCGATCAAGCTCTCTCTGATGCCGCTCAAACCTGGAACAGTCAATCTTAAAAGTCCCTAACCCGCGCAGGCGGGTTTCGTTTGTTTAGCCGCGAATTCTATTCGCTAAGCTTCCAAAGTTTCTTATGGGTTGCGTTTCCAAAATTCCCAATCGGCTCCCAAAATCTTCCACTGGGCTTGCGAAACTTCAAGTCGGTCTTCGAGAGTCCTAATCGGCTTCCTTCCGAAATTTCCAAACAGCCCAGTCGATCGAATTTCTTCTAAGCGATCGGGACCCAACTCCGAACCCGCAACTGCTGACAAGGAATCGTGTCCATCAAAATCGCGCTCGCCATCGCTCCCGTGTGAATCTCCAAATGAGCTTCCTGGGGCGCTTCAAACATTAAACGCTCCCCCGGAAAAACTACCCGCTCAAAATACCAGTTCGGAACATCAATAATTCGAGCGATCTGAATATGCCGCGTCGAATTCGTGTAGCAGCAGAGATTTGCGAGACTCACCTGAGACGAATGAGAATTCATTTTTCAAACCAAAAATTAAACTTCGGCGATCGTAACAGCGATCCCAAACTCTGAAGCTCTACCTTTTAGCAGATCCCAAAGTTCCCGGAAAAACTCAATTCATGCGCTGTCGCACTCAGAGAAATCGCTTAAACTCCTTACACGTCTTCGTTTAGAGCGATTTTAACCCGGATGCTTTATATAAAGCTTTTATGAATTGCCCCTGAGAAAGCGTAAGGATTGTGTTTGAATCTAAGGGTTGAGGTTGTTCCCATGTTCATCTCAGTGCAATCTGGAAACAGATTAAGAAAGATTAGTATTCAAACGGTTGACTTTCTCAGGGTTTTTCTCTATGCAAAGTCAGAACTGCAACTCTAAAGTCTTCTACCAAGATTTAGATTTACAGTTCCAATCCGCACGAATCGGTCTATATCAGGCGATATCACTTGGAATATTGGTTTCAGTCACCGCATCTGCCTGTTCACGCCAATATTCTTGAATCATGACTTCGAGTTCCGACCGCTGAACTTCTGTCCCGATCGTCGCATTCCCCGGCGTTTCAAAAAAAATCGTACTGTACTCTTTGTCCATTGCCAGCATTTGAAACAGGATATGTGTCACCGGAACAGGTAAAGCAATCAAATTCGGATCAGCCAAATTATAAGGACTAGAACTCACGTCCTTGAGGCTGGGAAAGGCATAAATTACGTTTTTCTCAGGTTCGTTCTGGGCACGATGACCGAGAGTCAGCATCACCCAATTTTGGTCGAGCGTCTGCACCACATAATATTGAAGATGTCGTAACCGTTGTGCGATCGCGCCCAACACTGGAGCGATAGATTTAATTAACTGAGGGGTTGATCCGTCCTGGGGAGCTTCATCGATAAGCGTTTGAAGCTGTTGATCTAAGTTCATAAACCGTGCCATCCGCAAATAATCAGGGATTTCTACCACTATTGTGATCTAGGCATCACAAAAAAGTTCCATCAAACCAATGAGAGTAAGCCATTGATTTGCACGACACTAGAAACTGTGGGGGAAATCTGCCAGAGCGTGGACGCGATTTTTCAGCTTCTGTTGAATGAACTGAAACAAGCCACCACTGCCTCTGAGCGAAACTGCCGGGAAGTCGCCGATCGACTGACCCAGGAAGTTGTCCGAATCTGTTCAGAAAGCAAACGGATTCAAGCATCCGGAGAAATTCAAACGTGGGCAACCACACTCGCAAAACACCGTCTCCAACAATGTTTGGCATATTATCGCCTCGGTTCACGTCGGGGTCGCGCCGAACTACATAGTAATTTGAGCGCGGTGATTTACCGTTACATCACGCCACCGCAAACTCAATCCAGTTATCAAGCCCGGTTAGTTCTCATTGAGGATTTCTTACAAGGCTTCTATATGGAAGCGCTGAATGCGTTTCGTCGGGAGTCACAACTAGGCGCGACTTACACGCCTCGATCGACCTTAGAACTTTCCGAATATATGGCGTTCACCGAGCGCTACGGAAAACGGCGAATTCCGCTTCCCGGACATCGCAATCAGCAATTGATCATTCTTCGAGCGCAAACCTTCTCTCAACAGCAACCGATCGAAACTTTGGTCGATCTGGAGCAAGCCGCTGAGGGTTCGATGTCCGAATCTGAGAATCCTTGGAGCATGGCATCGATCCAGCAGGTTCGCGAACAGATGGTTGCTCAAGAGCCAGAATTGGCAGAAGACACCCTGCGCCAATCGGTGATCAAGGAACTCGTCGCCTACCTTGAAGAACGCAAGCAAACCGACTGTATTGATTACTTCACCCTGCGGCTTCAGGATCTTCCAGCCAACGAAATCGAAGCGATCTTGGGCTTAACCCCTCGTCAACGGGATTACTTACAGCAGCGATTCAAATATCATTTGATTCGATTCTCGTTCTCGCACCATTGGGAACTCGTCCACCAATGGCTAGAGGCAGACTTGGAGCGCAATCTCGGACTCTCGAATCGCCAGTGGCAAACGTTACATCAACGTGCCACCGCCGCTCAAGCAAAACTCTTGGATCTGAAGCAACAAAAGTTACCGGAAAGCACAATCGCACAACGATTAGGTTGCACCGTGAATCAAGTTCAGAAACAATGGTTTAAACTCCTTGAGCAAGCTTGGGAAATTCGTAATGACCAAGATTCCGGAGGAACCCCGTCGGCTGATGAATAGGGTGTTATCACAATGGATCACAACTTAGAAAAGAGAACACAAGTTCTATTAAAACTGTTACAAAATCTTGGTCTTATCGATCAACCAGATCTCAAGACAGATTTGCTACAGCCGCCCCTAATTCGTGATCCAATCAGTGACTCCGTTCGCGGGGACAGTTCCTTCCCGCAACGCTCCTCACACGAGGATTCATCACACCAACTGGGAGAGATACCTGCTGTGCAAGATCGTTTTCATGCGCTGCTAAAGCATCGTCTTCTACAGGAGGCTCAGAAAAATCCCCCTCTTTTTCCCTGGGAGAAAGAATCGGTGGATTATGATGCTGAGCCATCCCGTTCCGAAGCTCAACCTGCTTTAGTCGCTGCATCTGTTTGGTTACAACAAATTCGTCGAATGAATTTACCGATTCCTATGCCCGAAGCGGTGATGACCGAACTTCTGGCGCAGTGCCAATCGGTATTATTCTCCTCGCTCCGAGAAGGAGCAAAATTGGTTCGGGCAGTCGATACGCTGTTTCCGGGTCAAACTCAACTGCTGAACAATGTTGCGGGATATGTGATGGTGTCACCGGCTCGGTCTAAGGTTGCCAAGCTGCAAGACCTCGCGATCGAAATCGGCGAAGAACTTCCCCAGTCCTACGAAGGCGCGATCGAGACGCAACAAATGGCGTTATCGCTCTTAGCAGCGCGGGAAATTCTCAGCACGTTGATGCTAACGGTTTCGACAAATCAGCCGCAATTGGAGCGCGAATGGCTCACTGAGTTAGGCGCGTTTACGTTGAAGATTGGGTATGAATCCGAGCGGTTATCGATCGAAGCGATGCTCCCTTGTGGTGGCAGTTTGTCGTTTCAGGGTGATGAATCTCGTGCCTTGGTCGATCGCAATGATGCGGGTCGATTGAGCCTGGAGATTCGGGAATTCGATCTCGATCGAGTCTACCCGTTAGAGATTCGCTTGGGTGAGCAGGATTTGCTCACATTTGCGATCGGCGTTCAGAAATAGAAATTAAGGTTGAGGTTTAAGGGTGAAGGCGAACTGCTTTCACCCTTCATTTTTTGGCTTACAAGGCTTCAATCCTAACGGTTCCACCCTCAATATTATCAACCTGCAATCGATATCCCTAAAGCATTGCCATTCCAAGGATGGGTTCTGTCTCTGATTCAGCAATGTCAATCTCACGATACTGCCCATCCCAAATCACAGTCCCCGTGTAGAAGTCAAATAGAGTTTGACTCCCATCCGCCAAAGTTGCAGTATTAAAAGTCGTCCAACGTAGTCCAAGGCGAACAATTACTTCAGATGGCAAAGACAAAAATCATCAAATCCTGTATCAATGACTGTATCGATAACTTGCCTCTGTCCTGTAGAGTTGCCAACCACAAGGGGAAGTATTGCTTCACGTCGCAAATTCACAACTCCGTACATCATTGATTCTGCTTCAGACTCCGCGCTCCAAAATGATAAACAGCGCTGTGTCCGATCCGGATCGTCCAAGGTTGAGCATCGGGATTGCGCTCAAACAGTCGATTAGCAGCAGGTACAATATTTTCATCGACCTCAAAATTTCCGGTTTCGATATCGATCGCGACAATTTTGCCCTCATTTCCCGCTTCGACCTGTTGCCGAATGCCTGATTCGTAGAGTTCTTGCCCACGTCGAGCAAATTCTTCTTTGCTGTAGCGCCGTTGGCGTACCGCCATAGGTTTAATCCCGTTGTGATTTGTGCTGTTTTTATTTTAGCTTCGAGAGCTAATCGTAAATTGCCAGAGTCAAAGCCTGTATTGTCGTCGTCCCTTGCTATTACAACTCAATTCCATCGACGATACATCCCTGACTCTTTCACCACTCAATATCTATCCCGATCGCACCTGTCAAACTAGCTCCAGTTAAGTTAGCGGATTCTAGTCCGATTTCTTCTATGAAAGCTCCACGCAAGTCAACATAACTGAGGTTGGCTCCAGTCATCAGCGTTTGTCCTAAACCTGCACCTCGAAGAGAGGCACGACTGAGATTGGCTTCGGTAAAATCAGCTTCAGCTAGTTCAGCCCCTCGTAAATTACTACCGCTCAGATTTGCCCGACGGAAGGAAGCCTGAAGATCGGCTCCTTTTAACCAAGAATTACTCAAGTTAACGCCACTCCAATCACCTTCTAGGTTTGCTCCACAAAGGTTAACTCCAGTCAAATTGATTTCGGGGAGAGTGTAAGCATATACTTGAACTCCAGCGAAAATTCGTTCGCCTTGAAGATAGCGATTAACAAGCTCATCGATAGATAGAGGAATATATCTTGACATCGTTCGATCGAACACATTGGGCTTTAAGTAACGTACCCCTAATCCGTTGTTTGGATCTAAATCCACGTTACTAATCTCGATCGACTTCCCGCAACGCCTCAAGATAGTCGATAATTCTCCCTACCTAAGCAATATCGACATCGTACAATAGCAGAAGCAGCGAGGAATTTAGCTATGAGCGTTGTTGTCCCTGACGAAATTTTAACTGCAACTTGCATGACTGAGGCTGAAATGCGTCAGGAAATCGCTGTGATGCTGTTTCAGCAAGAGAAACTTACCCTTGCTCAAGCCAGTCGATTTGCTGGGATGCACCGCGTCGCATTTCAACACCTGCTCGCCAGTCGCCAGATTCCAGTGCATTACGGGGTAGAAGATTTTGAGCAAGATATTCAAAACCTGCGTGACATGGGCAGATTGTGATTATTGTTAGCGACACATCGCCGATCAACAATCTTGCCGCAATCAATCAACTGAATCTTCTTCGTCAATTGTATGAAACGGTTCTCATTCCTGAAGCTGTTTATCGAGAACTCACTGACCCCGATTTTGCTGTTGCAGGTGCGATCGAAGTTCAAACCCTGGACTGGATTCAAACTCGTGCTGTCAGCGACCGCCCTCTTGTCGAAGCACTAAACAACGAACTTGATATCGGTGAAGCTGAAGCGATCGCTCTAGCCGTTGAAGTCGAAGCCGATCAAGTCTTGATTGATGAGCGTCGAGGTCGATTAGTCGCAAGCAAGCTGAACCTTCGATACACAGGAGTCTTGGGAATTTTAGTCGAAGCAAAAAGTAAAGGCTTCATTGTTGAAGTCAAACCTTTACTGGATGCGTTAATCCATGACGCTGGATTTTGGATTGCGGAACCTCTGTACAATAACGTTTTGCAGCTTGTTAATGAAACCTAATAGGCTCTAATTCCGATCGACTTCCCGCAACCCCTCAAGAGAGTCGATCGGGACAAGTTTCCCCTCGTTTCCCGCTTACAGGGTGTTTGAGAAATATAAAAAGCGGCTTTGCTGCGTTGCGAGTCCGCCCGGAGATTCAATTTCCCGGCAGGTGAATGCGATGAACGATTGCCTCTCAAACACCCTCTTAGACAAGCAGCGCTTTGAGCAGAACAACATCTAATTTAGTTACATTTTTTATGCGATTGTTTCGCTCTTCTACTTTCAATCCTTTCGCACGATCGCTAAAAACGCTTCGAGAACTGGAGCCTGATCGTTAGAGCGCCAAGCCGCAGCAAATTCCATTTGAATGGGACAAGGCTCTAACGGTTTGCAAATCACTTCTGTCCCAACTAATGCTTGTACACTCTTTGGAACAAATGTAACTCCTTGTCCTGCTGCTACGAGACAAATCCGAGTGGTATGAGAGAGTGCTTCTTCTGTGATTACAGGCTGAAATTCTAGCTGTTGACATAGCTCTAGAAACTGGCGGTATAGCATCGGACCTTCTTGGCGAGGATGTAAGATAAATAACTCTTCAGCAAGTTCTTTCGGATGAATTTGCTGCTGATGAGATAAACGATGATGCTTGGGCAACACCACGACAAAAGGTTCTGCCCAAATTTCGTAGAGACTCAATCCGCGATCGTCAATCGGAGGATGTAGAAATGCAAGATCAATCTGGTGTTGATTCAGTGCTTGAACTTGTGCTTCGGTTGAGAGTTCTTGCATCGTCAGGTCAACATCAGGATAGCGATCGCGAAAACTTCGGACAAAGGCGGGCAGAACGGTTTGAGTTGCAGTTGTGGTAAATCCAAGCCTTAAAGTTCCCAATTCTCCACGGGCGGCGCGTCTTGCCAGTTGAATTGCACGATCGGCTTGTTTTAATAACTGTTGAGATTGCTCTAAAAAAACCTGTCCAGCGCTTGTTAGTTGCACTGTGCGCTTTGTTCTGTCAAAGAGCAGGACACCTAGCTCTGATTCCAGGCTCTGAATTTGTTTACTTAAAGCAGGTTGTGTCATTTGCAGCCGTTCTGCGGCTCTGCCGAAGTGGAGTTCTTCCGCTGTGATTGCGAAGTAACGTAAGTGTCGCAGTTCCATAGCTCAAAGTTATTAAAACACTGCCTAAAATGACTTGGACAATCTTCTCCTCGTTAGTTTAACTTGGGTGAGTCCTTCGCTATTAGCGGCGATCAGTTGAGGAGTCACTAACATAAATCGAAAGACAGTTTTAATTTTTGCGATCGCTTACTCTGATGGCAGAATCTCAACGCAAAATAAAGGGGTAGCAGTGATGAAGTGGTGGAAGTCAAAAGCATGGACGCGATCGCGTTGGGTAATTCTAGGAGTATTGCTGACATTGATTAGCTATGGGTTATTGCAGCTAATCGAGCCTGTCAGCATTGCACCAATTGTCGCTCAATCTACGCCTCAATTTGCGGGGCGAGCGTTGTTAGTTGCTTCAGACGCGGATATGGTAGCAACGGCTTACGCAGATGCCAAGCTCGATCGCGTTACTGGCATTGAAGATGCACTCACCGCTGTCCAGCTACCCCTCAATTCAGCCAAGCCCTCGATCGCGTCGATTCCCGTCTCAAATTCGGTCATGTCTTGGCCCCAAATTATTGCCGTATCTCCGAATGGTCAACGGGCGTATATTGCAGAAGTGAGATCGCGTCCCGCCGATGGAATTCAAGAATTTGAAACGATCGACCAAATGCCCGAAGGATCAAAAGTAACCGTCGTTGATATTTCAAATCCAGCACAATTAAAAGTAATCGAATCCGTCGAGGTCGGACGCAATCCTGAACATCTCAGCATTAGTCCTGATGGTCGGTATTTAGCCGTCAACTTAGAAGAACCAGGACGAGAATTATTGATTGTGCAACTTCAAGCCGATGGACGATTGGGAATGCGATCGTACTTTTCAATGCAGTCCACAAGCCGTCAAGATAATCGAGCCGTAACTTGGCATCCGTCAGGTCAGTATCTTGCAATGACTCAAGATAGCGATCGACGAGTTGGGTTTTATCGAGTTCAAATCAATGGTGATGAAATTGCCGCGACTCTAATCGGCGAACCTCTTATGGTGGGCAATCATCTGAGCAATGCTCGCTTTAGTGCTGATGGTCGCTTTTTGTTAGTACCAGACCTGAAATGGAGGACATTCGGCATTCGAGCCTTGAACTTTTTGATGAATCCAAAAGGTGAAATGATTGCGATTCGCTTTGAGCCAGAATCAGGAAAAGCGCCTGAAATCGTTTCACGCACTAAAGTCGGGCTGAGTCCAGAAGGATTTGCTTTGTCGCCTGATAATTCGCTGATAGCTACTGTAAACATGCGACGCACCTATCTACCCCCTTTTCCTCCAGCATGGCGAGGTAAGTCTTATAGTTCTCTGTCCCTGGTCAAATTCGATCGCGCTTCTGGAAAACTAACAACGGTTGGAGAATATGGGTTCGAGGGACTGCTGCCAGAACAAGTCACGTTTGACGCGACTGGAAAAGCCTTAGCAGTGGTGATCTACAACTATCGTGAACCGAGTCCTAAAACGGGCGCGATCGAGGTTTGGAATGTGATTTCCAGCGATCGCCCCCGATTAGAACGGACAAACGATAAAGTCGAGGTTGTCCGTGGCGCTCATGATATTGTGCTTGTTCCGTAAAGTAGCGCTCGTTCCTAACGCTAATACTCTGCAAGCCTTCTTCTCGAATGCAAGTTTCTATGAGGGTTGAAAAAGGTTTTGACTCTGGAATTGAGATGAGAGTCGTTGTAGCGAATCTGACACTCAGAACCCAATACTCAAAAAATTGCGTCAGAATCTTTATAACGGCTCATCGATCGCGCTCTTATGCACCTTCGTTTTTCTCAAGACCTTGAATCTTTGCTAAAGCGAATCTCAGAAGAACCTTTGACGATCGCTTCAATTTTGGCAGAAACTTCAGAACGTGGATTTTGCTTAGTCATCGCGCTATTGGTGATTCCGTTTCTATTCCCATTGCCGCCTGGATTAACGGGGATTCCTGGAACCGGATGCGTCGTATTGGGAATGCAGATGGCATTGGGAAAACGATCGCCTTGGTTGCCGAAAAAAGTGGCAGAATTTCAGTTTCCGACTGCGATCGCACGTCAGTTGTTAAAAAATATCAGACGAGTCACCCGGATTCTGGAAAAAATCACGCGCCCTCGTCTGCGTCGAATCGCCTCAAATCCACATATCTGGCAGTTCAATGGACTGTGCATCACTTGGTTGGCGATTCTATTAATTGCACCGATTCCATTCACGAATCCGTTTCCAACGATCGGGATATTGCTGCTCGTGGTTGCAATGCTCGAATCAGATGGATTGCTGATGTGTATCGCTTATGGAGTAACGGCTTTGATTACTGCGATTTGTGCGATCGCTGTTTATATACTCTGGAAAGCTCCAGAGCTATTCAATCAGTTGAGCTAAATTTAGCCTTTCTTCTGAATCCGAATTGCGACCACGCTACTTGCAAAGTTATAAGTTGGACCATCCAGTTCGATCGTGGTTCCGACTTTGACTTTTTCTGCCCCCAACACGGGCGTTCCATCCACAACCGGAACTTCATTTGCCAGAGTCAGCATCATATCCGTCGTTAAAGCCAACTCCGGGCGCGGATCAGGAAAAACTTTCAGCGTTCCATTCGGTTGAGGAGTCGCAACAGTGCGCGGCAAGAACTTAATCTCCTTTAAAGTCGCCGTTCCTGAAGGCTGTTTCCGCACCAGAATATTCGTCTTATTTCCCGCTTGGATAAATTCTTTGGGATTCGTCGCGCTCAAGCCTCGTACCACCACATCCACCTCAACCGGAAGCCGAACCCCCTGAGCCGAGCCAGAAGTGCCCGGAAACACAAAAATTCCAACCACCACGAGCAGAATCACTAAGGTTGCACCCACATCCAGGATGCTGACCTTTCCGAAGAGCCGACCTTGAGAATCCACGATAGCCATAGTTATGCTTGATCTAAATGTCTGTGCGTTGAACTCGATTCATCGTCAATCCTTGATCAACGCCTGTCAAGATTAGCACGACTCTACGAAGCGATCGAGCAATTTTTTCTATTCCGATCGCAACTAAATCGAGTCAAGCTCCGTCTCTAGCAGAAGCGCCTCACGCATTTTCTACAGTTCTATGATTACAAACTTCTTGCGCCGCCGTTGGCTGTATCCTGTTTTATCGATCGTGATGGTTGCCGGAATTGCATTTGGGCAGCCACTTGTCGCTCAAGCGATCTCCTGGGGAGATTTGATCCGGGGTGGAATTCAGATTATTCAAGGTGTTCAGCTTTCTCGCCTCAATGATTCTCAAGAAGCCGATCTCGGTCGCCAAATCAATCGTGAATTGACCAGTCGCCAAGTCCGAATTGTGCGCGATCCTGCTCTGACGGCTTATGTGAATGAGATCGGTCAAAGACTTGTCGCCAACAGTACAAGACCCAATATCGCCTATACGTTCCAGGTCGTTGATCAAAATAGCATCAACGCTTTTGCGACCGTGGGCGGATTTGTTTATGTCCATCGCGGTTTACTCAATGCCGCTGATAATGAAGCGCAAGTTGCCAGTGTAATCGGTCACGAGATTGGGCACATTGCTGGAAAACACGCGCTCAGACAAATGCGTCAAGCGGCGGTTCAACAGGGACTCCTCGCCGCAGGGGGACTCGATCGCAGCACAGCAGTTAATCTTGGGGTTCAAGTTGCCCTCCGCTTGCCCAATAGCCGCCGCGATGAGTATGAAGCGGATGAACTTGGGGTGCGAATGCTGGGACGTGCGGGATATGCTCAATCCGAAGCGGTTGCCTTTATGCGGAAGTTGTTAAATTCTCCGTCTCCGCCGACCTTTCTGGCAAATCACCCAGCAACAAGCGATCGCATTACTCGCTTGCAGCAGTTAATTGCTCAAAGTCCGACCCCCGGACGGGCTGGAACGGATGCGGCAAGTCATCGATCGCGCCTGCGTTGATGGAAGAGTTCGGCAAGGACTACATTCTAAGTGCTTGCCGTTTTCCCCGTCTTTGAGGTTCTACAGAAATGGTGACTTCATTCAGCGGTAAAGTTCGCATCTGATTGGTGTAGACATTCGCCTGATAAACTTGCTGACTATTAATTTCTAGCGCCGTTAACCAACCACTTTTCGGATGGTATGCTCCGGTATCGATGCCAAGCCAGCCTCTTCCTTTGGCGATCGCTCCTGGTGTCACTCCTTGAAACGTGAATGTAATCGTGTGCCCGGTAATAATCGTTTTATCCGGGAAATAAGGCTGAATTGAACTGTGGAACTCATCCCGAATCCAGCAAAATTCTGCATAGCCTTGTTGCTCGATCGGTAATTCTGGATTCACGCCAGCATGAACGAGCCACACATCGCCCAAATCCAGATAAGTGGGCAGAGTGCGAATCCATTCCACGTGTTTCACAAGCAATTCCACATCGACATAACTCGCCACCGTCGCCCGTCCGCCACTTTGTAACCAGGCTTGAAGAGCAGGCGCGTAGACTTGCCCATTCGGAAAAGCTTCGAGCAGCAGATGTTCGTGGTTTCCGAGCAGAGATTGATAAGGGCTATTTTTGACAAATTCGATCACTTGGCAGCTTTGCGGACCGCGATCGATTAAATCCCCCAAAAAATAAACCTGATCGTCTGAACCAGGAGCGATCGCATTGAGCAAATTCATCAGCCCTTCGTAGTGACCATGTACATCACCAATCACAATTCGGCGTGAGGGTTGTTGACTCATTACGATCGTCCTTCGGAAACGGTTTAAGACTTGGAATTAGACACCAGAATCCGGCGATACAGATCTGGGTGTATGCCACAATTATGCCCCGTCCACTGGCAACTGTGACGGCAATCCACAGGATTATCATCTTGGCTGAATAATTTCTTTATCTTCCCAAAGCTTTGAGAAATTGCTGAAACCCTGCAAATAGTCCTGGTTTTGCGCTTTGTCCCAAAACTCCCGCAAAAATTTCATCTAATTTTTCAGAGTCTGGGCGCTCTTGTTCTTCTGCAATCAATTGATACTCACCATCCGGAGCGTACCAGACTTCCCACGGGGACGGATAACAGCGCAGAATTGCAGATTGGTCATCCAACGGACGCAGATAATAACACGGCTCGATCGTGTCTAAAAATCGCTGCCGAAGTTGCCGTCCTGCGTACCCAATTCCGATCGTCGCGACATCTTCCAGTCTGGGATTGAGCAAAATCACCGGACGCTCACCCACGACGTTACAAATCTGTTCAACCGGACTCACTTCAACCGAACTCGGTGCAACGAAGACATAAATTTCATCCTCTGGATCAACTTGTTCTTCTACCGGAGTCGTTTGCCGCGATCCTGCGACATCCAAACTGCGAATCTGATGGGGAAGCTCACCCCAGTCCCGTTTCGCCAATGCTGCAATTCCCGAATCGGTAAAAAAGAGTTTCAAGCCCGCACCTCGATCGCGAAAAATCGAGATAAATTTCTCTGTGATCGGCATTGCCTTTAATTCAGGAAACACAAGTTCCACCTGCAACCGGGTATAACCTGCGGCAAGTGCTGCTTGAGTGGCAGTTTGAGCTTGTGCGATCGCGTCGTCAAGAGTAGTCGGAAGTTCAGCCATATCGATTTATGTTAAACAGCAAAATTGAAGCAGTACGTATCGTACAATCCTTTATTTTAAGGGAATTGCTGCTCATGCTGACTTCAACGAGCGAACTTCTAGAAACGGCACGACGAAATATTTTCGCGATCGGGGCGTTCAATGTCTACAACCTCGAAGGAGTGAAAGCGGTCGTCAGTGCAGCCGAGATCAGTCGTAGTCCTGCCATGCTTCAACTCCATCCCAGCGCTCTTAAATATGGGAATACGCCCCTCGTTGCGATGTGTCTGGAAGCCGCAGAAGCCGCATCGGTTCCCATTTCTGTCCATTTGGATCACAGCACTTCGGTCAAAGATATCGATCGCGTTCTCAATGAAGGAGTGCGATCGATTATGGCGGACGGTTCCCCAATGCCGTATGAGAAGAATCTAGAATTCACCCGTGATATGACTCGATTAGCGCATTCGTATCATGCGATCGTCGAAGCGGAAATCGGACGGATCAGCGGCACAGAAGACGGATTAACGATCGCGGAAAAAGAAGCCAAAATGACCGATCCGCAGCAAGCCGTTGAATTTGTTCAAGCCACAAAGGTGGATGCTTTAGCGGTTACGATCGGCAACGTTCACGGAGAATACAAAAGTCCTCCTCGTTTGGATTTTCCCCGGTTAGAACGGATTCGTAATCTAATCGAAATCCCGCTCGTCTTACATGGGGCATCCGGATTGCCACCGGAAATGATTGCTCGATCGATTCAACTCGGTGTCTGCAAATTCAATGTCAATACCGAAGTCAGACAAGCCTATATGCAGGCGTTGAAAGATGAGATTTGCGGACAGGAGGAGAAGGATTTATTGGACGTGACTGGAGAAGCGATCGCGGCGATGCAAGACGTGATTATCGAGAAATTAGAATTATTCGGCTCAGTCGGTAAAGCTCATTTGCATGAAACACCTTATGCGATCGCATTAGCAACTGCGGCTTACCAGAATTAAACAAAAAAAGGAGCCTTCAATCGGCTCCTCTCATCTGCTCTAAATTAAGGCTGTCTACAAGTCCTGAACGGATTCTTAAAGTTTTGCGGTCCAGTGTAGCCCGAACTTTTTGCTAACTGCTCCAAGGTCTGCCGTCCGCTAAAGAATTGCCCATTAATCTGCCAAGTCGGGAAGCCTGCTTTCTGACCCAATTGCTTTTCCGCCTCTCCAAGAACCCGCTGACAAGTCTCGATTTGGGCATCCTTTCCACCGTCTGCACATTCCACATACGGAAATTCTGCGGCGGCTTCTTTCCCAAACAGTTCTTTCTGTTCGCAGCAATGCGGACACCAGTAGGCTCCGTACATCGTGCCTCCAGTCTGCTTCAGATGCTGTGCTAGTTGCTTTTCTGCCTCTCCCGATGTGTTCTCAATTAGGAAATACGGATTCCCTTGAGCATCTGAAATCGTTGTTGCATTTACGGGAGCCTGTCCCACCGATGCGCCCCAAGCCAGCGACCCAATCAGCGTTACGATCCCAACGATCGATCCTAAGAAAACCAACTGTCCTCGATCGTTCCAATCCCGCCCAATCAGCGTCAAGATAAACATCAAAGTTGCAAACGTCGCAGAAGCAAGACAGAAATAACAAAGTCCGTTGACCCCAAACTGCGACACGAATTTCGAGAACATGATGTACATCAGATAACCGCTAAATAGCAGCATCGCGGTCGAGCCTGCAAACAGTAGCAACCAGGTATTATTCTCTAAATTCGTGCGGAGTGATTTCTTCTCTTCTGGATTCACTGCCAGCGGAGCCAGCGCAAAAACCGCCATCGCGATGTACGCCAACAATCCATACAGCGATAAGGGCAAACCAAATAGCACGGCATAGGGGCTTTGCAGCACTTTCACGCACCCACCTGCTGGACAGGCAACAGCCCCACTGAACAGCTTTTCATAGGTGATATAGCCCGTATTGAGGATGCCAAGAATGGCGATCGCGGCAATCAAGAGGCGAGAATTGCGGTAAATCCAGGGTGTAGAACGTCGGCGGGTCATAAGTGAATTTTAATGAGATTGGCTTTATACTCTATCAGGGTAACGGCTGCAAGGGTGAGTTGTGGTCTGTTGTCTATTTTGGCTGAATTTGGCTCGATCGAGTCGATTGTTTTGATGAACGTCGATCGATTTAACAAGTTTCCTGGAAAATTAACTTGCAAAGTTACGAATCTTTTGTTACTTTGATTAAGAGCTGAAAAACGCACTCGCCGGGATAGCTCAGTTGGTAGAGCAGAGGACTGAAAATCCTCGTGTCACGAGTTCAAGTCTCGTTCCTGGCATCGGTTCTAGAGATTGGCAGAATTCGATTCCCCCAATTTCCCCCTAGGACCCGCTTACAACCGAATAAAAGAGGACTGCGGATCAGATGCCGTATTCATAGCTTTTAACGGGGATTTTTACCTATGCAAAGCTATGAATACCGAGACTGATACCGCAATTCTTTCTGTGTGTTAGAAGCTGATTTAATAACCTGAAAGCCTTATAGTGCGGTTCTAACACACAGGTACTACCTCATCGCGTCCCCCAAGGTCGATCGCTCTGCCCAGTGCGAAACAGTTCCGATTTGAAATCGGAGCATCACGAAGGCGCGATCGTCCGAGCCTGTACTATGGGAGTTGTACCGTTTGGTAGTAAATTCGTCCTATGTCAGTCCACCGTCACCCCGATCAGCGGGAAAAAGATTTAGTCGAACTTGCAAGACGTTATTTGATGGGTGAGACGCAAACCGCGATCGCGGCTGATTTGGGCGTGACTCAACAAACGATCAGCGATGATCTGAAACTCATTCGTAAACGCTGGAGAAAGAGCGCGATTCGTGACTTTGATGAAGCGATCGCGTTGGAACTCGCAAAAATCGATTTAGTTGAATCCGAACTCTGGCAACAGTGGGAGCGATCGAAGAAACCGAGACGCACTAAACGAGACGAGGAAGGGACGGGCGATCGTGGCGCTTCAGTAAAGACGGTCACGATCGAATCCTCTGGGTTAGGCGATCCGCGATATTTGGAAGGCGTGATGAAGTGCATCGATCGCAGATGTCGATTGCTCGGACTGGATGCCGAATTGAAATATCAGGACTTAACGATCGCGATCGGTAAAACCATTCAGGCAGGCTATGTTGTTGAGAATCCGAAGCCTGCGATCGAGGTTCAAGCGGCGTTGGTCACTTCCTGAACGTCCGAATGTACCGGAGATTCTTCTGAGGCACTTTCTAGGGCATCCTCGAAGGGCATTTCTGACTCTGAAGCAAGAACTTTCGCGATCGCATAAGCACCCCGGCAACATTCCAGCGGCAAACTGATGCTCCATGCGATGATGCGATCGACTTGCTTCGATTCGGTCACTTTGGCTTTTCCCTGCGATCGTTTGAGAATTTGACGTGCGACTCCCGATCGATCCGTCCAGATGCGAACTTCATTCTGTTCGTAGTCGTAAACAATGCTTGTTTCTGCCATTTGTCTAAGTCTCAAATAGGGAACACATATCGAGCTATCTCATTATCTTGTATGCGACTCACAGCGAGAAAAATTATTCAAGTCTGGAAACGAATTCGAGCAAATCCCCTTCTAAACGAAATCGCTCATGTCCAAGCGCATACGCGGCGAATTTTCGATGCAATCCTCGTTCCATTGAACGATCGCCGGGGAAATAATGCACCAGTCGGAAATTTGTGAACCGCTTAACCCTTTGGGTAGGGTTTGCGCTCCATCCGATCTTGCATCGTTGTTCATCCGTCGATATTGCGATATAGACGAAGCCTCGATCGCGATCGTCGGTTGTCTCTCCAAAATGTTCATGAATCGATCGAACATATTCCCGGTAGTCATAGGATTGACGGGGTGAATGCTGCATATTCAAAATTCAAAAGCTTCTAATTCAGTCTAGACATTCTTCTTTACTAGCGTCTATACTCATGTCTAGATGTGTTTGTTCAACTTTCAACCACAAGTTAAACAAATCACTAGAAACCTAAACGAAACAATCGGAGTTAGAGCGATGCCTAAAGAAACTGTCCAAACACTGAAAGTTGAACAGACGAATTTAGCTGAAGTTTTGACGTTCCCGTCACGTCCTTATGTGGATGAAAAAGCAGTGCCAGAGAAAAAAGGTACTTCTCCGAATCAGGGTCATGAAGCGACAGGGCGATCGCGGGAACATCTCACCCCACAAGAAATGGATGTACTACTCAGTGCTGCTAAAAAGTCCGGGCGGAATTCGCATCGCAATTTCACAATGATTTTGCTGATTTACCGTCACGGGCTACGAGTCGAAGAATGTTCGGATTTGCAATGGTGCAATATCAGTTTCGAGGATGGAACAATTTATATTCGACGCTGCAAGGGGTCTGAATCTGGCACTCACCCGTTATCAGGCGACGAATTGAGAGCGCTACGGAAATTACAGCGCGAATCTGCTAAGAGCGCGTTCGTGTTTGTCACCAGCAAGGGCACACCAATTAAGAAGACGGCGATCGCTGCGATGATCAAGCGACTCGGAGAAGGATTATTCGAGTTTCCGATCCATGCTCATATGCTGCGTCATGCCTGCGGATATTACCTCGCAAACAAAGGAATCGATCTTCGTCGGATTCAGGAATATTTAGGACACAAGAACATTCAAAACACGGTACGTTATACGGCTCTCAGTGCAACGAAGTTTCGGGGGCTATGGGATTAGGGCTACACTGGCATCTAGACGAGTTCTATACTCTTGTATGGCAGATACCAGACTAGCGACATTCAAATGTGATGCTGAATTGTGGGAGGCGTTCAAGTCGAAAGCGGCTGAGAATAATACGAACGCCTCCGCACTGTTGAAAGAATTTATTCAGGCATTCTTGCAAGGGGACATCCAAATTAAGCCAGATGGATCGATCGACACGGCAGCCGCACTGGATGAACGAATCAGCGGCATTGTTGATCAATTGGTGAACGACCGCTTAACAAAACTGGAGAAACGCTTGGGAAAGTCGAACGTCGCATAAGCGATCGTCTTTAGTCCAGAAATTGAGCGACTGAAGAAATCACCCAAACTTATCGATCAAACGAGTCGATAAGCAAAAATGCTCAAAAGAAAAGAGCGATCGCATTCTCGAAGGAACACGATCGCTCAATTGCTCAGAAGAATTTTTAGACCAGCGATCGCATATATTTGTATCCGCCTTCCACCTGCAAGCGCGGCTCTAGTCTTGTTGTCAGATTGATTAAGCGATGCACCTCGATATTTTGCTGTTGTGCATCCAGTTCAATTTGTTCTGGCGTTGTTTCCATCAGCGCGGCTAGTTCCTCGATCGAGAGCAGTTGATAAGGTTCAACGCTCCGAAACAAACCGTAGAAACTTTGACCGTTAATCGTGGGTAACGGTGCGCTCGGTGGCTTTTCTGTGATTGTTCGCAGCGAGGCTTCCATCGCGTCGATTTCTGCCGTTTTCATCGATGCGTTCAGTTTGGCGATGCGATCAGCCGTTGCATCAAATTTCGGCTGTTTCGGTAATAGTGGCGCGATTTGTTCTTCCAGTTTGGCGATGCGATCGACAACTGACGCGCTATCGGTTGCGACCTGTAGCAGCGATTCGACTTGTTTTTCGAGTTGGGCAACGCGATCGAGTAATTCTTGCTCTGATGCCTTATTCATAATTTAGAAATTTTGTACTAGCTCAATTCTACCGTTGCCAGATCACCGGGGGCGGGTAAGTGGCTAACCTTGGCTCCGAATGTAATCAGCAAGAATATTCTGCAATTGAACCAATCCAGCGGCTTGACTTGCGATTTGTTCAGAGCTTGCGGCAATTTGGCGATCGGTTGCCTCTTGCCGTCGTGCAATATCGTTCACCGTCCCTTGCAATTGATCAAGCTGTGTCTGCGTCCGTTCCTGTCGATTCGAGAGTTCGCGGATTGCCAATACAACGGTTTCGAGTTGCGCTTCGATGCGATCGATTCTGTCTGGATTAGCCTGCGTCATGATGTTTCCTCGTTGGTGTTCTCAAGATTATCGCGATCGACGTTAAAACTAATCGTGATTTTTGGATGCCGAAACAGAATCAGCGCGATCGTCATTTTCTAGAATCGCGTCCATTTTCTGAACAAATTTGGCGTATTCGATATCGCCACTTTTTAGCATCGCTTTAGCTGCTAACCCATGCTTTAGAAGATCTTCAAGCGCGTCTATCTCGTTCCATCCAAGCCGATCCGCTTCCCTTTGAACGGCGGCACGAACAGAACGAGAAATATTGTAGTTGACTCGATCGGCATCCTTCTTTTTTCGTCCCACAACCACAACCATTACAGACACCTTTATTAAACATTAATGAGTCAATACTAGGTTATTTTGCTTATATCGTGTACACGATATGTATAGGATAGGCTCTATGCAAAGTCTTTCTACCATGTGTTTTATGTATCTATATCATGTATACGATATGTAGATTACGGGTTACTATCTAAGTGTCGAAGCAATTCGACATCTGAACCAAGAAAACCGAATCGCCTCTAGACCTGTCGATGAAATGAGTAGCGGCATGGCACAAGGCATACAGCTTATTTTGTGCTGCAAAGATTCCACACCCGATCGCGTTCAGTTTGTCGATAACGCGATCGATTGCTGGATTCTTCCAGACATCACATAACGATTTGAGGACTCATGCTGAAATCCCTTGCCGTCCCGGTGGCATTAGTCGGGTTGCTCATTCTTTCCAGATGGAATGCAACAGCGCGATCAATGAATTCAACAGCGCGATCAATGAATTCAACACCGCACGATCGACCGATAATCACAAATTTCGACGCTAAACGCTAATCAAAAAGCCGTCCCCCAGCGACCAAACTTTGGGACGGCTCTAACCCCAACTACGAGGTTTCATCAATGTTATCACTTCCAACTGTTTCGACTGAAGACGAGCGCGGATCTGGACGTATTGCAGCCATCAAGCGATCGTTCGTCGTTCCTCATCCAGTACAAAAAACCTGCTCTTGGTGCAAAGAGTTCGATAACGGACTGTGCAAGCTGAGAGCGAGAGCCGAATGGGAAAACTGCTACGTTGCACCCGATCGGAAGCCTTGCCACTTCGCGGATTTGCATGAGTTTTAAGGTGAGGTGCAACGATGATCTACTTGCTGCATTTTCACGATCGCATCCATCCAGACCGGACTACACAGCATTACGTAGGATATTCGGCAAAGTTAAGCGATCGCATTCTGGCTCACCTAGAAAACCGCTCGAATGTTTCGCTGATCAATGCGGCTCACGATCGCGGGATTTCATTCACTGTAGTTCGATGCTGGAAGGGCGATCGCAAGCTTGAACGGCATTTGAAATCGCTCAAGAATGCACCGAAATTTTCCCTCATTGCAGCGATCGACCGTGGGAACTGTATCAACCCAAATCAACGAAACGAGCGCGGGAATTGAGCGGAAATCAGCTTAAGGACGCGCTTCTGTTTGCTTAAAGTTCACTGCCTGGTATGTCAATCAGGCATATTCACCCATCACACAAAAGAACAATGTCAACTAACGAAGAATTCGAGATCCCTAAATCGGGACAGATGCGGATGCCGATCGAGATTTGGGAGTACTGCCGAACGATCGCAGAAACAAACGGCTTCAAGAATCCAACTGACGCAGCAAAACAAATCATTCTTGCTCACAAAGGTTGGACAACCTTAAACCCCAGAGTTCGATGATCCGATTGGCTACTCATCTTTTTTCTGTTGCCGATCAGATTTCGCTTTTTTTGCTGCGACCCAATCGGCAACAATCCCTTCTACGAGATTGCTAAGAGTTCGCCTTTCTTCCTCAGCAAAAATCTCTAATTGCTGTTTCAGTTCAGGCGGACAAGTAAAAGTGACTTTTTCGGTATTGCGACGTGCCATCGAATCTTGAGCAATCTTGTCAGAAGTAATCATACCTGTTCTGAAATCCTCGAAACGCTTATTTCATCTGGTTTTCATCCTAACTGATTGAAACAGATTAAATGAGATATATCTTTTCTGATATTGTGCTAACATATCGGAAAGAAACGCCACGAAATACCAATCAATCCGTTTAACGCCACGAAACGCCATTCATTCCGCCAAACTGTTTTATCTCGAAAAGTGGCTGAAATAGCGACAGCGTAACGGTTCTCTCAAGTTTTTCACTACTTGCAATCCAGGGTAATAAATGCCATGAATGCCTACGAAACGCCATTAAATCCACTAAATGTCATCAAACATTCTGAGTCGATTTCTACGACTGTCCCGATCGCCTTCGATGTCGGAAATCACGAAATTAAGGTCGCCTACTCGAATGTAATTTGGGTATCCGAAGCGGTTTATGCACCCGTTTTTTCATGGAAGGAAGTTGAAGATTTGAAGTTCATCGATGCTAATTCCGCTTATGTCGAGTACATCGAAGGCGATCGTACTGATTTAATCGGCAAGAAGTGGATCGCCGGATCAAGTGCTTTAACCTTGCTTCCCGATCGTGCTGAACGATTGGTGTCACGCGGCGGAAATCGCGGCAAAGTCGATTTAGGCTTACAAATGTTACTTGCTGCAATTTCCCCACGAATCGACGGGGAACACATGGACATCGTTCTAGTGGCATCAATGCCAGAACTGAACGATTTAGCGCAAAGTCTGAAGCCGAAATTACTCGGAACTCACAAAGTCATCCGCAATGGTAAGCATTTCACCGCAAACATTAAGCAAGTGGCTGTGATGCGAGAAGGTTCAGGAATGTTCGTGTACGGACGTGCAAAAGAGTTGTTTTCATCTGGTGCTGAAATTGGAACGATCGATTTAGGCGGCGGCACAACGATCACCCAGGCGTTTCAATCGAACGGTAAGACTATCCCCGCAGGTCGGTTAGTTCTCGATCGCGGTGTGAATGATTTGATTGCGGCGATCGTGGCGGACAAACGGTGGTCAAGTTTGATGAGTCGAACACCGGATGCTTCATTGATTCTGCAAGGAATCCGATCGGGTAAATTCTTGTACGGTGGTCAGAAAATCGCTTTTGAAGACATCTACACCGATCACCGCAGAGTTTGGATTCAAAGCACTGTGATGCCTGCGATCAAGCAGTTATCAGCCGTACAGGACAGACTCGAAAAAGTGTTCATCATTGGCGGCGGCAGTCAGATTATCAAGAGTGCATTCGAGCAGAATCCAGACATTACTTGCTTGGGTGACGATGCACAAACCGCGCACGTTCAGGGAATGTTGCTACTCGCTCGGAGGGGAATCAATGGCTAGACCACGTACCGGAAAGGGGGAACGGGTTGTGATTGATCCGCTTTATGTCGAAGAACTGAAAGCGATCGCAAATTCCGAGATGTTCCCGTCGATCGGGGCGGTAGTAAACAATGCGCTCCGTGAATGGTTGAAGTGTCGATCGGGTGAAGCTTGCATCAATGTTTCTAAGCTGCCAGATGTTGCACCCGTCCAAGCAAGTCAGGGTGTATCGCTCAACAACATCGATTTTGAATTGGAGACGATGTAATGAAACAAATTCGAGCCACAATCAAACACTACCAACGCGCATACGTTCAAAAAGTTGGCGAAACGATCGGAACTGATGACCCAACCGAGATTATTTCAAAAATCATCACGGATCATCAGTTGCAGAATGACCCTACCTTCAAACCAAAACCCGATCAACCTGCATACGTGGTTATCACGAAATAAAGCTTTCTCAGATTGACGCTCGGATGTCCCCTCGATACTCGGCTTGATGAGTCAGAAACACTGTACACATTCTGACTTTTTGGATCACATGAACGTTTCGACTCAAGTTGCAAATTATCTCGCTATTTCCGAATCGCAAATCTCGATCGAGAACGATCGCATCGTCATCGACTGCGAAACCGCTCGAACAAAGTTGAACATTCAAAACTGTTGGGCTGATTTAACCTGCCGATTCTGCGAATCCGCCAACTATCTCGTTTTGAAGCTGGAAGGCGATCGAGATGTGGAGTACCCGATCGGCAATAGCGCTTTCAGAATGTTCACCGCTCTCTGTCCTTCTGTTTAGGTTTAATGCAGCATGACCACAACTTTCGAGCAAATCAAAGCCTTCTATAAGTCGCACTGGGATACGCTCGGCATCTTCGATTTATCGATGTTGGCTTCCCACTGTGCGATGAGCATTCCGACCGGGAACGCGATCGAAGTTTCTCATTTCGACGGATATATGAATCGAAAAAAGCAGATTCAACCCGTCGATCGCACTGATGCGGCGGAAACATTGAAACTCGTTTCTGAATCATTAGCCAATCGCCTAAAAACGATGTCTGTGGCGGAATTGGAAGAGTTCGATCGTATGCAGCGGATCATCAATGGTGCATCCGAATTGCCAAAACGACTTGCTGATCCAAATCTATGAAAATCGGTAATTTCGTCGTTTGGCGTAATTGTCCGGGGCATCTATCAGCATTTGCCAGAAATCAAATTGTTGAACTGAATCAAAGCGGCGATCGCGCTCGGTTGCGATATTTCAAGGATTTCATCCCGGTTTCAGAACTGGAATTAGTCGAACCAACTGAGGCAGAGAAACGACTTTGCAGAGCTTATAACCTGCCAGTTTCAAACGATTGGGATGATTCCGATTTCTGGTAACAACTCAAAAGCCGATCGCATTGCCGTAGGAAAGTTCTGCGATCGGCTCTATCCCCCAACATTTGCACATTTAGGAGATTTTCTAATTATGGACGGAATCAGCTACACACCCGGATCTGTTCCGACTTACTACGATGGCAAATTGCATGATGCTTGCCTAACGTACGGCAGTCTCTTTGAGCAGTTCACCTTGATCGAAAAGTTCGATATCATCGCTGCGATCGGGCTTTGGGGCGGTTACTGTGCGGAAAATGATCCGATTCCCCTAGCGCGTTACATCGAGTATCACCTGCGAGATTTTCAAGAGTCGGATGCCAAAGATATGTTGACCGAGTTGAGTGATGCTTATTCCTCCCCGATTGAAATGATGGGATTACTCAAGTCGATCGCAAA
The DNA here is from genome assembly GCF_050565645.1 of Leptolyngbya sp. AN10. Lineage (NCBI taxonomy): Bacteria > Bacillati > Cyanobacteriota > Cyanophyceae > Leptolyngbyales > Leptolyngbyaceae > Leptolyngbya > Leptolyngbya sp. AN10. The sequence continues at coordinate 181,289 of NZ_JBNXVP010000011.1, forward strand.
TCAAATCAGCGATGGAATCTGGTTGGAGGACGCAGCATGACCCCAGAAAGACACACGAGAAACATCATCGCAGGCGTTCTGATCGGACTTGCAATCCTGCAATTGATTCCGGTACTGCCGATCGCGTTCGATTTTCTCAAGACTCGCATTCAGCAAGACTTTGGAGAGGATCTGAAATGAACTATCACAACGATGACGGATCTACCACGGGCGGAATTATCACAGTGATTTGCATTGTGATTGCCTTCGGTTTTGGTTACTGGGTACGTGATCAAGGAGTGCGAGTGCAAGTCAACATCCCCGCGATCGAACGGAGGGCAAAATGAGCTTAAATCTCCCTCTCAAATGGCAAGTTCCAGTATTAGGAGCGATTCTTGCTGCAACTTGCCTACCGACTGCAATCACACTTTATCGACAGTCTGATGCACAAATGCAACAGAAGAACGCAATCGAGCAAGAGCAATCCGAGCAATCGGAAGCTATTCGCACCGCACTAGACCGAGCTAAACGCTGCATTCTGATTGACGAACGATTTCCCCTAGTCGAAGGCGGAAACGTTTACTACGACCCAACGAGCCGCACTAATAAACGGCTACTCCCATCAGGAACGCCACTTTGTAGCGCGTCATCAGGATTCACGGCAGAGGTCGATCGATTCGGCACTGTCAAGGACATTCGACAAGCACCGATCGAGCAAATCAGACAAATTTTGAAACAACGAGGACTCATCTAATGGCATTACGCGCACAAGACAAAAGCACAGGAAAAACAGATCCCGTCCGCACTGGAAACCGGGATTTTGATGGCAATCGATTCAAGCCTAAGTCAGTTAATGACAAGGCTGAAAAGTCAGTCGGTGTCGATACCGGGGCACAACTCGGAGATTTCATCGAAGGACTCGTGACCCGTCTGCTCAGTCCATCGGTGATGATGGTCGCGGGTTATGTGGGCGCGGGTGTTTGTCTCGCGATCGGGATTCATGCTTACGGTCGGTTACTGATTCCAGCACTTGCAGGGAGTTTACCAATCCCGCTCGATTATGCAGCAGGAGTCGCGCTCTCGGTTGTATTGGGGGCTGGACTGCAACTGCTCGAAATCTTCCCGCGATTGGATACTTACTTCCCCGGTACTGCCGAGCAATTAGCAGTGAAGTTGAAGCTGTCCCCAGTGGCGCAACCGAAAGCAGATCGTCACTCGCCTTCATTGCTTCCACAAGCAACCGACATGGCTAAAACCAGTTCTGAACGGTTGTTTAAGGATATGCAGGGAGCAAGCGCGATCGCGTATGGTATCGAGACTCTAGGCGCGTTGTGGGCATTCCAACTGATTACAGCAGGAACCTTGAACGTACCAGGAATCATCGGAGCAATCATCGCGGTTGTCGGATTCGAGATTTGTCTGAAGTTCTCTAGCTGGATGAAGCAAATTCGCCTTACTGCGCGTCAATCCCGCCACTATCGGGAGCATCAGCGCAGATTGAGATCAGAAGCCGCACAAGACTTCAATCCGCAACAGCCTAAATAGTCAAAATGCCCTAGAGACAGCCATCTCTAGGGCGATTTTCAGTTGATCAAGTTTTAGGAGTAATCAACCGATGGGATCTAATCTAACCCGGTACAACCAAACTCAGGGCGATCGTGCAACAGCTTCTCACGATGAATCACTGTTTGGTCACTACGTTGAAGAATGCGGCTGGACGGTCAAGGAAGCTTTGGAAAATCTTGCACCGATCGCAAAGCAAACTTATGCTCAAACGGTATCAGTTGCAGGCTGGGCGAAGTGGTTGGCGGTTGGAGGTTCTGTAGTTGGGCTGCTCGGAGGTGGGACGGTGGGACTGATTGGAGCATTACCGATCGGCGCGGCGTTCCTTGCGTTCTGTGCATTCCGAGACGCGCAAAGCTGCATTCCGAGACGTGAAATTGAACTACGAGCATTGAAGAATTGCCCTGTGATGCTCGATCTAATGTACGGTTGCCATCTCAAAGGTATCGAAGCAAAAAACCTGATTGCAGCGTGGGACATCTTTCTAGATAACTACGCTCAATCGGGCAATGCTGACGGGAATTTGATGGCTCGTGAGTATTTGCGGATTCTGGACAGTTTGAGCGTAACGATCGACCATACAGGCGCTCCAATACCTCCCGAACCTCCACAAGTCGCACCTGCATATCAACCGAGTGCAAACACTCAATTAGGCGCGATCGAGGTTCAAGCCTCGCAATCCACGCAACCTTTCACAATCCCAATCGCATCCCCAGAGTCAAAGCTGTTCGATTGGAATCAATTGAACACTGCCTATGATGATTTTCCTCATCTGCTTCTATTGGGAAAAACCGGAGCGGGGAAATCATTTCTAGCTGAGAAGATGGGGCGATTTCTGGATGGAACAACGATCGTGATTACTCCCAAGAAAAAGCCGAAAGACTTTACCGGAATGCAGGTGATCGGAGTGCCTTACGACTTCAAGACGATCGCAGCAAACATCACGGGATTAGCCACCCTGGTACGCGATCGAGAAGCCGAAATGAACCAGACCGGACAAGAATCATTCATGCCGATCAACGTGGTTTTAGACGAAGTGCCTACCTTTGTTGCTGGGTGCAAAGATATCGGGCTGGATGTAGTCAAGGATTTGAAATTCATTATTCGCGCAGGCAGGACAAGCAAAGTTCGATTGATTCTGCTAGCTCAAGGACAAGAAGTGAAAACACTTGGAATTGAGGGAGAAGGCAGTCTAAGAGACAATTTGAGCTACATCTACCTCAAGGGATTTGCAGAGAAACAGGCTCAAGATTTGAAGCTGGACATCTCGAAGTACGATCGCCCGTGTTTGATTGATGGCAAAGTCGCGGACATCTCGAAGCTGATTGCGATGGCTCCAGATGCAACGCCGCATGAAGTTGTTGAACTCAAGCCCACGGCAACGCCGCAAGATTTAGAGCGGATGTATAACCTGCCATCGGTTGAAGTCGAACACGAGACAGAGGAGGATGTCACCGAATCCGCCTCGTCGCTTTCCGCAATCAGAGCGGCATTTCCAAACTGGAAAACCAAATCGATCGAGGTTGCCTCGCTCATGGTTGATTGGCTTCAATCGCGATCGGATAAATCATTTGCACCATACGAAATCCGAAAGTCAATTCGACGCATCAAAGACGATTCAAACCTGACCACTGAACGATTAAAGCTTGCTCTTGATGCTTTAGTTTCGGCTCAAATTCTGACTGAATCAGACGGCAAATATACGATCGCACCCGATACCGACGACTACGATTTTTAAGGAGCATTATGGACTTTCAGGACGTGGTACAAGCGACTCAAACTGGGCGATCGTTCAAGATTAAACAGCCTCGATTCTGGGTGTTATGTGCGCTCTATTTGCCAGATGAAATCGCAGAGAAATTACCCGCGATCGACGTTGCCAAAGTGCGAGGGCAATATCTTTTGGGGTTCAACTTCAAACCCGTTAAAGGCGAATACTTTCCTTATTGCAGTCACATCTGGCAAGTGGCGAATAATCCGATACAGTTCCCCGCTCGGTATAAAACAACTGGACGTAAAGACTCACCGTTTATCCTCGCCAAATTTGAATCGAGCTACGAGAACGAAGCCGAAATGTTTAGCAGAATGTTAGAGCTTTCAATGAACAGTTAGGACGCTCTGACGAGACACGAGACACGAATCGGAGGTGTGCTAGAAAATGACGAGACACCTTGTCTCGTGGTTGTCTCGTCCTGTCTCGTGGGTTTTGTCTCGTGATCCTGTCTCGTCTGTCTCGTGAATTACAACGAAGAACGATCGCGCAATCAAACTATCAACAAATCACCCCATTACCAACCATGAACGCAACAGAAATCTATCAATGGATTCAGAAGGAAATGAACGCCGCTAGAGTGAGAAAACTAGGCTGTAACCCGCTGTCAGAATTGGCGATGTTCAAATACTATCAAGGCAGGCAGGAAGCTTATCAAAACTGTCTTGATGCACTTCAAGAAGTTGCAGCAGTTGAGGTTAGAAAATGAATTGCCCTAGATGTGGAAGCGATCGCGTTTCTCGCAACGGATACAACCGATTGAAATCAGGCAATGCGCCAAAGCGCTATTGTCCGAAATGTCGAAGAACATTCCAAGAACAAAAGAAGGGGAAATAAACTATGTATGACTTTGAATTGCCAAATGAATTAATTCTGATTGCAGCGCAAGCGATCTCTGATAATCGTTGCGGAAAAATGCGGTTCTCAATGCTCGATACGGGAGAATATCAAGTTTTGATTTACCTCGATTCAAGCGTTGGTTCTGATGCAGATGATATTTATTTCATCGTGCGATCGCGCTCTAAATTGCCGCTCACCTGCGTAGTCGCTGATTTATATTCTGGGTGCATCGATCGACCAGAAAAGCAGTTCACATCGTTCGATGATTTGGTGCAAGAAGCGATCGGGTACTACACGAGTTGAATGCTGCTATCGACAAAACGGAATAGTGGAGAGAACGCGATCGATAAGTTTTTCATTTTTGGCGAATCATAGTTCGATCGTGCTTTCTCGTATTTTCGTTGCATCAAAAATCGACACAAACCAAGAGGGTAAGTTAGCGCGATCAACAATGCTACGATCGCGCTTCTCAAATCGCTAGAGTTGGCACACAGAGCGCAAATTCAGCGTTTACTTTCTCGTTTCTAAATCCGTCCCTTTTGCTGACATCAAACTTGATGTCAGCCTTTATATCTTGTGTATTGTCTGCCGTTTGTCTGACGATCGCGATCGTGTATTCGCTTTATTTAAACTTATGTACCTGTTGCTGATTTCGGAAAATTATATACACTTGGATTACTTTGATTTTCAATTCATTTGTACCAACTGTAGAGGGTAATCATGGAAAACCGAGAGCCAAAGAGGGATAGTGTGATTCTGCTTTCTTTGCAGGATTGGCAAGTCGCACACATCCGCGAAACGATTCCAGCGTATTCGCGATCGAAGCGGATTCGCGAAGCAATGGTCAGTGCTGGTTTGATCCCGAGTGAACCGCCACAAAAAGAAACATCGGAGGCGGCATAGTGCTTTCTCCGATGTTTTCTCAATTTCTCATTTCTGAAGCATCAACTTGCAGGAAGACCGCTTCAGAATTTGTTTTCAATTTGAATAGGCAATTCAATGAAACTATCCGTCATAATAGCCTTCCCCAAGGCTCTACGAAACCACTCCCGCGATACTTCTCATTATCAATCGCGCTCTGATTTATCCGTCAAACTTATTAGCGATCCTATTGTATCGCTAAAGAGCGAATCGAAACAGTCTCGATCCAAACAATTAGGATTACTTGCTGAATCATGGGCAGTTTCGACAACTCCCGATCTAATTCTGTTGCCAGTCCCCCGAAATCTCGCGCTTGAAGCCGATCGCTTCTACGTCTCATGCGGTGATTGGTTCGCAGGCGTTCAACTGACAATAGAGCAAGCCTATCGAGCTATCGAGCTTTGCGGCAAAAACCGAGAGCCGGATCGAATTTGGTGGGCGATCGAGCGGGCGATCGATGGAGGTCTGAAATGATCACCTCTCAAGGATTCGTCACCTCGAAACCAATTCCCACGAAGAAATCTAACCCGTGTCCAGTTTGCGACAACTTTAGCGGCAAATGTCGCACGTTCAACGATAAGCCGTTAGTGCTTTGTATGGGCGCGGATTCCGCTCCGGGCTGGAAGAATCTAGGGTTTGACCGATCTGGACTCTGGCAGCAATTCATCCCAGACGCAGAAACAAAGTTTGATCGCGCAGAATGGCAACAACGGAAACGGGAGCCTCAACCCGTGGAAGTACCACAAACTATGAGCGTAGAGGAACGCGATCGCTTTTATCGTGATTGGTTGGCGAAAGGTTCACTGAATGAGCGCGATCGTGCTGATTTGCAGCGTAGAGGCATTACCGACTTCTCGATCGCAGTTTCCAGCCCCATTGGTTATGCTTTCCCCTTCAAAGGGTTAGACGGGCACTACGTCGGGGCACAGTGGCGACTTGCTGAATGCGAGGATGGCGGACGGTATCGCTGGCATAACTTGGAGGGCGGAAAATACTTTCCGGGCACTAACGAATTGCCGATCGCGGTTTATCCCGTCGATTCTCCGAAGGGGATTGCGTTAGCCGAAGGGACGGGCGTTAAGCCGTTGCTGGCATCCAAGCGACTCGGAATGATTACGATCGGCGCGGCGGCTGGAAATCATATCGCTTCTCCAACCCAACTAAAGGCAGTCTTTGAGGCGTTCCCGGATCTGTCAGTTGTGATCGTTCCTGATGCTGGCGATATTCTGAATCGTCATGTGATGGGGCGGTACGATCGCGCTATTCAAGAATTGCGCCAGTGGGGGATTGAGCCTAAATTCCTTTGGTGGGAACAGCGCACAAAAGAACAAAACGATATTGATGAGGCAACACAAGCCGAAATCGAATCGGCTCAGTCGCTAACGTGGGAAGAATTCGAGACTCTAACCGATTTCAAGCCGAATCAGAATCAGGCAGAGCAAGCCGAACAATCACAGCGAGACCGCTTAATCAATAAGCGTGTGTTTCGTTTCCGTCACTTCTGGAATAATTTGCAGCGCGATTTCTTACTGCCGTCGATCGTCAATGGCAATGAAATCCGGTGGCAAACCTATCAAGGATTCGCACCGACCATCGATCTATTCTGGGATACAACCTGTTTGCAAGGTTGGCTAGGTGCTGGAAAAACTGAGGCAATGTTGCGATCGCTGATTCCGTTCAAAGACAAAGCGATCGTGTGGGTCGCACCCAGAAATGGACTATTGCGACAGACAGCGCAACGGGCTAAACGTCTCGGCTTCAACGTCTACCACTATCAAGATGATCCAGGTACGCATCGATCGATACTTGAAGCGGGTGAAGCAGGAATCTACTTTATGGCTCCTGATAGCTTCAAGCCTTATGCAGTCAGCAAAGTCGAATGGGAAAACACGATTCTCGTGATCGATGAATTCAGCGGCATTCGTAAAGAAATCCTTGGCAAAACTACCGAACTGCCACAGGTTACGGATGCGATCGCTCGATGTGCATCGCTGCTTGTGGCGGACGCTTTCTTGAGTCAAATCGATATCCGTGTCATCCAGAAACACCGATCGGGTTCGATGCAAATTCTGAAGCAAGAATTCAAGAAGTCCTCAGTACGGATCAAGTGGCTGGAATGCCGCAATAAATCGGGTGATATCTCTTTCAGTCATGAAGGGATTTATTATTCACTGCTCGATCGTTGGATTGAGGAAGGATTGAAGCGAATTGCGATCGCAGTCGATTCAATTCACATCGCCAAAATGCTCGATCGCTACCTCAAATCAAAAGGGGTGAAGACTTGGATCGTTTGTTCCGAGACTCCGCAGGAAAATCACACCTTCATGCCTGATCCGGATAGCGTGATTGAACACGGCAGAATTCAAGCTGTGATTTATACTCCTACTGCTCAATCTGGATTAGACATTCAGGCGAAATTCGATCGCGGATTGCTGATTTGTACGGGAACGCTTGCACCGACTCAAATGCTGCAAATGCTTGGTAGATGTCGCCAGTGTCCAGAATGGTACGTTTCCGCTCCGAGACACTCAGGCAATCCCGAATGTGTGACCCCATCACTTGACGGCAAAAAGATTCAGCATTGGGCACAACAAATCGCGCAAACATTCACGGATTTGGGCTTCAATGTGCCAATAGAAGCGCAAGGATGGGCAGTTTGGGAAGATTGCATCTGCGATATCGAAAAGGCGTTTACGTCGGAATACGTGCGACATCTGCTCGATCATTTCTTCGAGTCGGTTGAAGTTCTGGAAGTCGAGAGCGATCGCGTTTCCAGGTGGCGAAAAGATGCTCAGATTCTTAAGTCTGAAGACGCTGAAAGGACGCTGAAAGCCAATCTAGAGAACGGCTATCGACTAATTGACGAAGAGAAGCAACCGACGCTGAATTCTGAAGTTTGGGATATCAAATTGGCTCAATTCCACACGAAATATCCAAGGATTGCAAATAAAGCGATCGCTGATATTGGAGTCGAAGAATTTGCACCGGACGCGATCGAGATGACCAAGCTGTTTCAATCGCGACGGGTAGAAAAGCTTAAGAACTACGTGAGGGCAACTGAACCAAACGAACAGGACGATCGCGACCTGTTTCAATATCTTCAGGAACGTCCAACGCATTACAACGCTGGCAGCTTTAAGACGATGCGAAATCTTCAACTCTTCCGATCGCTCAATCTGGGTGCATTGGCATCAGTCACCGATGCTAAGGAACTCGAAGTGGATGTAAATGCTTATCGTGCTGAAAGTCCAGCGATCACGGAACTGTATCGGCGGTTTCAAGCGAACCCCCAATTAGCGAAACTGTTTCCGACGATCGACTCGCAGAAAGCATTCTTCGATCATCTCAAAGCTTGTATGTCTTATCTGGGCTACGAGAAGGGCAGTAAGTCAATGAGGGCTAAAACTGAGGAACTGAACCCCAATGGCAAAGACCGCAAAGAAAATCAGCGATTCAGCAAGTCTAAAACGTTTCATTTTGTGTTTTGGCTTGTGATGGAATGTAGCGGCTCTGCCTACTTCCGAGCAAATCTCCAACTGATTCTTGAGGCAATTCGCGATCGTTTATCTACCGAACGTGACGATCGAGCCAAACGCAGGGAAGAGAAAGCGCGGTACGAGTCGCCACACCCAGGATGGGAGGCATACGCCGCATGATCGAAAATTCCGAATCGAATATCGAGCAATCATCAGATCCGAATGATGTTCGCTTGCGATGTCATCGATTGATCGATCGCATTGCCAAACGACCCGGATCAGCGAAACTGCTGCAATCCGCAGAACGAGCATTAACCCTTTTTGCAAATTACAAGAAGAATCGCAGCTATGAGCGGTAAGACTTGGTACTTTACAAACGAAGCAGCGATCGCGCTTGATTTGCCTGCCGAAAAACTGAGAGAGTTATATCGATCGGGAATGTTCAAGATGGGATTCCACGTTAGAGATGTATCCCCGAACGGCTCGAAGCGTCCGACGCTGCAATTTCATGTTGTCCGATGCCAGGAGCAGCTTTGTACGCCTCCTGAAAAGCGCAAAACTTACTAATTGAGCAATGAACCTAAAAGAAGTAAATGCACGTCTCAAGGCGGCAAAAATCGGCATATCCGTCGAACAGAATGGCGATCGTCTGCATCTGCGCGGAATGTTTCCACCGAAACCAGGCGAAACCAAGCGCAAACAACGGGAAATCGCGCTCGGTGTCTATGCGAACCCTTCAGGATTCAAACGAGCAGAGGCGCAGGCGCAGAAAATTCGATCACAGATTGATTTGAACGAATTTAACTGGCTCGATTGGGATGAAAAGCTCAGAATTGCAGCCGAAATCAAGACAACACGCACCATAGGGCAATGGGTCGAGCTATTTGAAGAGGATTATTTCAACCGTCGATCGCGAACTCCAAAATCAGAAACCACATGGCGAACCGACTATAAACAGCCATTCGGACAACTTCCACCAGATGCAACGCTAACACCTGAGATTCTGCGTCAGTCAATTTTTGAGACTGAACCAGACACCCGAAATCGCCAGCGGCGTTGTATGGCTCTGGGGCAATTAGCGAAGTTTGCAGGATTTGAATTCGATGCCACTGCATTAAGAGGGGACTATTCACCGAAACGATTGAATCCGCGTGACCTGCCATCTGATAAAGAGATCAGCGCATGGCGCGATCGCATTCCTAACGAGCAGTGGCAGTACGCATTCGGCTTGATGGCTTGCTATGGACTGCGGAATCATGAGCTATGGCATATCGACTTAGAACGGCTTAAAGAGTCTCCAGTGCTGAGTTTGACGGAAGACCTAAACGGAGGTGGCAAGACAGGCGCGAGAAGAGTTTGGGCGTGTTACCCGGAATGGTGGGATATGTGGCGATTGTGGGATGTCAAGATGCTTCCGAAAGTCACGGGCAAATCAAATTCTGATTTGGGAAATCGGGTGACTCATGCTTTCAAGCGTTACGGAATCTCGAAACCTTACAATTTGCGGCATCGATGGGCAGTTCGCACGATCGAGTTTGATATTCCCGTCGAACTGGCAGCGCAACAGATGGGACATAGTTTGAAGGTGCATCACGAGATTTATCACCATTGGATTTCTGATGACGTGCATCAGAGGGCATTCGATCGCGCAATGCAGCGCAGCGATCGACCGTTGCCACCGTGAAAAAAATCCCCCTAAATTCCCCCTAGATTTGGCTGATATTTCAGAACAATCCAGGGTAATTTAGTACATTCGCTCAACTGAAAAAGCCCGATTTTATAAGGGTTTTCGCCTGTATCGCTGTGGTACAGGCGTTTTTATTGTGTGGTCTGAAAATCCTCGTGTCACGAGTTCAAGTCTCGTTCCTGGCATTCTAGTCACATTAAGTCAAAAGCCCAGAAGAAGACCCTCCTAGGCTTTGCTTTTAGCAATTTCATCTCAAAGCATGACTTTTCTGTTGGGTCCTTTTAGACGAGTTTAGGTCAGAATTGGGGGAAGATTGGAGGAAATTCTAGAAGAAGAAAAATAAGGGCGACGTAGACTAGAGGACATCTTCCCCCAAGGAGTTCCTTATGTATTCGTCACAGTTGCAGGGTAAGGCTGGTGAGGGTTCTGTTCAATTCAACAATACGAAGGGTCGCCTGCAAATCGTCTTTTCCTATCCGGTCGAAGAAAATGGCGAGATTAAGCGCGAGCGATCCTACATTTCGACGGGTTACATTGCGTCGTTCCTTAGGAGTGTGAATTTAATAACTCCGTTTGCTTGGCGAATAGAATTCGCAGTTACACAGACAAAACCCGCAACGGCGGGTTGAGAAACTGGCTGTTAGTCCGCGTGGGGCGGACTTTGTTTGTATAGTCGCAAATTCTATTCGCCGGACTTATTTAATTCACGATCCTTAGGAATGAGGCAACGTTTGTCGTGAATGTTTGAGCGTTCACGGTATCGGTTGCGGTTTTCACGCATAACGCGAGACTGTTCACGGTGACAAGCAGCGCAGATACGGCGACAGAGTGAGCGGATACGGTTACAGGACGAAGAGAAACGACGATAGCGCTTTTTGTTACTGCTACTTATAACTGTTCCTGTAGTTATTCGGAAACTGCCACACAAAAACGGAAGAATAAGTTACAAGGAATGTAATTACGTCATGAAAGCCTATGGAACCATTCACGTTGACTGCGGCTGGAATTGCGACGCTTGCCTTTGGTGAGTTTGTCAAAGCGGGAGCGGGAGAGATGGCGAAAAAAGCGATCGCAGGAATTGAACCATTACGATCGATGACTAAACAGCGATTTGCTGGACAAAAGAAAGCAGAAGCCGCGATCGAGAAAATCGAGCAAGACGGATCACCGGAAGCGTTGAATAAGTTGTCTGTATATCTCGATGATGAGATGAAGGATGTAACGTTCGCTCAGTCGTTACAACAGCTTGCGAATCAGATTACGAATGTGCAAAATAATGTCGATCGTCAATACAATAACTACGGACGCGATCAGATTACGATCGAGAACATCACAGGTAATCCTAGAATCGGTGGATCTTAGTAGTGTCACGACGGTATGACAATCGAGGGCGCGATCAAATCCCAATCGAGAATGTTCACGGCGATGTGTATGTCGGGGAAGTTCGATCGAGAAAACGTCCTGATCGAGAAATGACATGGCTCAAAGCCTTTGAAAAAGAAATCGAGGGTCGGTTAGCGAGTTCATTGCACAATCGAATCCTGATTAATCTAGGCAAGGAGACGCAGCCAGAACAGGTGCATCGCCTCTGGGATATGGAGGTCAAAAGCGGACAGATTACCGGAACGATTTCGCCAAAGACGGAGATTTCAGAAGTCTTCGATCGTCCTGAAATTGCAGGTAAGTTGTTGATCTTGGGAAAACCGGGAGCGGGAAAAACCACAACGTTACTAGAGCTTGCGAGAGCATTGGTCAGAAGCGCGATCGACGACCCAAACGAACCGATGCCCTTTTTGCTGAACTTGTCGTCTTGGAAAGATCCAAAGCAAAGCATCAAAGATTGGGCGATAGCGGAACTGACGACCAAAGGAATTGGCTCGAAGATTGGGGCAAAGTGGTTTGAAGACCAAAAGATGCTGCCCTTGCTGGATGGCTTAGATGAAGTGCGATCGGATCTTCAGTCTGCTTGTGTGAAGGCGATTAATCAGTGGATGAGTGATGAGGGGCAACCGAGCGCGATCGTCGTGTGCAGTCGGCGCGAGGAGTATGAACTGTATCCCGAAAGGCTCAATCTGAATGGAGCGATTTATTTACAAGAATTGAGCGATCGGCAAATTGAAAGCTACTTAATTCAAGTCGATAGAGCTTTGCTATGGCAAGTTTTGGCGATGAATCTAGATTTACTGGATCTGGTACGGCAACCTTTGTTTTTAAGCATTACCTTGATGGCTTATCAAGATGAAACCATTCAACAATGGCATATTCCCAAATCTACTAGCAAATGGCTACCACATCTGCTCGATGCTTATATCGAGAGAATGTTACACCGCACAACTAAAGATAAAGCACATTATGTAGGGAAGAAAACACCAACACCAAAGCAAACTCGGCACTGGTTGATAATATTAGCAAAGCAATTACAGCAAGAGGCAAAAACTGAATTCTTGCTCGAAGAAATGCAGGCATCATGGCTAGGTACTGAAAGATCTGCCAGACAGATGCGTATTGTAACGCTATCGATAAACTGGCTCTTGTTTGGTGTGATTCCTGGAGTTGGAATCGGTGTTAATCACGCTTTATTATTCGGTCCTGTTTTAGGATTTACAGTTGGCTTGTTAACAATCATAGGAATGGGACTTAATATATTGATTTGTAGATTTGTTAGTTTACAAAGAGGTAATAACAGTCAACAATTCAATACAGAGTTTTACAATATTACAGAGCCAGACAAGGTATTAATTAAAATATCTTCTACTAACATCGTTAAATTGCCATCCTCACAGCAAGAGACGGTACATTTTGCTAGATCTGTAATAACAGGATTATTTACGGGAGTATTCATAGGACTTCTCTGTGGAGCAATAATCGGTGTATGCCTTGGTTTGGTCGCGTTAGTTTGTCTTGCTCTTAGAACGACAGCATTTATAGGTTTTTCAGATATACTCACAAGTAGTCGGAACGCGGTATTTCTATCATCTGTACTGGGTTTAACTGGAGGAGTTGTTTATGGATTAACAACTAATACCAAGATATTAACGGCTCCTAATCAAGGCGTGTGGTTAGCGTTGAAAAGTTCTGTATTCATAGCAACTTCACTTTCTCTTCTGTCTTGTTTCATAGCTCCGGTTGTTTTCGCAGGAATTGAAGCATCTACTGGTAGTGCTGAAGTATATATTGAGGTCATTGCACAAGCGTTGCTTTTATCGCCATTCGTGTTTTCCTTAAGTTTTGTGTTGAGTGGCGGAACTGCTTGTATTAAACACTTCTCTCTCTGCCTCGTCCTTTTCTTTAACCGTTCTATCCCCTGGAACTACGCCCGCTTTCTAAACTACGCCACCGATCGAATGTTTCTCCAACGCATCGGCGGTCGCTACCGCTTCATTCATAAGCTCTTACAAGACCACTTCGCTCAGATGGGAGAGTGAGGAGAGATCGACTCTAACGCGATCGCTCTCCTCATCGCATGGCTACGGAAATAAGCGCGATCGTGAACCTCAAAGCGCGGTTCAATCAGAACAAAGTAAACTGAAAACACTCATTCCTTTTCTAAAAAAATAGATTCCCTCCTTTGAGATACGAAGCGACCCTGAAACCGAGAGTGCTCAAAGATTTAGAGCAACTGTCACCCGACATACAGGCTCGAATTCTTGAGAAAATAGAATTGATGCAGGATGATCTACAAGGCGATATTAAACGGCTCACAAACTTCACACCAGAATATCGTCTGAGAGTGGGTGATTATCTATCCATCTCGTTCAACAGAACAAACTAATTTTCATCCCTATCGAGCATTGCTTAACAGTGATCAAGTACATCGAGTGTTCTTAAATGAACTCGGTGCAATGGAAGAATTGCCGTTAGGAATTGCTGCAATGGTACTCACGATTACGGCAGAATCTGAAACACCAGAAAAAGCGAGAATGTTGATTGGGCGAGCAAATCAAGAGATTGCAGCGCCGCGAGTTCGACAAGGCATAATAGATATTATCGGTCGCATCCTGGTTTACAAATTCACTAATCTTTCATGGCAGGAGATTGATTCTATGATGGGCTACAGACTGGAAGACACAAGAGTTTATCGAGAGGCGCAAGAAGAGAAAGCACAAGAAATCGCCCTCAGAATGCTCCGGAAGAACGTTCCTTTGGAAGCCATTGCTGAGTTTACAGAACTCTCGATCGCTGAACTTCAAACCCTACAATCCCAGTTAGAGCAAGACTCTTAGATTGATACTGTGAATTGAAATTGCAAGACGAATCTTTGCTGTGTCCGTCTTGCAATATTGAACTATTTATCGCCAACAATCTTTTCGACTGCTGCTTCTGCTTTTTCGATCAAGTTTGCTTGATCCGGATTCTCTTTCTTAAAGATTTTGATATCCTTTTCGTATTCTTTTTCCAACCCATTTGGATCTTTTGCAGCTTGTACTGCTTTTTCGTAAGCTTCTTGGCGACTGCTGTATTGCTGTCCATCGGGACTGATTACTTCTTCACTTCCGGGCGGTTGCAGTGACACTTCAGCGAAGGCAGGTGCAACGAAGCCTGTCCAAGCAGTCAAACTCACAAATACCACTGCCAATAGTGCAACTAGGCGTTTCATATAAAGTCCTCCGACATAATAATGAATTTGCGTTCGTGGCAATCTTACGAAATTTGCGATCGCATCTCCGTCTATCACAGGACAGAAGCACTGGGAGTAACCCCTGAGAAAAAACTTATCGATCGAACAAATTGGAATCGGCTAACTCATTGTTCCGCGTGTAACTCCGAGTTGATTCTGAAGTTTCAGATCTCTCCAGAGTTGCACGCCTGTAATTTCGCCGTTTAAGAGTTGACGATATCGATCGATCGTCTGCACAATCTGATTGCTGGATTCGTTCAGAAATTCGAGTCGAAAGCGTTGTACACCGCATTGTAGTAAGTGATGGACGAATTCTGCTCCGGTTTGTGCAGTCCCATTGAATACAGTGTTTCGGCAGCCTGCATCAGCGTGAAGAATATGCTCGATTCCGGTCCGATCGCGCAATTTCACTTCATGTTGTTCGCAAGGTCTTCCGCAGTTGGTAAAGTCTGTTCCTTCTGAGAGAAACGCGCAGAATACACAGTGCTCCATGTGGAACATTGGAATATGTTGGTGAATGGTGATTTCAAACCAATTAGAGGGACAGTTTTTGATGAGTTGAACTAACTGTTCAATGTTGAGATCATACGAAGCGGTGAGACGTTCTAAGCCGAGCTGTTTGAAATAGTCTGCGGTAATAGCGTTTGCGATATTGAGTGAAAAGTCTCCGATCTTGCGATCGTGTTCAAAGAATTTCAGGTGATCATAGTTGCGGATTAAGTAGCCATCGGCATTCGATCGACGAACTTGTTCTAAAATCCATTGCTCATTTGGTTTAGTAATTCTCGGTGGTGCAACCCAAATTTCTGCATCTGAGGATTGCCGTGTGAGTTCTACTGCTTGACGATAAGCACGTGGATCTTCAAATTCACAATAAACGGTTTGAATTCCAGTTTTCAATACTGTTTCTAATTGTTGAAGACTGCGAACAAGAATCGTTAACTCTGATGATTGGGTTCTTGATGTTCGTTCTGGTAATAAATCTGTAAACGTTTTTGTTTCGTTAATCGTCCATTGTTTTGGTTGAACTCGTAATTGTTCTAATCGATCGACAATTTCCCGCCGCATTCGATTCATCTCACTCATCGGAATCATCGCCGCATCTCTGAGATGATTCTCTAAGTTTCCAAGCTTAAACGGTGTATTTCCCAATCTTCCAAATTGTTCTTGTAGTCGCTCAGTTGTTAATGGTTTGGAATGAGCTTCAACGAGCGGCATTTCGGATTCAACGCGGGTAATATGTCCGATCGTATCTCTGGCGATCGCAATTAATTTCTCTCCAATTTCGCCATGAATTTCGATATCGATTGGGCGTTGAAATCTGGGTTGATCACCTGCATAAGTTTGGCGAATTTGTCGATCGAGATCCGGATCGCTTGTTTTCCAAAGCAAATCTCCGATACTAATTCGCCGTAGGTTTAATTGATCGCGTCCGAAGGTCAGAATCGTTTTGCCATTTTGCCGATCGACCGCATAAATCCGTCCGCCTTCTTCTCTTGCTTCTGGATGTCCCGCATCGAAAACAACGCCATCACCGGGTTTTACAGGTGCTTTAGATGCGATCGTAACTTGTTCCCGACGAATCTCGATCACTTCACCTAAATAAACGCCGCGCTTCTTTCCAAATCGAGCATGAACTAATTCTTGATTGTTAATTCCCTCAAACCATCCGGTGTGTAGTCCGCGTGAGAATGCCATTTCTAAGTTATATCGTTCAGCATTCACATCAGTAATCGCTCGATCGAGTGCATCTCTGTAAACTCTAGTGACATTCGCGACGTATTCGGGAGCTTTTAACCGTCCTTCAATTTTGAGACAAGTCACGCCCGATCGTACTAATTCAGGCAAAACGTCTAAGCCTGCCAAATCTTGAGGACTAAGCAAATAACGTCGATCGCCCAAATTTACCGTCTCTCCATCAGCAATCAATTCGTAAGGCATTCGACACGCTTGGGCGCATTCTCCACGATTTGCCGATCGACCTCCCAAAGCTTCACTCGTCAAACACTGCCCGGAATACGCAACACACAACGCACCATGCACAAACACTTCGAGCGGCAAAGTCACATTGCGGTCATTTAATTGCTGCTGAATCTTGTTAATTTCTTTAATCGAACATTCACGCGCTAATACAACTAACTGACAGCCGAGTGATTTCGCAAATTCAACTCCTGCTGCACTTGTTACTGTCATCTGAGTCGAACCATGAATCGGAAAATCGGGCGACAAATGCCGGATCAAGCGACAAATTCCGATATCTTGAACAATCATTGCATCAACACCGGAAGCGATAATCGATCGTAAATATTGTTCTGCTTCTGCTAATTCATTCTGAAAGATTAATGTATTCACCGTGACGTAACCTTTCACGCCGCGCCAGTGTAGAAATTCCATTAACTCCGGCAGATCTGATTCTGTAAAATTCTCTGCTCTCATTCGAGCATTAAACCGATCTAACCCAAAATAAATCGCATCTGCGCCGTTCTCGATCGCAGCTTTAGCGCATTCCCAATTTCCAGCAGGGGCAAGCAGTTCTGGAGTTTTCATCGATTGAATCCGAAAGATCACAGACTACCATTCTAGCGAATCAGTTCTATCGCAATTCCAAGATTCGATGTTGTCTAGGCACGATCGCAAGTCAAAGCTGGAACTCCTAAAGATGCGGCTAGTGCCAAACAAGCACGATCGCCGAATGATAATCCAATCGATCGAGTCAAAGGTCGTAAAAAACCTGCTCGATATGCAAGATCTGTATCAAATTCTACGATCGTCAATCCCAGCGCATCCAGATAAAAGCGAATTTCTGTTTGATTTCGTCCCTCATCTGCCAACTTTGCAACAACCTCACTAAAGTTAATGCTGCTGATGACTGCATCCGGTAAGACAACTGCTACTCTTTCACTTCCAGATTCACAATTGAGCAATGCGAGGAGTGCCGACGCATCTAGCACCCATTTACTCATTCGATCCTTCCCGTTGCCGCTCTGCAATTAATTCATCCGAGAGCGATCGTTCTTTCGTCACAAAACTCGCGATCCAAACCTGTGCGCGTCGAACCGCCTGAGCTTGAGAAAAGATTCGGAGTTCTCCATCTTGTACTTGTAAAGTCAGTTTTTCGCCTGCTTGCCAACCTAGCGCAGTCGCCAATTCAGATGGAATCTCTATTTTTCCATCGCGAGTCACGTCCATTTCCAAATAGTTCATCTGCTTGATCTAACTCGGTCACATTCATTATTGCAATAATTTTGACCGATGCAGAACTGCGATCGCGCTAGTTTGAAACCCGTAATCTGCATTGCTAAATGATTCTAGTCATTACAAGATCGTATCTGAGGAACGCTGAGCGATCGCATTTCGTGAAAATTTTTGATTGGCGTATCGATCGTATTTCTTCCAGAGTTGCACTGCCCAAGAGAACTGCCGCTCATCCGGAATGCTGAGAAATTTCTTTGAATCCGCCAAAATCTGGTAGCAAAGTTCCTCGGTAGCCCCCACTAAGTTTATGCAAAGCTTCTCCGGCAAAAACCTGCGCAGTCGTAACTTTACAGGGCAAGATTTGCGCGGAGCCAATTTCTCGAATGCTGATATTCGAGGTGCAAATTTTAGCGGGGCGAATTTGAGCGGGGCGAATTTTACAGAAGCAAAGGCAGGGCTACAAAGACATTGGATGCTGGCTCAAGTCGTAATTTCCTTCGTGTTGTCAGCAACACTTAACTTTGTGGCGGCGATGCTAAATGGAGCCTTTGTTACTTATTTGTTTACTCCAAACGTAATACAAACCTCAACACCTATTCCAGGCATCCTTTCGATAGTGTTGGTTGCTACTGTTTATCTTGCGATCGCAAAACAAGGACTAACAACAAGCGCTTTCATGACAATCGCTGTGGCTGTGGCTGTGGCTGTGGCTATCGCTGGCGCTGGCGCTGTCTCTGGCGCTGTCGCTGGCGCTGTCTCTGTCGCGATGTGAGCTTGCCCCATAAATCGATACACCCATCGAGAAAACTCATCAATGGATCGATCGGGCAATTTCACGCTGTAATCCACATAAGCAGGTCTACCGTTTTTTCCCTTTGGTCCTGGCTTGATTTCCTGATTCGGGTGTCGCTTCTCTCCCTCCTGAATAAAACCAATAACTTCAGAGAAAAATCGAACCTTCACTTCCACAAGCTCCAATTCTCCCTGAATCTCTCGCTGCTGCTGGTTTCTTGATCCCAACCTCAGCCCCCATCCTGCTTCCAAAAGGCGATGAGCAGTCTGTAAACTTTGCCACTGAGCATTTGTTCCTCGTCCTTCGCCCAGGATTTTGAAATGGTCACTAAAGCGATCGAGTCGCGACACCACGAGATGCCCATCTTTGCAATCTTCCTGCAATAGATACCAAGCAATATCAGAATAAATCAACTGCAACGGATAGATCTGTTGATACCAGGTTTTATCCGGTTCATACGGGTTACGACAGTGAAAAAGCTCGATCGCCTGACCCTTAATAATCGCCGTCTCAACCCCATCCAATTGCTCAAACAGCGTTCCTCGATATTGGCTCTTCGCCATCATTTCTTCGGGATGAGTACAAACAATAACGCGATTAAGCTGGGTTCTAATCGGGTAAAACATCTCATCTTTCAGGTTTAACCCCCGTAATCGGCGCGTCAGCTTGTTATAAACCCGGCTAATTTGCGGATCTTCCTGATACTTCGCCTGCGAATGCAAAGCGTTGAGTGCGACTTGCAACTCCTCACGATTCATCGCTCCAGTGCCGAGATAATATCCCCATCGATAAGTTCGTCGATCGAGCAACCCATAGTGCCGAAGCGTCTTCAAATCACTTTGAATCGTATGGCGTGAATAGGATGGCAAATCTACATTTACTTCTTTTGCAACTTTCTGAAGGCAGTTTAGGATCTCCTGCAAAGTATCGTGAGATTCATCACCGTCAGCATATATCGACTCAATCCGCCCAACTCCCGGATACCGAATGAATGTCGTGATCAACAGCAAAAGCCGCTCAAACGCCGGAAGCGCCGAATAAGGATGCGTCATAAGTTTCGATTCGCCGGGAAAATACCAACAATAATAAAGTATTAGCCTGGAATTTCCAGATAACGAAAAACGATTGAAAAACATAGCTTTTGGCAGCTTTAATATTGAGCCTCCAATACTGCCAAATATTAGCGCTTCATCGGCTCATCTTTATAAGATGCTCTCCAGATAAAGATTTTGGAGACGAAGCGATATGCAAACCTGTCCCTCTTGTGAGAATCCTCTACCCATCGGTAGCGTTTTCTTCTATTGCCCACATTGCCCACAGCAAATTCATTGCAAACACTGTCATGAACCCCTGCTTCCTGATGCCCAACGTTGCGTGATGTGTGGAACCCCAATCGGTGAAGGAACGATCAAGCGAAACAATCCAGATACAAATGGTATGAGTCATCCGATCGAAGCAATTAATACTCTGAAATTCATTGAGACGAGTAAGAGCGGCTCACGCGAAATCGAAGCGGCTCTGACAAACGAAGTGGGCATTAGTTGGGGTGGAACTGCGATCGCTGCAATTGTCGGCGGCTATGCTGCTCCTACAAAACCTCAGACTGCCCGTTCTGCTTTTCGAGATCTGGGACATCAACAGCTTTCCTTACTCAGTGACAATCTGAATGGTGCAGAACTTGCTCCCTCGATCGAGACTGTTGCTCAACTTCCTATCGCTCAGAGCGATGATGCTGACAAATTAAGGCAAATTTTTCGGCACAACGGCGAGCAATTACAACTGATGGAGACGCGACTGAAAGCTGCAAACAAATTGGATGCTGCACGCCGCTTAACTTTTCTAGGGCTTCTGTATTTTCGAGAAGTTGAAGGACGAGAAGAAATCCCACGCACTGATCTGAATGACATTCTCAAGCGAGTTGGACTGTATGACAACAACACTGCAACCTGGCTTGGTAAGAGTGCAGATCTCATCAGTGAGCGGGAAATGGTCGGCTTGCGTTTATCAGGGCAAGAGCAAGCTCACAAAGTTCTAGCGGAAGTTCTCGATCGTGCTGTGGAAGACAAGTGGAGTCTAACGTCAGGTGCAACAACCCGAAGCTCAAAATCCATTACCAAAGGCGATGATGATTCGGAAAATTCTGCCAAGAGCAGCAAGCGCAAATCCAGTGGCTTCTCCAAAGATGTGCAGGCTTGGGTCGCAAGTTGGAAGCAAATGGCTTCCAACATGAATGGTCACATTGCCCTTCAAGAGTAGAGTGTCACCGAAAAAGGGTGTCTGGCGCTCTGGGCGATCGGCAAAGTTACGAACGATCCAGATGTGGCAGTCTCAAGTTATAAACTCAAGCAATTTCTCTATTTGGGGCTTGGTAGCAAGGTCGATGAGCGCCATTTAGAACGAAGCTTACAAGCGATGTCAGGAAAAGGGCAATTGATCAAAGTGCAAAGCGGCTTTCAACTGCTGGCTTCGGGTTGCGATGAAGTTGAAAAACGACTAAACATCGGGCAGAAGACTGCGGTTACGGATGAGTCCTCTGACAATTCTGCTGAGGTATAAATCATGAGAAGAACCTCTGATCAACTGATTCAAGACCTTTCCAACACGGTCGATCCTCATTTCGCTCAAGCAGCGGTTGTATCCTATGTTGAAATGCAGCAACGATTTCTCGCAGGCGACTGGCAACCCACTGAGCTAGATGGCGAACGATTTTGTGAAGCAATTTCGCGATGCCTACTTCAGATAGATACGGAGCAGATTGATCACCGCAAACTGCCAGGAAAAATTCGTGATGATTTGCTGAATAAAAGTATTGCTCATCAAATCAGAGACAAGGATCGCTACCACATCGCCAAAGTCATTGAACTTGTGTACAGATTTCGCTCCGATCGAGGAGCCGTTCACATCTCCACGGAGTACACTGCTAACTACATGGATTCAATGCTGGTGCTTCATGCCAGCAAGTGGATCTTTGCGGAATTTCTCCGTCTAGCTTGGAATCGAGATCGCAAGATTGTGGCAGAAACGATTGCTCAAATCGTTCAACTAGAACACTCCGTTATTCATGAGTTGGATGGCAAACCTTTGGTTTTAGCAAGAGACATTTCCGCTACAGACGAAATTCTTCTACTTCTGTACCACGCCACAAATAATCGGTTGAGTCGGGCTGAGCTTCGAGAACAAGCTGCCGCTCACAAACCTCAAAACGTCAATGTGGCGCTGTCGAGGCTAATCAAGAGCAAAGAAATTCGGGCTGTCGCTGAGAATGAAGTTGCGCTCACACCGAATGGTCAGAAACGAATTCTTGAACAAATCATGCCGAAACTTAGTCCACAAAAGTAAGAAATGGCTCCGTAACAACAAACAATCTACACACGTAAAAAGCAGCCGATGACACATCAGAGTAAAGATTTCGCAAAACCGTTCAGCGCCAACGATCCGCTTCGTCAGATCCCAGGTACTCTATCCTTAAGCAGCAATAATCACCTCGTAAGCGATCTCACGATGGACGACAGCAAAGCCCTCTTCGATTACTGGCACGATCAGGTCCGACTCAGAAATCACGATCTGATTGCGGCTCCAGGTCAAGTCCAAACTCAAGTATTACGCCACGAATGTACAAACTACGACGATCTTTGGCGAAGCCCCGCAGTTCAGCGACTCGATGAGCTAGAGCGAGGTCGAATTATTGCAATCATCAAGTATGAATGTACGGCTAAAGTTTTACAGCATCGAGCTTGTCGGCTCCGTGATCGCGCCAATGAACTCGAAGAAGCTTGCCAAGAACGAGATCAGCAAAAATCCAGACTACTGCGCCTGATTCAAGCACTTCAGGAGAAACTATTCGGCAAAGACAAAGAAATTGAGCGCTTAACGACGCAAATTGCAGCGCTTAAAGTTGAAAACGAAGCAGTACGAGCAGATGCAGAAAACAGTAAAGCGGAAGCAGAATTACGGGCAGAACTCGCACAACTTAAAAAGCAATATGATGCAATTGAGAAACGTAAGAAAGAACTAGCCAAAAAGAATCAGAGTTTAGGCGGTCAAGTCTCTCACATGAAACAATATATTCGGCAGCGAGATGAGGCAAGAGAATTAGTGAAGCAGCTGAAGGCTCAAATTGCGACGCTGACTCAGGAGAATCAACAACTTCGGGCAGAAAATGATCAATTTCGTCAAGATTTGAAGCGATATCAGTGAGTAGAACATCCTACTGACGAGGCATCTGACGACATGATGAAACTTCAAGCGCTAAAAGCGAAAGTCTATGAGCTAGCTGAAGTCAATGCGACTCAGCAACTCAAGGCAAAGTATGCGGATATCAAAACGCTTGATATGCGCCGAAAAGATTCCTGGGAGAAGGCTCTGACCGTTATCCAGGGACAACAGCCTGAATTTGAAGCGTGGCTGGAGAACCCGCCCGAAGAGTACAAAGACTTATTCTCGGAAGTTGCAGAAGTGGCGCAAGAATATGATCTCAAATCAGCCAAGGTCAAGCAGTTGACCCAAGAAGTTCTTTCAACAGCCGCCAGTCTCGAAACGTTAGCAGAAGAATGTCAAGACGAAGCTAATCAGCTAAAGCAAGATGTAAAAGCATCTAGAAAAAATGCGAAACGGGCTGAACTGAATTGATTTTCACTCTTCCAAAAAGAGAGATTTGTAAGAAATCGGCAAAATCGCTTAACTGACTTGAAACCCCTCAAACAAACCAGCACACAACCAGCTTCATCTGATCTCAAGCAGAAATTGTCCCAGCATCATCGAATGAAGCCAAGTTATTATCCAGTTAGAATCATTTTTGAGCTATGGTTCTTTAGCCCGCTTCCTGAATTCTTATTCTATTGATGCAGA
Source organism: Leptolyngbya sp. AN10 (assembly GCF_050565645.1). Lineage (NCBI taxonomy): Bacteria > Bacillati > Cyanobacteriota > Cyanophyceae > Leptolyngbyales > Leptolyngbyaceae > Leptolyngbya > Leptolyngbya sp. AN10. The sequence continues at coordinate 204,980 of NZ_JBNXVP010000011.1, forward strand.
GTATATGGCAATTAACCATTTATTTGCAACTTTTTAACCATTTATTTGCTAGAAGTGAAGAGCCAAGAGAATCTTAGGCTTTGCGGCATTTTTTCAATCTGCATCAGAAACGACTTGCAACTTTTTAACCATTTATTTGCTAGAAACCTTGTGAACTAGAACAGTCGAGTAGACCGTGCCAAACTCGTAGTTCCCAGGGTCAGGCAGTCCTTTCAACCTATCTTTAAACTCATCGCCTCAGTCTGTTCATAACCGGGATTTCCACGGAAACATCGAACTGGGATCGCCCACCTCACTCCTGAAGTCATCATGCTCGAACTGAGAAACCAACAACTGATCTTCAAGCTCAGTGCGGCTCATCTCACTGAGGGGCGCGACTGAAAACGCATGATCCAGAAACAGTGGCAGCAATGCCAACCACAGCGGCAAGCGAACCAAACCGTTGACGTGGCATCAAGTGCTGCGGAGCTTGTCCCCCAAACTGGCGCAATTGGTGGTGCGCTCACTTATACGATTCGCCCGACTTGTTCAGGCTATCACCTGACGCTGCATGATGCCATTACAGCAACCGAGCGGGAATGGACTGCGACTTTGACACTCCTCGACCTAAAGGTACGAGGATTCTTGGCTCAACGAAACCACTTGAATTAGATACCTTGCAGCGTCTAACCCAGAGGTGGGATTCTCCCCAAGCGTTAATTCGGGTATGCCCTACCCTATTTGCTTTTCAGCAAGTTCTGTTTCAATTTGAAGCGCAACTGCCCCAAAATGCTGTTCGTCCAGTCCCCGTGAATCTTTTACCTACTTTCGGGAGCTTGCAATTTGCAAGCGATCTGGAACAACAAGTAGAACCGCATAGATTCAGTTGTCAAGGTTCAGCGTGTCTTTCGACGACCAGGTTTTTTAAGTGGTTGATTACCTTTCCACTGATGCAACTATACTACGAAGCCGTGCTAGAAGCACAGGGTTTTAGACCCATTCTTCTGATAACTCCGACCGATGCGGTGGTCTTTGCCGTGCTGCACGAGCCAGACTATCAACGACTCTACCAGTGGTGGACGCAATCGACGGGTGATGCCTTTGAGGACTGGTTGCAGTCGCAACTGGTGTACCAATTCTGCGATACCACGCTCGGTCGCATCACCAAAGTCAGGAACTTGACCACCAGAGTGCAACTCGACCTAACCGACTATGAAGATTGGTAGTTCGAGTCATACGAGTACAATCCGATTCGAGCTGAAGCCTGCTCCCATGCGCTTCGCACTCGAACGCGAACTCGTCAGCCTACCGTTTTGGTCGAGTCGGTCAGGAATCTCTGCGATCGGGATCACTTGTTTCATTTCAATCCATGCGGTTGAGAATTGTTTTATGCGGGCGTGGAAGCGTATGCGATCGTCACGGGTGAGACAATTCCTGACGTGATGTTGAGCTATCCTCGCTCACCGATGGGCAAATCGTGGACAGCCGCAGAAGTGGTGCAGCGCTTTCCTCAAGTGGCGCAACAGTATGGAGTCCAAAAGTCAATGCAGGATGACGAGTGACAGGCTCAATCATGGAAACAGTGAAATACACCAGCGATCAGACAGAAAACGATGGGATATCTAATTCAGTATTCGTTTCATCACGTTCTTGGTACTTTCGGACGGATGCTGACTCTGAATAGCAGAATTCCGTACAGGCGAGACCACAGACCGACTTTTTAATGAGTACGATGGTTCTGAACCAGTACTGCGATAGTGGTGGAATTAACCGAATGCTGCATGAACAAAAACACTCAAGTGCCACCCACGATCGTTGAATTTTGACAATCTCTCAACCTTAAAACTGCAATGACAGAAATGAACTCAAACTCGATGTCTGAAACAATTTCGTTAACTGTACGACTGGAAACGAACGGACAACATCTCTGTGAACTGTCATCTCCGTTAAACGATCGCATTCAGGATGAGATTCGGTGCTACGGTCAGTCACGCGAACACGCGATCGCAATTGCTCTAGAACAGTTAGCCGACCAGTATCGCGAGATCGCGGAAGAACAACAGACGATCGCTTGGGATGCAGTAGAGCGTTCGGAAACGGGTGAACCAATTCAGAAGCAATATCACGTCTTGTTACACTATGAAAATCGCATCACCGCAGAATCAAAGTTTGAGGCGATGCACAATACTATCATTGGGAATACAGTGGTGGAAAATGCCAGAATTACTGTGATCGAAGTTTCAGAAGAGTTGCCTACTCAGCCCTTAATGCGATCGTGGGAGTAGGTAGTATGCTCCCTTGCTTGTCCTGAACGGTTCATATCTTTATTGCCCTGTAGGGGGACAGAAACACGATCGCGCTTCATCCGGTAAAATTGTCCTCAGTTCATGCGGGCGCGAGGTCAAGCGATGCCACGTCGATCGAAGTCTCCTATTCTCACTTGGTCAGCCGATACCCAACTCGTCGCCATCACGCTCACCCTTCAACCCCAAGCCGATTTTCAAGTTCCCACTCACTACGCTACTGAACTTCATTCCTGGTTTCTCAACCAAATTCGCCGCATCGATCCTGACCTCTCCGCCTATCTACACGATGGACAAGCCGAAAAAGCCTTTAGCCTATCCAGTTTGAGCGGTGACACCACAAGCCAAGATCGAACCTTGACCTTTAGGCACGATCGTACTTATCAATGGTCGATCGCTGCTCTCTCAAACGCTGTATGCCAAGGCTTGCAACAGTGGTTAACTCATTCGCCCGGAGTCATGCAGTTACGTAGTGGGGACTTAACAATTCAATCCTGGGACATTGGCTTACCTGCAACAACTTATGAAACGGTGTGGAATACTGCGATCGCTCAACCTAAATCAGAAGAATCTTGCCTCACCTTTGTCACTCCTACCAGTTTCCGCAAACGCAGCAATCATCTACCGTTACCGATGCCCGAAAATGTATTTCATAGCTATCTGCGGCGCTGGAATCATTTCGCGTCGATCGCAGTGGATCAAGCTGAGTTTCTGGATTGGATCAATGAATGCGTGGTGATTTTGCGGCATGAGATTCGATCGCAAAAAACGCAAGCAGGCAAGCAAGGATCAGTCACGGGCTTCGTTGGTTCAGTCCAGTTTGGACTCGCACCGAAAGCCAAGTCGAATCCCCACTATGTGCAACTGTTTCATGCGCTGATTGCTTGTGCGCCGTATTTTGGGACGGGGCATAAGGTGACGTTCGGCTTGGGGCAGACCCAACAGGGCTGGTTCACGGAGGTAGCGCTGCCGAGGATGGATGCAAGCGCGATCGTATCCCCAAGTAGTACAGCGATCGCACTTCTTCAATCTTCAGCATCAAACAAAGACGATCGAGATTCGGGAGACCGCGAACAAGCTGATCCAATTTCTGAGAGTGGAGATCAGCAGGGCGAACTTCGCAGAAAGTCGAAGCAGACGGCTCAAGCCGAGCAAGTCGGAGTAAAGCGCGATCGTCAATCAAGTCCTCGTGTGGCGGAGCGATCGGAGTTAACTACAAATGAAGCGGTGCGAAATCAACGCCAATCTGAACTCAAGACGTTTTTTTTGAGCCGGAAGAAGCGCCAAGGCGGAGAACGTGCTGAGAAAGCGGCAGAACTTTGGGCAGCGATTCTCGTCGGACAGGAATTTGGCGAAACTTTGAAAGAGATTGCAGCGAGTTTGGAGCTTCCTTACGAAACCGTGAAACGTTACGCGGGTCGCGCTCATCAGGAATTAGAGCGGAGTTGAGATGATGCCTCACAAATTAGCGCAATCAGTTAGTGAGAAGTTAACGCCAGATTTTAGCGATCGCTTGAGGAGATTGCGCGATCGAGTGAGAGGCGATATGCTAGGGTCACGCCAGAACCATGAAAACTCAATAAATTCGTTCGGAGCCTCGATAGCGCTCCATGTATGCGTTTCAGCGATTTTCGTTGCGACGAATGGATGGAAGCGAGACCGTTTTTGGGTGAGCCTCGCAAACCGCCTCTGGAGCTTTGACTCTGTAAGGGTTTGAGAAGGCAGGGGTTCACGCTCTAATTTCCCCGCAAGGGGACGGAAACCGTTCACTAATTGTTCAGCGTTGCGAGTCGCAAGAGAATGTTCACGCTCTAATTTCCCCGCAAGGGGACGGAAACCCGCGTTTTTGAGCTTTGGTCATCATCTGAGTAATAGCAGGTTCACGCTCTAATTTCCCCGCAAGGGGACGGAAACACTGAAAAGAATCGAGCACCTGCTGTCACCATTTGAGGTTCACGCTCTAATTTCCCCGCAAGGGGACGGAAACCTTATAAAGAGGAAGAAGAGAGTCAGTTTCATAGCTTGTGCGGTTCACGCTCTAATTTCCCCGCAAGGGGACGGAAACCCATCTTGAGGGCAAGCTCCACCAAGTTCTTAGAACTTGTTCACGCTCTAATTTCCCCGCAAGGGGACGGAAACTGCTCAATTTCCAAACACTTCAAACACTTCTCGTAAAGGAACAAGTTCACGCTCTAATTTCCCCGCAAAGGGACGGAAACGTTGAAGCATAAAAGCAGGAAGATTAAAGTTGCCTTCGAGTTCACGCTCTAATTTCCCCGCAAGGGGACGGAAACACTCCAAACAGGAACATCAAGCTTGCGGCTGTGGCTGGTTCACGCTCTAATTTCCCCGCAAGGGGACGGAAACTGCAAAAGCTTGTTCGCGCTCTTGTGGAATCGAGGGTTCACGCTCTAATTTCCCCGCAAGGGGACGGAAACCCTTCAGGCGAAACGTAAGTGTAAAGCCCTGACACCGTGTTCACGCTCTAATTTCCCCGCAAGGGGACGAAACAAAAAAACGATCGCGCTCTATCTCACCCTTCCCAAAGCCGAATTTTCTTGATCGTTCCATCCTCTTTCAGCGAAACCACTTCAACCTTCACCGCTGCCCCAACCTGTAAATCTTGATGCCGCTTGCGCTCTGTATTCGATCGCTTCACTCCAGCGACTCGATAGGTAACTTCCATCCCTTCTTTCTTCTCGATCGTGGCATCTAACACCTGTCCAATCTCAACCGTTTCAGCCGCGATCGCACTTATCGCCACCTCTGCCACCAATCCCCCCGAACTGTAATAGCGCAACAATCTCGCTGCCCATCCCAACACCTGCAACATCGTCGGCACATCCCCTGACAAATGCTGCCGACAAGCCTGATTCAGTGTTCGATAGTAACGTTGCGTTTCCTTGCTGTGCCCGACCCGATAGCCTTCGCGCTCCAACACCTGAAGATAAGTAAAAAACTTCGCCCCCTCATTCGGGTTGAACGATCGCAAATACGCGATCGCTTTTTGAAGTTCATTGACCTTCACCCCTTCTCGATTCAGCGCTTCTGCAATCTTGTAAGCAACATTCCATTGCTCTGTGGTTAGCTCATCCATTAGTACATTCCTTGCGGTGCTTTGCGATCTGTTGGAAACTTCAAAATCTCACTCAATTGCTGTAACTGCGCCATCTCGATCAGCTTATGTCGGTGTGCGGCAGCCATTCGAGCTTGAATAAACTCTCGCATCGGTTGTCCAGTTAGAGCAACCGAATCAGAAAGCGTATAGTGTCGATAGCGATCGCGGACATTTTGAAAAGCAGCGATCGCAGAAATCTCAACCGTCATCGTTCCCATGCCGATCGGCTTTCCACCACCGACTTTTAATGCAAACGGATGCTGCTGATCTTGTCCCAAAGCAATGAATAACGCACCCAGTTCTGCATCTGCAAGATTCTTGAACTGTAGCTGAGTCGTAAATACATACTCTGCTCCCGCCTGCTGGACTGGAATACCTTGTTGTCCGCCATCGACGGCTTTAATGGCGTGATAGTAAAACTTCCGCCCTACGGCTTTACCGTTTTGCAGATAGCCGCGATACTCATCTGGACGAGGACGATACAACGACGGCATAAACCCTGTCGCGGATTCAGCCTTCTGACAAATTGCATCACTAAATTGAATCAACCCCTGCCAATCCAGCGCCCCAAAGACTAAGCTTGCTGGGCAGAGTTCCTGTTTATTTCGGCAGGGAAATCGACCGTCAGGAATGTATTTTCTATTAGCAACTACTGCTAAAGTACTATTCGTAATCGTCTCATAAATTGATCGAACAGCCCCTTTCAGCGAACTTCCTGCGATCGCTAATTTTTGCTGCTTTCCCTGAGTCATCGTCTTAATCAGAGGCACTTTCGACTTTACATCTGTTCCCAGTGCTACAATCCCTGTCGAAACGTGAACTGCCGTTTTTACTTTTAGGATTAGCTTGATCGAGCCATGATAGCAATCCTTTTTGTATTGGTCATGCCCGACTGGATGCTTGGGCGTTGGCTTCTCCTTCGGAAAAGGAATCAGTTCATAAGGCTTCGGTTCTACGGATTTGCGAATCGGTCTAGAAGTCGTCATAGCCTAATCCTCCGCAGTGAGAGCAACAAAATGAACGGTCGAAGTCTGATCATCAATGAAACATCGTTGTGCAACATTCACGCCTTGACCTTGAATTCCTTCTGGAAAGCGAGTTTCAGTCGGAGGGTAAAGTTTCGCCTGATACGATTTAGTTGTCCAAACCTTGTCGATCGCAGTAAATCCTGCTTCAGCGTGAATGCTCAAGATCAAGACATTAAAGCGCTCTCCTTGTTGCTTCCAGCGAAGTTCTCGATCGCGATCGAACATTTGTCCTTCTGGACTGGGAAACTCTTCTGGAAGATCGAGTTCGATGCCGCTGACGCGATGTGCCCAGCGTAGAAAATAGCAACTTTTTGCCGTATCGTACTGTTTGAGTAACTGCTTGAGATCTGACTCTGAAACATTCTGCTTAAAACCTACAAATGCACTCATGCTGCTACTCCCAATCGCTTGCTCCAAGCTTTCACCGCAGCTTCAAAGACTTGCTCGATCGCGTCATTTTCCCAAGTTAACTGCACTCCAAAGCCCAACGCCATTTTCTCAGCTATCCCAAGCGTCACAGGCTGAATGTCCTCACTTGCAAATCCATATTTCTCTCGCTCCTCATCTTCTAGAAATGCACCTGCTCCGATCAGTGTCGCTGCACTCCAGCTTTGTTCTCGTCCAACCTGCACAATGTTGTCATCCTTCAAAATACAGCCTGGATATTGCACGATCGCTTTTTCTAATCGAGCTTCAACAATCCCCAGTCCTCGCGATTTCGCAAATCCTAGTCCAAACCATCCATCATTCAAATCCCGCAAGACTAACCCAATTAGTCCCAACTGTTCTAGAGAAAAGTTTTTGAGATGAATCTTTGTCCGAAACTCTCCAGCCGTACACACTTGAAAATTAAACGGACCCACTGCAACCGATCCAAAAACTCGATCGATAGCCACTCCATTTCGTTCCTCAATTCTGAGTGCGGCTCGATCGATCGGATAAGCATCTTCTATCCGCAGCCGACTCGCAATCTCAGTACTTCCAAACAACTGATCCGTGAATGAGGAATGCTGATAAATCTTAGGTGCATCACCTTGAAAGGGTTCTAAATAATCGTAGCTAGAACGATTCAGCGGATTACTCGCCCAAAGCTTACTCGGATTATTCGGATTACGATCGCCTCCAACAGTTCGGACAATCCGTTCTGCATGAGCGCGAATTGCACCTTTTAGAGAGCTTCCAGGCAAATAGATGGATTTCCCACCTGCATGATAAGTTTCGACGAATTCCATATCAGGCTTTGTAGGATCAGCCCCTTCTTTCCCGGATTTAATCAAGATTGGAGTAGTAGGCGAAAGAATTAGCTCGATCGTACAGTGATTAACAAAACGCTTGTGCATAGTAATTCTCAACGTGCGGCGGGAGCAGGAATTTTTTGTAAATGCTGAATTAGCTTCTCAGTCCAATCCTGAGCATAACTATCAAGAGTTTCTGAACTAAGCTTGTACTCATCCAAATTGCGATCTACCAAACGCTGTAGGTAGGTGATTAATCGTTCTGGTTGCTCGTCAGGATCAATCCACCAAGCGTGATCGATCGAGAGTTTCACGACTCCTAATCCTCTCGATCGTCCACCTCCAAGCGGGATCTGTTCTGTCTCAAATTGATGCAAGCCAATCATCAACAGCCCTAACTCATTCTCTTCGGCATTCTCGACCACAGCCCGAAACTCAAACTCTGTCCCTGCTGGAACAACCTGAAAATCATAGAGTCTGCCATCTGCGGCGGTTTCAGTATCTCGATCGATTGAAACGCCATCTCGCTCCTGATACTGTCCAAACCAAGTTTCTGTGTTGACGGTTAAATCTCGCACTTGAAACTTACTTGCAATCCAAGGAGAACCAAACAATCGAGCCGCAAGATCAGTTTGTGTCCATAATGCTTCTGTTAGAGCTTCATCGTTACCATTATGTTGCTCTTTAAGGTCGCGAATCAGTGTCATTCGATCTGAACTGACAAGCTGATTCGGATCTTCAGCGAGTGTAGGATTGATTCCTCTGAGAAAGCTTTCTAAACGCGATCGCAAAGCTCCTTTGAAACTTGCACCCGGAATAAAGGGCTTCCCTAGTGCATCTTTCACCACAGGTAAATCTGATCCAATCGGCTCAGTCGATCGACCCTGGCTGATTCGCAATGCGGTCACTGTTTTCAGTGTTCCTTGAAGTTCTAAACGATTCTTGAAGACTTGAAACATTCGGATTAGCCTGCTTTTGTAGTTAGATTGAGATACTTCAAACAACGAGAGCCATAGCCCAAATAGCGTCGAATGAGTTCAATATGAATGTCCTGAGTGTTGGGATAGCTCGATTCTTTTGCGATCGCATCTGCTTTCAATTTCAGCTTGCTATCAATGTCGGTCACAATTCGAGTTGCAAGCGAGTTTTCTCCTCGCCCCCATTTACTATCTCGCCCAACTTGGTAACGCAAGAAGTTCTTAATGACTTCCGAACTTTCAGTCGTATCTGCCACTCGAACTAAGTTCCGAAACTGTGCTTCTTCTAGTTTGTCTCTTCCACTTTTCCCATAAGTTGTCTGATGCAGTGCATCTTCAATCCACTGTACTAGCTCATCTTCTGCCTGCCGAATACCTTTCTGCATCAACAGTTCAATTTTTGGCTCAATCTGACTCACGCTGCTTTCTCCCGAAATGTCTCATGAAACTCATCACAAATTCTCACCTGTCCAAAGCCTTCTACAGTTCGATCGCCTACTCCTTTTTCTTCTAATTTCTTCAATGCTTCTATCCACCGCTGATGTTCAACAGAATCAACACTAAATAAATACACTGCTCCCCGATTTGTTACTAGCTCAACATCTTTCATCAATCCCCAAGCCGCATTCCAACCTGAGCGATAGTCATAGCTACTATACGCACGATGTAGACGTAGAGAAGAATTTGCGATGCCTGCAAACTGTTCTAGCATTTCAGCAGAAATCACTGTTGTTCGCTGCCAGTTCTCATTCAGAATCGCATCAGACTGCAAATCGATCGTGAAATACATCCGGCTCAAATCTGTGTCATGTTGACCAAAGATAGTCCAGAGACTCATTCGCTTTTCTAAGGCTTGGTTAAACTGTTTAACTCTTGTTTCCAAAGAGTCTGGGGCAGTTCCAGAGATCGCTTTAAGCTTGACTTTACCCAGTCCTCGCGAGGTTGATCCTCCGATGCGAAACGATTGCGGTTCTCGGTTAATAAAATCAACAAATGCGATCGCTAAATCGGTATCTTCGATTAGAACAGTACTGCGGTAAACAGCATTCCGCCAGCACTGATCTTCATATCTTGCTGCTTTAGGACGCTCTGCAAAAGACTCATTCAAAACGGCAACACTGTATAAAACTTGTTCTTCAGCCGTTGCTCGTCGTCGATTAATTCCAACACGAGTCAAAAATCGAGAGCTAATTTCATGTTTACAGTACTGCTGATTTGTAATGCTATAAAACGCGCTGTAAGGCTCAACTTGTGAATTAGCTCCCTCTCCTGTTGCAGATGGGTCTGTAAATTCATAGGGTTGCTGAACTTGATCTCTGCAAAAGCTATCGATTAAAGTATCAAATACTCCACCCTGTCCCGAAGATCGAAATCCAGGGTTCGTTTTAGAGCTTACTGCGGTGGCGGGTAGTACTCGAATTGCATCATTTGCGATGCTCCATTGATCTTCATCAACTTGTGCGATCGCTGGATAAGCATTCTGAAAGATCGCAGCCGTATTCCCTAAAAATAAAGTCTGAAAATCACCACTTTGCGGCTGATCGCTGGATTGATTCGCCTGTTGCAGAATTTGAGATGCGATCGCACCTCGTAAAACACTGCCTGGAATATAGGTTTCAACTTCACTAATTGAGCCACCAGGTCTTCTTCGTCCTAATGCTAAAGGGGATTCTGCGGTAATGAATAAATCAACTCGATTCATGGCGATTCTCCTTCTTTCAAAAAGTCCCAAGCTGATTGCTCGATCGTTTCTGATTCAATTTGCCACTGCAACCATCCCAATCCCGCAGATTTACTTCCACCCAAGGCATGAATGTGATGGAGTCCTGAGAGCAATAATGCTTTCATCCAAGGCTTACAGTCGGCTTGAAAGTGGATCTGTCCAACGAAAGCAAGCTCGGCATTAACGGGAGAAGTTTCAAGAAAGTAGAGCTTCTGTTCTTCAGCAGTTCGTCGAGAGCGGCTAATCGTTACACCAGGACGAAGGACTTCAGACAAACTCTCCGGGTCGTTGCTACAGATTAAATCATCAAATTGAACCTTCGATGCTTAGTGATGTAGAAAACTTTTTGCAGTCTCAAGATGAGAATGTAGTGATTTTAGAGAACTGAATGCGCCGCTCTAAACGAACACGTTTACTTTCGGAGGCACAAGCGGCAGGCGGACTACGACGTG
>NZ_JBNXVP010000113.1:0-973 GCF_050565645.1 Leptolyngbya sp. AN10
GCTGGATAAAACCGAACGACGCTACAAGCAACTGCCGATTGAAGCCAAAGAGTCGTACAAATGGATCAAATCTGCGGTGAGTAGCCAGCCGCATTTCGAGGCAGGGGGAGCGACGCAAGTGACCTACATCGGCGACCGAGAAGCAGACATCTACGAAGAATGGTTTGATGTGCCGCAGTTGGGAGCGCAGTTATTAGTGCGCGTCGGACAAGACCGAACCCTCGTGGGCACTGATGAGAAGCTTTCGGTCTTTGTGGCACACCAACCTGTACAGGGAAACTATGCGGTCGTTGTGCCCGAAGACAAGCGATTGAAACGGCAAGCCAGAGAAGCATTCATGAGTGTCCGTTATGGTCGAGTCAGCATCGGGCGACCGAAGCGACTGAGCGGGGACGGGTATCCTGCCTCAGTGCCGCTGTTTGTGGTCGATGCTCAAGAAGTCAGTCCTCCCACTGGCGTGGAACCGTTACATTGGTGTTTGCTGACGACTCACAGCGTCGAAACCCTAGAACAAGCCTTGCAAATCCTGCAATGGTATCGATGGCGGTGGCGCATTGAACAATTATTTGCCATTCTCAAGCAACCAGGACTGGATCTTGAAGCCACGCAACTTGAATCTGGGCAAGCGATTCAATCGCTCTGTGTTCTAGCATTATCGGCTGCCATACGGGTTCTCCAACTGGTGGAAGGACGGAACGATGCTACCCAGCCTGCTGCTGTTGTCTTCTCCCCTGACCAACAGCAGTGTTTAGTTCAGATTGCACCGACCTTACAAGGACGCACTCGCAAACAGCAAAATCCGCATCCGCCGCTGTCGCTTGCCTGGGCAACTTGGTGCATTGCCCGTTTAGGTGGATGGACGGGCTACAGCAGTCAGCGTCCTCCAGGAATTGCAACGATACTGCGTGGACTACAGCAGTTTGACTCCTTTTTTACTGGATGGAGTTTCAATCGAGATGTGTATACACGGTAG
>NZ_JBNXVP010000114.1:0-922 GCF_050565645.1 Leptolyngbya sp. AN10
GGGCTTGCTGAAAAAGTCATTCTGTAAAAACTGGATCACAGACTTCTCTGAATCTGCATCCTTTTATTTATGCGATCGCCAATTGCCATTGATTCGGTTGTCGCCGTGTTCGATGTAATTCAAAGCCACCCTTGAGCCAGAACAGAACCTCAAAAAAGACAAAAAGAAGGTGCTGGAGCCACCGCTCCAAGTTCATCACCAAGAAGGTGATAGCAATCGTACATTCAGCCGTGGAAGCAAGTTTTGCCATGACTCGACCTAAGCTAAAGCGGCGCTTGCCTTGCCCAAACTTACCTTCTATCTGATTGCGAACCGCGGCATCGGCTCGGACTTGTTTGCGGATTTCTGCTGCATCTTGCGCCTTGGGTCTACCGAGCGGTTTGCCGCTTAATCGAATGCCACGTTCACGGCAGAAGGCACGATTGGCACGAGTGCGATAGATTTGGTCGGCATGAACCGATTCGGGATAGTGTCCAAAGCGTTGCTTAAACTGTTCGACTTGAGTGATGAAGTCCCCCGACTCGTTGAAGTTATCCCAACTGAGACGGTCGAGAAAGACATTGCCATCGACGCAACTTGCCGAGAACTTCGCACCAAACTCGACTGGAGTGCCTGCCTTGCCTCGAACTATCGGACGGATATGGGGTTGTGACAGACTGACAATCCGGTCATCAATGCGATGTTGGCGTTGGTCATACATCGATTGCTGTTGTCGGTACAACTCAGCAATCACCAGCAGCTTGCGATACAACTGTTTGTCCAATGCCGATAAGGTGGCTCCAGCTTCGACTAACGCATCAATGTGAGCGAGGTTGCGCTTGACATAGCTCAATTGCTTGCGAATTGCTTTGCGCATTGTCTTGCCCTGAGCTTTGCGTTGCTTGGTGACGCTCAAATAGGCTTGACGTGCCTCCTGCCGATA
>NZ_JBNXVP010000115.1:0-896 GCF_050565645.1 Leptolyngbya sp. AN10
AGTCGAACAATACCCTGCTCGATCGTTAACCCTTGTGTCTGAAGATAGCGTTTCACTAATCCACAAGCACGAGCAAGATCGGGTTTAGGAGTGCCATTGCCAGGAGCCGCAAAAGTGCCTAACCATTCATGCGTATGGGCACAAGCGACCGTGCTGCGGGTGCGAACATAGTCTCCCCGCTTACGTCCACCGTACCCCGGAGCGCAGGCACTTTCACTCCGCCGTTTCACCTGTGGATGCGTGGGTGCTTTGACTAAAGCTCGATGTCGAGTCGCCTTGACCGTACCATCAACATCAAAGATTACCCATCGCGCTCCAGTGCGGTCACTCAATCCCATTGCGGTTTTCATTTCAATCGGATGTGCCAGTAAATCCATCTCAAATAAGCTTCGCAACTGTTCAACAGCAGATTCATCGACATCGGCTAGAAAACGACTCAAGGTTGCTGCGACTGGACACCTTGCTCGTTTCCAGACTGACATTAGCACAGGTTTAACGCTCTCTAGCTGCTCGAAAAACAACTTTAACGTTTCGACTCCACTGACGGCATAAGCGAGCAGTAAAAGCACAAAGTCACACACCTCATACTGTCCCATGCGTCCGCGACTGACTCGAACCTGTTGCTGTAACTGTTCGAGTAAGCCACTCTGATTCCAGTATTGTCCCACCAACAGTGCTTCTGCCAACCAAGTTGGAATGGCAAGATTGGATTGTTCTGTAGTGGTAACTTCTAACAAACCTGCTACAGTAAAGCTAACATTATTTTCTGACATCGGGAACTGCCTCCATGCAGGATGACTCGATGTCTTTTCTTAGCGAATTTAGCGAACTTTGGAATCCCCTCTGCGTCTTGTTTCTAGCATTTACCCTGGCACTGGTTGCGTATCCCGTGGGCA
>NZ_JBNXVP010000116.1:0-896 GCF_050565645.1 Leptolyngbya sp. AN10
AAATTGGAGGTGGATCGCTTTATCGTCATCGTGATCTTTGGCATCCTCAATTTCTCATGGATGATTCTCTCGGATACTTGGAGCAGTTAAAGCCAGAAAACAGCCCTCAAAATTCTACAAGCTTATTACCTAGTGATGGCGGTAATAATGCTTCTAGCAATCCTTCCAGCGATTCTACAATTCAAGATCCTGCCTTGATAGGCGGTAATTCCTCAATTCATCGAGGTTCTAATCCCGATACAGAAGCTAACCCGATTGAATCTTCCCTTCATGCTCAGGCACAGCGAGAAGTATATGAAGAAGCAATTCAACTGGCGATAGAACAGCAAGACATTCAACGCAGTGCCCTAAGCCCGAAGCACGTCGAGCGAATGCAGCGATTTTTGGAATCTGGCGATCCAATTTTGATAGCAGAAGCAAGGGCGTGGGTAGCTCTTAATCCCGGTGTCTTAAAGATGAATAGCAGCCCGTCTCAACCCGACAGGACTGACTAAAGCACCCCAAAATTTCGTGGGATAATGGTCGAGGTCAGCAACCGTCTCACTTATCATGTCGAAGTCAAAAGGATTCGGTAGTTCAGCCTCAACCCAACATCCTTCCAAACAGTCTGGCTTGATCTGGAAACCCGAATCGAGCTATGGAAAGCAGGATTACTCAAATTGCGTCTACCGGATGGAATGCAACCGCACAAGCTTCGCTCCACGTAGTGTTCGCTGGTTTCAGCAGAAAAGCATTGGCTCGATCGTGCCGCAGCAGCAGAGTACATCACCGATGCCTGTCTAGGTGTTAATTAGTCGTTGGATAAAAGTTTTGCCGTTGAAACATGTGGGTGTTTTGGGTCTCTTACTCTCGGTGGGGTCTTCGATTTACTTTTTCTGGGTTGCTTGAGAAACCGC
>NZ_JBNXVP010000117.1:0-883 GCF_050565645.1 Leptolyngbya sp. AN10
CATCAATGTGAGCGAGGTTGCGCTTGACATAGCTCAATTGCTTGCGAATTGCTTTGCGCATTGTCTTGCCCTGAGCTTTGCGTTGCTTGGTGACGCTCAAATAGGCTTGACGTGCCTCCTGCCGATAGGTGCGAGGTTTGTTCGGCATCGCCGTTCTGACTTGCTCGTACAGGAGGTCAATAATGTCTTCTGTGGCTTCGCGGGCTTCATTCAACAAGCTCAAGTCAGTTGGATAGCGAATATCACTGGGCGCGCAACTGGCATCCAGGAGCAGTTGTCCTTGATTGGGTGGCTCATCATCGTCATTATCATCTTGCTCGGAGGCATCCACGTTTGCAGGAGTCTCAGATTTGCTCTGTTCCTGGCATGGAAGCACGACCGCTTCATTGATGCGTCCCACTAGCTCTAAGGTCAACCGTTTGCGAAAATGCACGAACATTGAACTCTCAAATGGCGCACTGTCACTGTACTCTGACAATCCCAGAAAGAACTGCAAGTACGGATTCTCTCGGATCTGTTCCACAGTCTCTGCATCACTCGTGCCCAGTCGTTCTTTGATGATCAACGACCCCAATGCCATCCGAAACGATTTCGCAGGTGCGCCCATGTCTTCACTCAGTTGCTCGGCATACTCCGCTTCAAATTCGTCCCACGGAATCAATGCTGCTAACTTCACCCAGCGGTTCTCTCCAGAGAGTTTGCCCCCAAAGGGTAAGTAGAAGTTCTCAAATGACAGTTGTCCGGGGGTGGAACGACGGTACATAGTAAAATCAGATGCAAGGTTTTTGCACGGTTTATAGTGCTTTATCTTGCATTTTATCAGCAATTTATCCCGCTGAAATTCAGTCCTAGAAAGCTTCTTAGACTTCCTCAGCAAGCCCTA
>NZ_JBNXVP010000118.1:0-858 GCF_050565645.1 Leptolyngbya sp. AN10
CTCGATCCCACTCTGCTCCAACTTTCCAATTTTATGCTCCAGGTACGACTGTTCCTTTAATGAGTCGTGCCAAATCTCCGAAAGCTGCTTAGGTTAAAGGTTTTTGTAGTTTTGTCAGTCAACCAGCATCTGCCAGTTACTTCTAAGCCTGGATTGGTGGGCAACGGGATTGGTTGGTATTTGGGGATCAACAACATGGTGGATTCTCACAGGCAATGAAAGCTGGCGTTTTCTGACGAAGTTCTATCGCACTCCCAAATGGACGCGAGGACATCTACCCTACACCAGCACATTCATGCAGGTACAGAACTTGCTCAGTTCACCTCAAACGAAACGCAAAAAACCTAGAAAGCATCGAACACGACGATGAAAACAAAAGTTGGAAAGCAACGAGTCACCCTGATTGAGAACAATCAAAAACAGTCTGTTACTCTCAGCGCATTTGAAGACTTTAATGCTTTGGCTGGACTCGCTCAAATCGAACTCAAGGGCAGAAAAGTCGGCGTGAAAATTCTGCAAAAAGACAAGAAATACTGTTTTGTCTTTGGCTTTACCTGCTCTGGCGTTCACGACACGCTTCGATCTGACCAGATTCCTCCAACACTCCGCAATTTTGAGGCTGCACTCAAAGAGCTACCGATCGGCGAACGCATGACAGTGCATCTTTCCAGTTTTACCAGCGATCGCGATCGTCAAAAACAACTCGATCATCTGCTGAACAAAGCTCTGTTCCCACGAGATACGCAACCAGTGCATTAGGAAGACTCAGAACGCTTGACAGATAGGCGATTGAGGAATTTAATCAACTTCGACGACACGCCAAAAATCTCAACAGAAATCCGGAGTGTATTAGCTCGG
>NZ_JBNXVP010000012.1:0-208101 GCF_050565645.1 Leptolyngbya sp. AN10
GGAGCCATGACGGTTTCGGAGGGTTGGGCGAAAAGTCGTCACAAGTATGCAGGCAAAGACTTCAAAATCCTGGATGATGAATCTGTGGAATGTCCTGATGGGCATCGCATGTACCGCCGTGAAATTCGCTATACACGTCGGGGCGATATGCAAATGCTGTTTAGTATGAATCCGCGCATTTGTGCCAATTGTCCCGTGAAGCAACATTGTCTGTCCGAAGATTCCAAAAACACCAATGGCAGAAGAATTTCGGTGATGCGAACGAAGCTGCCTCCGGTTCCGACGGTTGCATTAGAACCTGAGATTACGATCATTGCTCAAGCTCCGATACAGACCGTACAGGGGACCCAAGCTTTGATCTGGACAGACATTCCAGCCACTCTACTGCGGCGAGAAATTCGACAACACTTGAGGCGACACCAAACTCGAATTGAACACCGCGAGTCAACCATTCAGACTATCGAATCCGCGATCTCCTGCTTGACTCGCAGCCAACGCGCTCATCGACGACTTGCTTGGGCAGAACGATTGAAACGAAATGCAGCCCGATCCAATACACGACAGATATCTGTTGAGATTTTTGGCGTGTCGCCCAGGTTGATTGATTTACTCAACCGTCTATCTGACAAGCGTTCTGAGTCCTCTTAATGCACTGGTTGCGTATCTCGTGGGGACAACACCAGTTAGCCGCCACGCTTCTCACGCTCAACCTTCTGGCATTCCTCTTTCACACCGTCTTGCACCTCGTTGATGACTCCTATCAGCAGATGCGGCTCAAGCGCGGAACCCGCAAGGACTTTTTCCAGGATATTCTCGCGCTGACCAAGTACCTCTGGTTTGAAAGCTGGCAACATCTCTTGGATTTCATGCGCTCTGACTCCCCACTTGCTCAAACGGGTGCGACCTCTACTTGATTTAGCGATTGATTCATGATATTACATCAGTAATGCGACTAAGAGAGGGAAGGATGGGTGCCCAGTTGCTAGGTCAATCCGGGACGCAGGTGACGATAGAAGTGACCATCGAACTGAGTCATTCCCTGCTGACAAGTGAAGAAACCATTCAGGCAAGCCTCAACGATGCAGGTCGTGTTGCAACCAAAGCCGCTCTTGAGTATTTGGACACCGATGGTTCTGCCATCGAGATTGCCGGAGAGGTGATGCGAACCAAAGGCAAGCAACCGAAAGCGTATCAAACTCCCTACGGAGAAGTGGTAATTGAACGCCATGTCTATCAGCGCTCTGGAGGAGGCAAGACGGATTGTCCATGAGAGTGAGCGTCCAGAATCATCATCACCTCGACTCCTATGTTTGCGAAACAAGTGTCCTCGAAACTTGCCTATGGTTCGGCACGAGAGGTGCAACGAGATCTTGATGAGAATCATCAACGTCCGGTCGCCGTTTCCTACATTCAACGAGTCAGTGAAGCGGTCGCCACGATCATTGAAGTGAAAGAAGAAAGCTGGAACTATGTTCCCCCTCAATTAGAAGTGGAAATTGCCAGTGTCGCCATCGGCTTAGATGGCACTGGTATGCTGTTGTGTGAAACGGGATGGAGAGAGGCAATGGTCGGAACCATCAGTCTTTATGACGCATCTGGAGAACGAGAACACACCATTTTCGGAGCCACCCCTGAATATAGCAAGACGAAGTTTCTAGAGCGGCTAGAGCGAGAAATTGCGCGCACGAAAGCTCGTTATCCCCAAGCCATCTATGTCGGGATTGCGGATGGGGCAGCCTCAAACTGGCAATTCCTCAAGCCCCATGTTCATGAACAAGTGCTGGATTTCTATCATGCCTCTGGTGATCTAGGTGCGGCGGCTATAGCACTCTATCCCACTGACTTAGCTCAGCAACGACACTGGCTTCAGCAGAATTGTCATCCTCTCAAACACGATCCAGGAGCCGCCGTCCAACTCTATCAACAGATGCTGGAGTTATCTCAATCCTCAGAACGCTCGAAGACGATTCAGGACAACTTGGCAGCAGCAGTGACCTACTTCCAAAATCATCACCATCAGATGGACTATGCCCTTTATCGAAGCAGAAACTATCCGATTGGTTCTGGAGTGACGGAAGCTACCTGCAAGACAGTGATTAAGCAACGCTTATGTTGTTCCGGGATGCGTTGGAAGGAGAAAGGAGCTGCCGCGATTCTGAGTTTGAGAGCCTTGGTCTTAACCTCAACTCGTTGGAATTAATTCTGGAATAAGCTGAATCAATACGGTTTCTCCATTACGCTCTAAGAGGGTGTTTGAAAAGTATAAAAAGCGGCTTTGCTGCGTTGCCAGTCCGCCCGGAAATGAATCTCCGGGCTAATGGAAGAAACCCCGCTGAAGCGGACTGGGAGAATCATTCGGAGTTCTTAGCCCAGTTTAGTGGGCTTCCCTGATTAGCCCGGAGATTCATTTCCGGGCGGGTGAATGCGATGAACGATTACTTTTCAAACACCCTCTAAGGGTATCAAATAGAGGTCGCGCCCGCTCAAACTGCCGATTCTTCCTAGTTTTTGAATTTAGAATTGCTGATTTTTTGTGCGATCGCTTTGTTCGCGTTCTCAGTTATGGTACTATTACTTTATACGGCTCAGTAGCTCAGTGGTTAGAGCAGGGGACTCATAAGCCCAAGGTCGCAAGTTCAAATCTCGCCTGAGCCATTCTATAATTCAATCCTGGTAAGGGTTTCAACCGATAGTCAAGATTCGGACTTATCGGGATTCGTATCGAAAATCTGAATTTTGACTATGAAATGACTACGCAAAAAGTTCTTTCATAGTCGGCATCATGGACAAGCAAAAACGATCGTCAAAAGGATCTGTAGGAGTTGAAACCTTCCAGAATCGGTTACGGCTACGCTTACCGCGTCAACTCTTTGACGGTAAGCAGAAATATTTAACGCTGGGACTTGAAGACACGATCGCGAATCGAAAAATCGCTGAAGCGAAAGCGAAGCAGATCGAATCTGATATCGTTCTAGAAAAATTTGATTACACGCTAGAAAAGTATCGACCAGATCACTCTAAATCCGTTAGTTCGGAAAAAGTGATCGATCTTTCCGAGTTGTGGAGTCGTTACACACAATTCAAATCGACTCAGGTAGAAAAGACAACGCTGATCCGAGATTATGGCAAAATCGAGAAACGAATTCGCAAGTTTCCCAAGCGGGATTTAGATTCTGCCGTCATTATTCGGGATTATTTGCTTAAGACCTATTCCGCTGAAATTGCTAAGCGAACGCTAAAAGAGCTTAACGCTTGCTGTAATTGGGCTGTGCGCTCCAAATTAATCGACTCTAATCCGTTCCTCGGAATGGTCAGAGAAATCAGAACTAAGAAATCAAGCAATTCCTCAAGAACACCCTTCGCTAGAAAAGAGAGCGAAGCGATCATCCAGGCTTTCGAGAATAACACTTACTGTTCTCGATTTGCGCCATTGAAGCACTCCTATTACGTACCCTATGTAAGATTCCTTTTTCTAACGGGTTGTCGTCCAGAAGAAGCGATCGCGCTGAAGTGGAAACATATTCAAGGTAACGAGATTATCTTCTGTGAGGCTGTAGCAACCGATTTGCGAATTAGGAAGGACACAAAAACACACGAGTCCAGGTCTTTCCCGATCAACGCTCAACTAAGAGAGTTGCTAGAAAATGTCAAACCTATGGGTATTGATGCAGAAGCTTTAGTGTTTCCAGCTAGGGGCAATAAGGAGATCGACGCTCATAATTTTCTGAATCGGACATGGAAGCCGATCGTTGAACGTCTTGTCGAAGACGGGAAAGTGAAGCAATATCTTCCCCAGTACAATTGTCGTCACACATTCATTACGCTGTGTCTAGAAGCGGGTGTTAGCGTTGTTCAAGTTGCAAAATGGGTAGGAAACAGCCCAGAGGTGATCATGAAACACTATGCAGGGATCATCAAGAACGTTGAAGTTCCAGAGTTCTAAATGGCTACATCAGTTTGAATCTGTTTCGGCACGTCCAGGGTGTTGGTCGTGTCGATTTCTGTAACTGCACGACACGATCAACAGGATTTCACTTCGGACAGCTACTAGCCCATAAACTGCATGAGAAAGATTCGTATATTGCTAGTGAGCGAAATAAAAAACCGTAAAATCCCTGATTTTCTTCAAGGGTAGAACTGCGACAATAGGAAATATAGCGTGTTATCGCGCTTTCTTCAGAGTTGTCGGGGATATAGCAGAAAGCTTTTTCTTGTTGTTATCCGACAAACTTATTTAGAAACGTCAGCAACAAATAATTTTGTCGGTACGGCTTCTGCTAATACGACACGTTTCTAGGACAGCACTATTTTGTAAAGGGTAAGGAAAAGTAGATCAGTCGATAAGGGCAATCCTGCGGCGTTTGATCTACCGCTATTTTCCCTAAACTTCTTCAGAATTAACGCTGTCATTTCTCTACAAGGGAAACGTATGTCAACATCCAAGAGGTACATAGCTACTGTTTGTTTCACGGATTGAACGAAAAAAGCTTGAGCTTTTCAATGCAAGTTACCTTTTCTGGTTTGGCAGTCCATCAAAGCCGATTCCAGGAGTTAATAGGCGTGTGAAAGACTCATTTCTTTCAAGGTGAAAGGGCTGTTAGTTTAATAGCTGGTGGTTCTGTTCATCCGACTTCTCTCAAACGTATCGCTCTGAAAATTAACGTCTGTGCGTCGCTATGACTGAGTTAAGCATGGATGAGAGTTTCTAGCGATCTAATTCGGTTGAGTCTAGTTCGATTCATTATCTAGATTCGGCTGAATTATTTAACGCATTAACAGCACACGGATCATGTTTTACAGCATGGTCTAGTTTCCCATTAACTTGAGGTACGTGATGAAGACCGAAAACACTACGAATTGGCTCGATTTTCACTTTCAAGACAGATTCTCTCTACACGAAGATACCCAAAGTATCTATTTCAACTTAGAACCCTTTGATGTCAATGAGGTTCAGGAGTTCGCTTTCGAGGTGCTAGGAACATGGATGGACGATGAGTCTATCCATGAAATTGCTCGTTGCTACGCAGCTAAGAATACTTACGCATCGCTCGAAGAGGAACTTAAAGCAGCGATCGCGGACTGGTATAGTTGATGAACTAAATCGCAAGCTTCATCGGGTCTCGCAACTTGACTCAATCAATCGGTAGTTGAGGGGCGCGTATGATCCGATGGAGCTACAAGAAGTGTTTTCTACAGCTTTGATTAGTTGCATCGACAATTTTCGTAACTGCAATCCTCTTTCTCAAAGATCGTTAGAAAACGATTAAAGGCATCTTTGTGATCTTGATAGTTCAACACTTTGATCACTGCGTTGTCCATGACAGGCAAAATTCTGTCTGTCCACTCTTCTGCTTGTAAACTCAGCGCTTAATTTACACGTCTTGTAGGGAACTGAGAAGCGTTTTATAACGCCTCGCATTTTCTCATGCCCTACTGACTTGTAAACAGAAGTGCTTAATTCTTTATGCAAACAATCCAGGATTTTCAAGATGGAAAATTACAACACCGCTCTACAGACCGAAACAAATTTCTCCAACGCTCTTACGAAGAGCGACAGTGACAACGTTGCTCAACCTACTCCCTCTTTGTTGTCACTAGAATCATCTGCTGTTGGATCTCCTCAAAAGCTTAAAGTGGGACATCGTTTATCAGACCTAGTACTGAATGATGTTTCAGTTGATTACGTTGCTGGTATGTTTCCGAGAGGTAAAGTTTCTGCATTAATTGGAGAATCAGGTAAGGGCAAAAGCTGGGTACTTCCAGCAGCGGCTCTGACGATCACCGCAGGTAAGGAATTCTTACCCACGGACAACTACGATTTGAAAAGCGATCGCAAAGTTTTAATCGTTGACACTGAAGGACGGATTACAGCTTATGCAGGAAGAATCCAAGCACTAGGAGGAACGTTAGAAAATTTTATCGTTCCTGCCCTAGCATCAAGAATCTTGGGATTCAATTCAACTGATCGAAAATTGATCGAGAGCGTGATCGAGGAGAATCAACCCGATTTTGTCATCTTTGACAGCTTCGCTGGATTCAGTGAAGTCGATGAAAACAGCTATGCTGTTGTACCTTGTCTAAAGTGGTTTATCGAGATTGCTGCGAAATACTGTGTAGCAGTTACTTTCACGCAGTTAGCAAATAAATCTGAGTTGAAGGACGGTAGATTGACAATGAAATCTATTCGAGGGTTTAGTGGTATCCCTCAATTTCCAGAGATCATTTGGGCGATCGATACGCCCGACAATTCTGATGAGCGAAAGAAGCGGATTTATCAGATCAAGAACAACATTGAGCAAAAGGATAATGACGACTATATCTTTACCTTGGATCAATCCGTCATTACTTTTACTGGCGAGAAGATTGAAGATCGGAAAACAAAAAAAGCGAAAAGATTGGAGGTTTTGAAAGCAAACCCGAACGCTTCCGATAGTGAAGTTGCTCAATTGATTCGCGAACAGCATGAACCCGATGCTAAGCTAAACAGTCTAGC
Source organism: Leptolyngbya sp. AN10 (assembly GCF_050565645.1). Classification (NCBI taxonomy): domain Bacteria; kingdom Bacillati; phylum Cyanobacteriota; class Cyanophyceae; order Leptolyngbyales; family Leptolyngbyaceae; genus Leptolyngbya; species Leptolyngbya sp. AN10. The sequence continues at coordinate 6,494 of NZ_JBNXVP010000012.1, forward strand.
TCAATGGGTGAGAAGGGAACGAAAGTAAAAATCTAGATGTGCAAGTTAGTGACAACAATTAGAGGCGAGAGCATCTAATGTTGTCACTAACTATCTAGTTTGTGCTGCATACCGATGTGAACTGTTTTTTCTCAAATCTCGATCAAGGGCTACCGATTTTCTAACTGTCTTTTTTCATTCGGAGTCCCGTTTCCTCGTATGAAGATTCTGTTCCATCGAAGCAGGTTAGCTTAACCTGCTTCGTAGATACTTTTTCCTCGTCCTGAGTAGGATTCGTAGATGTGTTGGTAGACCTCATCGCATTTCTGTTGGTACATCTCAGCCGAGTAACTTTCTGGAAGTCGATCGAGGATTTCCTTAATCGTTACCTCGACTGCGGCTTTCGTCTGTTGACGCTTCCGCCAGTCGAGAACTAACTTCTCTCGCTTCGAGGTTTGTAGAAGTGCTTTCGCAAATTGTTTTACGTCTTTCTCTTCTTGAGATGTGAGCGCGAGATCCGGCTTCGTGAGTAGATCGAAGACCGCAAGTTCTTCTTCGCTGAGATTTTGCGCGATCGCTCCTTTATCCTACGCCTCTGAGGTTTGGGCGAATTGGATCAGATCTCGGAAGAAGCCTTCTACATTGCTCGATCCTGAGTTGTAATTCTCGATCATGCGCTGGAAGGTTTCGAGATAGTTCAGACGGGTGCGATTTAGTTGCACCATCTGTTGAAGCTTACGCTGGAGTGTTCCTTTGAGCTTTTCGGTTTCGGTGCGTTTGTAGCCTGTGTTGAATTTTGCTGCGAGTTGATCGAAGTCGAGTTGAGTGAGGTCGATCCGCTGGTTAGACGATGAGATCACAAATTCTCCAGCGGTGATCGATTCGTCGAGTAGACCGCTGACTTCATCCATGACATCGGAAACATCGACATCTGGATCTAAGGATCGGATCTTGTCGGACAGTCGCGCTAGAAGAAATTGAGTTGCGAAGAATTCGTTTGCAGCCGGATCAGGCAGGATCGCTTTGTAGAGTCGATTCACAAATCCGACTAGGGAGAAGAACGTGAGTTTAGAATCTTCGGTGAACTAAAATCGCTTCAACGGCTTCATCCCATAATCGAGCGAGTCATCGAAAAACCTCACCAATTATCAGACATTTTGTAACCGAAGCAGCCTACTTTAAGGAGATTTTAGGGGAATATCAGCAAAACCTTCTTTTTTCTAACGCTTTCAAGATTCGGATTAGGGATGGCTTGCTAGTATCGTCAAGCGAGTTCTAGCAAGCGCATAAAACAAAGGATTACACTCCGCTCTCAATCAAAACTGCCAGCATCGCGAATGTCTCCTCACAGGATGATCCGGCAGTTCCGCTTGCTGTTGCATCTAGAGCTTGTTGCAAGAAGCCCATGTTGTCAAACTCTCGACCTGCTTTGAATAGTCTTTCAGTCATAGCAGCACTCATGTCTGCAATATGTCTAGAATTGCTTGAACAGCGATCGCCCAAAGTATCCAGCACAGGCGTATAGCTATCAGTAGGATACGTATGTCCAAAGCGAACCGAATCAATCTTACTGAGCGCTTGTTCAGGAGTCATGCTTGCAGCATAAGCTCCTGGTTGAAAGCTGATAAAGCTTACTAGAGCAATCAACATCACAACTAAAGCTTTAAGCATTTTGTTGCTTCCAATCCCAATCATAAAAGCTCCTCAAAGGTACTGCTTGAGGGTTCCCTAATCTTCCCAAGGACTTATTAGAGATCGAAGAAGAGCTTGTTATTGCTTACTGTTAGATTGATTGCGAATGTTTGTTGCTTTAGCTGAGGATTTTGATGAAACGGCTGGAATCTTTGTGCAATCACCGTTCACACACACTTGCTCTTCGACTTCACCGGATGGGCTTGTCTTCGTTACTTTACCGCTCAACTTACTGTTCGCAAATTCTCCCTTCCACCTTTCGCCCGTTGGTAACATCAGTACCCCCTTACCGTGAAACTGATTTCCCCGATGCTCACCTTTGTACTGAGTGCGATCAAGAAAGATCGTTACTCCTTCACCGTAAGGTTCACCATCTTTGAAGGTTCCTTCGTAAACAGTTCCATCCGCGAATTGCAGAATCCCTTGTCCGTTTTTCTTTCCGTTCGCGAAACTGCCTTCATACCGAGAGTTGCTGTCATGCAGTACCCCTCGTCCAGTAGTCAGCACATTCTCTCTGAATTCGCCTTCAAGTTTGCTACCGTTTGAATGCGTCCAAACCCCTTTGCCGTTAGCTTTACCGTTCGCGCTTTCCCCAGAAAAACTTCCACCATCGAACTCTACGCCTGATTTTGATGCAAGTGCTGATACAGCTTGCTGGTTAGGTTTAAGCAGAATTCTATCAACCATGAACGGCATAGCTGCAAACAATGCAGAAACCGCTAGAACAGGAGTAGCCGCATAAATTACTTCCTGTTGAGTTAACCGAAGCCCTTTAACCCAAATACCCGCTCGAAGCGAATCCCATCGTGCATTCCAAGGTTGTTTGAGTGCTAAGTATGAAAGACAACGACCATGATACGCGCTTCTCCGAATATCTCGATCCGAACTGCCGCGAGATAAACCCAGTGCTTTCGAGTAGTCAGAAACTGCATTTCGATATTTCTTCAGAGCATGACAAACTCTAGCACGTCCAAGATAGCCTTCAGGATAGTTATCGTTAAGCTTGATCGCCTGATTGAAGTCTTGAAACGCTTCCTCTAACTTTCCTTTAAGCAAGTAGATGTTACCACGCGCTAAATAGCTCAGACTGTATATTGAACACACCTCGATCGCACGACTAAAATCCGCTAATGCGTCTTCAATACGGTTGATTGCGGCGAATGCCATACCCCTTTTGAAGTAATTCTCGCCGCTATGGATACCTAGCTGAGACAGAGTAGTGTAATCTGCGATCGCGCCTTTGTAGTTTGCTTGTGAATATAAAATATCCGCACGTTTTTGATACGCTTCATTATGGGAGGAGTCAAGAGCAATGACTTGATTGAAGTCATGAACTGCATGATCGAGCGCCCGTAGCTTCATGAAGCTGCATCCACGCGCATAGAAGCCTATAGTGCATTGTTTATCTTTATTGACTGCTTTTGAGAAATTAGCAATAGCTGATTTGTAATAGACCTCCTGCACGAATCAAATTGGATGAGCAAGCTCATAGTTCAGCAAGCCTGCGATCAAGTTGAACCGTAGCCCAAATCGCCTGCGACGGTTACGGTAGCGCTCCGATAAGATGCGAAAAATCTTCAACTTGCGAAAGGTATGCTCCACCGTGATACGAACTTGCGCTAATTGTCGATTAAACTGACGTTCTTGCTTGGAGAGCGGACGCTTGCGCGATTTTTTGTAGGGCGTACAACTGTAAGCATGAAGTCTGGCGATGCCTTGATAGCCTCGGTCTGCCACCCAGAGTTGCTCAAGTTGGGTCGGCAACTGCGAGTCCTTGAACAAGCGGAAATCATGCTTGCGCCCTTTGCCAAATGCGGTGCAGACAATTTGACCGCTGAAATAGTCTACGACGACTTGCGCTTTTAGTGTGTGCCATTTTTGCTTACCACTGTAGTAAGGTCGCTGTTTTTTTTTGGACGTTCAATCGGACTTTCGCTGACATCAACTAACAGGAGGTTCCACCCTGCATCAGGCGAGTGCAGCGCCTTCTTGCCCGGAAGCCGAAATTCGCCCGACCGAATCAAACTGTTCTCAACTTTCCGCACAATGCGCCCCACGGTCGTTTCATGAATCCCCCAACTTTGTCCGATGTGGAACTGAGTCCGATACTCGCGCCAATATTCCATCGCAATCAAGAGTTGATCTTCGACTCCAAACTTGCCTTGTCCGCCTCGTTTGCCTTTTCGGATCAGCTTGGGTTTGAGAATTTCAACCATTTTCTCGAAGGTTTCACGCTTCACTCCGCACTTGCGTTTGAACGATTTTGGTGGCAGGTGTTGAATGCGATCGTACATTTGATCAGTCTCCTGAGTGGCATCTAGTCCTCTTTTCAGGAGTTCAAATCTGTGATCAGGATTCGTGCAGGAGGTCTAATCTTGTTCGTCGTAACTCTTCCATCCTTTTTCTAAAAACGTTTCAACCGGGGTGAGCGATTCACCAACTTTCATTCCTAGCCAAAATAGCCCCCCGATCGCTAACGTTTCCAGACTGTCTATCTGTCCATCGTTCATCAAACTACCAGCAACCCCAATACCTCCACCAACGGCTGCACCAATTCGTCCTTCATTCGATGTATTGATAAACTCATTTCCAAGATAAAGTCCCATCACTATGAGTGCTTTATAATGCAGTTTGCTCCATAAAAGCTCTCCAAATTGCTCAATCTGAATTCCATAGTCTACAGGTAGCGCTTGAGAATCTTCTAGATAAATCAACTCTGGAGATGAATCGCTTATCAATTGCTCATGTCCAGCAGTTGTTGTCTCAAATTGACTATAACGAGCTTCCTCGCGTTGTAATATTTCCTGCAAATCTTGAGCGCTGTTATTTAGATCAACTAGCTCTTGGTCTGTAAAATCGCCCCCCTCACCATCTCGATAGCGTCCCCGATCTCCTGGATAAAATCCTTGCTCTCTAAGTTCAGCTTTCCGAGCCTCAATCTGACCACGAATAGCATCTAGTTTTGCTTTGTAGCTTCCTCGATAGTCAACCATTCATCCCTCTTATGTTCATTCTTAGCTCTGCTATTTGCAAAATGCTCAAGTCTGCAATCCAACTTATTCACAAGGAGAATCTTTGCTTTTAATTTCTCTGAACTTTCCAAGTCGTAACGAAAGAGAACGCTATTGTTTTCTAGCGACATCTGTTGTTATATTCGCTTTCAAGCTCTCTCGCCCGTCCGTCTAAATTTTCAACTCTTGCTCCTGCTTGAGCCGTTTCTGCTGATTGTCTAAACCCCAGACTAGGATTACGCGCTCCTCTCTCAATATCTGTTACCTGAGATAAAGCCAAGTCTTCCCTAGCCCGAAGAACTTGATTCTGCGTATATCTGAGAAGATTCTTCAATTGGTTACAGCTTTTACTTGCTCTAGCATCTGTGTCTGACTTAGCATTGTCAGGCTGAGCAACGGAGACAATAACAGTTGGAATTTCAGCTTTAGAATTAGCGACTATACCAGCGCGTGTCTTAACAGCAGCGAGATTCGTCTGATACTCAGCTATTTTGAGTTTTGCATCTTTGTAGTTCGGGCTAGAAGTTGACACCTGTTTCATCAGCTTGATTGCTTGCTGCCACCGATCAGCAGACAAGTCCAAATCATCTTTTGATTGAGCAGATTGACTAATAGTTTTCGCACTGTGAGCTTTATCTAACGCCTCTTGATAGGTTTCAGCTTTATTTGAATCAGCCCTCGGTGCATTAGAAGAAGTAGGTGATGGTTCAGCGGTTGCTTGCTTAGGTACAGCAGTGTTCACATTAGCTTGAGAAGTTGATTCTTTTTCAGCAGATTTTCGGGCAGAACTGTTCACGCAGCCTGTGTTTAACAGAGCTAAGTTAACTGCGAGAATAGCGATCGCAAGCTTGGAAATGTAGGGCTGCAACATGAATCATCTTCCTATGTAGCTATTCCTAGATTTCCCTAAGCTTTACATTCGCTAACAATTCGCGATCCTACAATTTTCTAACGTCTTTCCGGCAGTTGTCGGAGTCCCGTTTCCTTAACGTCTCTAACAACCATGTTTCCTTAGAAGGGTGATTAATTGATCGAGATATTCCGGATCAGAACGCTAACAACCTCTCCAGTTTGCCCTAGAGAACCTGCGATCTGTGGTTTGCTCCATTGTCCCGCTTCTGCATATCCCAGCGTATGCAACAGGTGAATCGTTCTCCTTACGGCTTTCGGTGAACCGACAAGTAAATGTTTGATCTGTTCTCGATCTGATGCCAAACACTGATCCTCATCAGGCGAATCATTCCTGTTTTCTGACGGTAAAAACTCTTCCATGTTCAGTACTCGATACAAGTTGATATTGATTCTAGTACCTTGCGTACCTTTTGTACCGTACAATAGGAGTTTCGATTCGTAACATTTTATGATCGGAGTCTTGATGTAATGGTTGATCAATTTGTGTCTGAAAAACGACCGGGACAAGAATATCTAGGCTTCTATCTGCCTGAAGGCAAGAGAGAGTTATTTAGGGAATATTGTCAGTTTGTCGATAGCAGCATGAAAGACGAACTGGAGCAATTTATCGATCGTTGTATTTCTGATCCCAAGTTTCGACAGTATTTAGAGATGAAGCGGAAATTGCAGCAAGGAGAATAAGTCTTCAGTTAGGGGAGTTTTCAGCCTTGCCCATATTCATGCAAGCCCTATAGAACTCTTTTTCTAACGTCCTCAGTTAAAGCCTGCGATGACTGGATATAGGGTCATCCGGTGAGAAGCGGGTGATACTGAAATGGGTATAAGTGAGATTGTGCTATCGCTTCGTAAGGATCAATCTGCAATATAGGGGATAAAAGCAGCGTAGAATTTGAGTCAGTCTTCGAGTAAACGGTAAAAACACAAACTGTTTGAGATCAATTTGTACCAAATCAAACAATTTTATCTTTAACTGTTTGATCTTGTATATTAGAAAGAAATGACAAATTCAGAATGGAAAAATCAGGGAACAACGATCGCTATTTTCAGTAAGAAGAAAGGAGAATGGGAATATTCTACTTTCGACAATTGGGAAAAAGCGCGAGAAGCTGTCAATGCAGCTAGAAGAGAAGGTAAAGCAGCAGTTTTTCATGATGGTGCGACTCCACCAGAACCGCCAGAAATAATCAGGTAGAAAAATTAGAAAATAGGGTATTTGTGCTTGATATTTAGCTAAATGTATCGGAACCTAAAACAGTGGTGATTTGTTGAATGCTTGCTGTATCTTGCTTTTCTTGATGGATCAGGCGGGATTTGAATTTAAGAGCTTGGGCGTAGTTGACTATGGATTGACTATGAGCGATAATATAGAAAGGTTGAAATGCTTACCAGGCTCAGTAGCTCAGTGGTTAGAGCAGGGGACTCATAAGCCCAAGGTCGCAAGTTCAAATCTCGCCTGAGCCATAGCTTTCAGACATTCAGAACTATAAATATGGGGTAGAAGAAAAACCTTCTACCCCATCAAAATTCTGGTAAGTCAATGTTTGGCTTTCTCGCTGCATAGTGGCGATAAATGACATCTGGTGAATTTCCCACTAACGCGGCAACGTCTTTCACCTCGATGCCCGTTTCGAGAGCCAGCGTGATGAAGGTATGCCGACAGTGTTTCATCGGTAAGTATTCGCGAATCTGCGACTCATCGACTAATTCTTCAAGCACTGGTCTCCAGGTGCGGTTGAGAACGTTGTGAGAGTCGATCGCAACGCCACCGGGTGAAATGAAGACGAACGAATCAGACCGATCGAGACTTTTCAACAGTCGCACTAATCGACCGTTGCATTTGAATTCTCGAATTCTGTGAGTTTTGATATCTCCCAGGATGCGAGTGTCCGCTGGAAGTGCCTCTCGGAACGTTACAGCGGAGCAATCTTTCGCTACATTTCGCCAGTGGAGGGCATTCGCTTCTTCTAACCTGCATCCCGTCCAAAATAAGAACTGGAAATAGGGCAGATAAAACGAGTGTTTCCAATGGCTGTATTTATTCACATACAGATTTGATGCGATCGCATCTTGAACGCGATCGCGTTCATCAGCAGTGAAGGCGCGTCGATCGTGATTGTTGGCTTTCTTACGAAAGTCTTTATCCAATCCCTCGAACGGATTCGCCGCTAGGTAGCGCGATCGCACTGCCCAACCGCAACAGGCAGAGAATTTTTGCATCATGCGACGGCACGTTTCGGTCGAGTAGCGTCTCATGGTCCAGTCCCGAATTGCGATTTCATCGGGCAACTGGGGCATGAGCGCGATCCGCTTGGAAATTTTCCCGTAATCGCGCTTCATCGTGGATTTTTCCAACTGGTGAGACTGAAACTCAGTGAACGCAAGCCAAATCTGGAGTAATTCGTAGGAGTTGATGCTACGCCGTCGCATAGCCCGCTATACGCGCCGCAAATCAACCAGCGGGATAGTTTGGCTCACCATCCAATTGGAATGTTTGACGATCGCTTTGTCGGTCTGCAAATCAAGAATTTCTAATCGACGGTTTCCACAAAGGACGCTAGTCGGTTTGTCCGCTCCGATATAACGAACCGAATCCCCCACTTTTAGCGGTGTCAATAAAGTGTCGGACCTGTGTGACAGTTGGCTATCTTGTCCTAACAATGGGTTTTGGCTGTTAGGACATACAACGCTTACGGGGTCTGGTTTACAGCTTTGTCCTAACAGATTAGGAGAGTGAGGCAAAAAGTGATCATTTTCAGAAAAGTGATCAAGCTTCGCATCCGGAGCAATTTGCTTCGCGCTCGTAGCGTGATCACTTTTCGGGGAATTGATCACTTTTTCAGGCGGATTCTCTTCTAAGTTATTTTTGTTAGGACAAGCTGTATTGCTTGTGGCATCTGGATTTGGCTGTCCTAACAGCACATTGAGTTGTTGGGACAAGTTAGCACTACGCTTGTAATGTGCCAGTTGGCGACCCGTTCCGCCTATTTTTTCGACCATATCTTCACGCTGAAGACGATGCAAAATAGTACAAACAGACCCCGCGTTGAAATTTAATTCAGTGGCAATTTCTTGAATCGTTGCCTCTCCGATTAAGTTGAGATGATCGAGAATTTGCTGTTTCATATCGCCATCGACTCGCGGGTTCCAATTGCCTAATAATTTCCATTCGAGAGAGTCTGGATGAATGCGGACATTCAGATCGAGTCGATCGCTCCATCCGTTCTCGCTGATGAGGCGATACGAGTGTTCACCTGGGAGCATGACCATCGCACCCCGGCAAGTGGAGCGAATCGAGGAATTTCCCCGCAATAGTTTGAACGGGTCATCGTCTTTCTCTAGGGTGGCTTCGGACAAATGGTGAGTCAGAAGAACGCAGACCCCCATATCCCGCGCAAGCTGCTGAAGGGGTTCGAGAATCCGTCCCATTTCAGAACTGCTTTCCTTGGCATTGTCATTTCTGACGCGGCTCAGGGTGTCGAGAACGAGTAGTCGCACGTCTCCGAGTTCTTCGATCAGTTCTCTCATGTCGTCGAGTTCTGAGAGTTTGAATTCATCGAACCAGTAGACGGGCAAATCGTAGCCCCACTGCTCCCAACCTTGGGCAGTCTGACGATATTTCACTTTGGTTTCACCGTCTTCGCAGTTGACGTAAATTACAGACCCTTGGGTGACAGGTCGATCGAGAAAAGTTCCACCCGTGGCGATCGCTTTGGCTAGAGTCAAACAAAACAGCGATTTTCCGGTTCGTGGCGGTGTTCCCAGGATGAAGAGTTCATTCGGAGTGAGCAAGTCCGGAACAAGCCAGTCGATATAATCTGCGGCGCGAGCGATGAGGTCAATATTCTTGACCATTCGCGCTCGTAGCGGGTTTTCTCGTCGTTTCGGTGGCTCTGGTTGAAGGGGAAGTGATTCGGCAGCCGCTTTTTTGAAGTCGTCTAACTGGTAGCCAGAATCGATCGCATTCGAGACATCCCATCCTTTAATCTCGCAGTCGCTACTCATTGGGACTTGGGCAATTCGAGCGCGATCTCCCAATGCTTTGGCAACTTTCTTGGCTCCAATTTCACCGGGGCGATCGCCGTTCTTCAGTGGGGCATCGTTGCGATCGTAAAAGATGACGACTTCACCCGGCAGTAAGTTGAGTTGATCGGATGAAGGGACGTTTCCCGCGCCACTGGTGAAGGATGCACAGGCAATCTCTGAGTCTGCATTTCTGAGCAGTTCACCCAATCGAATCGCGTCCCATTCACCCTCACAGAGATAAGTTTGTTGGGCATTCGCAGGGAGCCAGGTGAAATAAACGCTGTTGGGGATGCCGTACTGAGACCACGGCTTGTACCCTTCGGGCTGATTTTCTGCGGTGAGCCAGGGCGCGACTCGTTTCTTTTGGTAGAACTGAGTGCCGTCAGCATTGGCGGGAACGGGAATCGTGATCGACGGTAAATGCTGCTGATTGTTGACTTTAGTGCGTCCAATGCCGATCGAGTGCCGTTGGATTAAGCCGTCTGTGATGCCGCGATCGTGTAGCCACTTGCGGGGGAATGAATCGGTCGGAAGGTTCAACAGGCGATCGCAGGCTTCTTTCACCTTTTGGGGTGAAATGATGATGTTGGGTGTGGGCTTGGCGATCGCACTTGGAATCTGCCGGGGTTTCTCGGCTCCCAGTGCCGATCGAATTTCGTCAGATGTGCATCCCCGATGACATTTGTAAGCCCCATTCGGTGCAACAGAGAGGTTGCGCTTTCGATAATCCGCACCTTTGGCAGATGCACAACTCGGACAGATAGCGCGATTCTGAGCATCGAATTCAACGAAATTCCGGATATCGAATTGGACGGCGGGGTTATAGCTTGCTACCATTTTGTTCAGTTCCGTATTTTTGTTCGGTTACGTGTTTTCTCGCGTGTGAAACGTCCAACAAAGGCGTATTTGTTGGGTCAATAGATGGAAAATTCAAAAAGCAAAGCCCGGTAGAGAGACTTGTACCTCGCTCTACCGGGCTTTGTTGTTTCTACCAGCGGGTTTCGCGTGGTTTGAGGGATAAGAGAGCGGCAGTTCTGCCTTCGATTTTGGCTCCAGATCGAGTCCACTCCGGAGTCGAGTCGATCGCGGCTAACTCCCCAATAACGAGATGGAGCCGCGCAATTTCATGATTCGCCTGGATGAGTTGCTCAGTCAGAATAGCGACTGTATTTTCTAGCCGTCGAATTCGGTTTTGGTCTAAATCATTCATGAGTTACGGTTTCTCAGGGTGTTGATCAGGACGATCGACAATGCCAGCCGACCATCAGTCGTAAGCTGATCTGCCAGCAGAAGAAAATTGCGCGGCAAGCTTGGCAGTTTGACGAAGCAATCACGAGTGAGTAGGGCAGTGGAGAGGTTAACAAATCGATTGAGATGGGCGACTGACAAAACGGCGAGCGCTTCAGATTGCTCAAGCTCCGTTAGTTGCTCAAGTCGATCGCCAAATTCAAGCGCGATCGCATTCATGATGTCCGAATCACGAACGTCTGAGCAGTAATATCCAAGCGGTTTCGCTGAATTTGTTTGCATAAGCTATCCTCTGTGTAGATTCATGAATCTTTGAAAAAACAACATTTCCTCAACGCGATCGCAGCTTTCCACGGATGCGATCGCGCTTTTTATTTGTCGTGTCGGAGTTGTTCAGCCGTGGCATTGAGAAGCCCTAGCAGGGTGTCAGTCGAAAGAGTTTCGAGATGCAATAGGAGATCAGCCGAAAGTCTTTGAGGTGTTTTGTCAGGTCGATCCCAGATTTCTTGGGCGATCGCTCTAATCAAGCTGATTTTTTCTTCGGGGTTGAGATTTTGCAGTCGATCGCCGTACGTGACGGCAATTTCAGCGATCGTGTCTGAGTCCTCTGGGTCTGAGAGGTAATAGGCGATCGGTTTGGTCATGGCTTCATCTCCGTGACGAGTTGCGATCGCATTTCTTCAATCTGTTCGCGCGAGACGTTGTGAGCAAGCATTTCAGCGAGCGCAACCCCGATCGATTCGGGTGAGCCGTTGAGTCTGAAAGCGACGCTCACTGAGCTTGAATGGAGGCGATCGCGCAGTTGGTCGAGTAGATTTGTCGCCTCCTCGATGTCGGACAATCGAGAGAGCCAGCTTGCGAGTTCATAGAGTCGATCGAGAATTTGCTCATTGGTCATCGGGTTATCCTCATAGCAAAGGTTTTGATTAGCGCGATCGCTTTTCCCGGCAGAGGGAGCGATCGCGTTTTCTTTTGAACCGGATTCCTGTCGCCACTACCACAACTGGTAAGCAGAATCGAACGGGAATCCAAATTCGTTAGATCATTGGTTAGCCGCACGGGAAAGGACGGCTAATCACAACCCGCGCGGATGTCGTTGCGTAAGTCAGCTTACGGTAGACTTTTAGTATCTTACCGTAAGTCGGCTTTCGCGTAAGCTCAATTACGGTAAGATGTCAAAAGAGTCTTCGGGAAAGGCGCTTGTGGAACTTAGAAAAAAGGCTGGAGTAACTCAAAAAGCTGTAGCAGACGCTCTTGGAGTGACTGATCATACGGTTAGGAACTGGGAGAAGGGCAGGGAGGAACCACGCCTGTTCATCTGGCAGGTTAAAACCCTGTGCAGTCTGTATAAGTGCGAACTTGACGATCTTCCGGATCGATTTACACCCACAAACAAAAGCGCTGAAGCGTAGCTGTCATCTACACTTCAGCGCCATAGATCCATAAAAATTGATGGAGCAAGAACCATGAATATTTAGTTTCCACCGCAGGGGAGACGCGCTCCCCTTGCACCCGTCTAGCTACCAACTCACACGGGCATTCACATTATGCAAGTAATCTCAAAATTTGATTGATGAAATGGGCGATCGTGCTTTCTGCGTTGGAAAGTGCGATCGCCCAATTTTATTCCGGACAATTAGAACCCTTTGAATTATGCACGACGAACACCTTTACGCCCAGAACGCCCGTGACCATGCCGAGATTGCCGAATACTGGGCACGTCAGGCAAAGCGCTACGCCCACTCGATCGACTTGCCAGGAGCAATGACTTTATCGATCGCTATTTCACTGCTGATTTTCTCGCTCATTTTGACGATCGGAGGAATGCCCAATGCCCAATGCCGATAATGGAACGCCCAAAATTCTCATCGAAACTAGCTCACTGTTTGGAGATAAACGAGTCGAGCAGGTGAAAGTAGACTCGAACCGACTTGACCCGATCGCCACTGCCAAGACCCGATTGATCGATGCCCTCATTCACCCTTACTTCATTGATGCCGCTGGTGATGCGGTCTGTTGGGTCAGTGGAGTTATGTTTACAGTCCAAGTCGCCCGGTACACCGCATTTCTAGACATTTTCATTGTCCCCATTTCCCTCTTGCTGGTTGTGGCGGCTGCCGGAGCACTCTTCGCGCTGTTCACCATTCCTGAAGTTGCAGGAGCCATTATCTTTCGTGCAGTTCTCATTCTTATCGGCTTGGTTCTAGGAGAAAATCTATGACTCGTAGCCTTCACCCGTCCGAGCTTGCCCAGATCCTACAAAACCGCTTCATCGCTAAATCTGCCGCTGTCTCGGTACTCGTTCTATCGCTGATTCTGCTTGCAGGTGGAACGCGAGCGCAGTTTCCAGAATCGCGGATGTGGCTGTTTGGCTCATCGCTTGCTTGCGCCTTCCTTTCCCGTCAAATTCATCGGATTGCGATCGACGCTGAACGCCAATTCGACGACTCGAAAGACATCTCACTCACCAACTGGCAGAACCAATTATTTAAGCGAACCCGCGACGAACAGCTAACGCTCTCGATCGAACCCGCGACGAAAGAGCCAGAACGTCTACCGCTGTTTGATTGGACGCGATTGCAAGATGAAGATGAACATCCCGTCATTGCGATCGTCGCTCCAATGGGCGGTGGAAAATCCCGTTTAGCGAGATATCTCGCCAAGTATGCGATTTTTGACACACACCCTCAAATCACCGCACTTGATATCTATGCCCGTGATAGCGACTGGGAAAACGCAGCGGTGGAGTATGCCGCAATGCTGCAAGTGATGAAACAGGACCTAATCGAAATTGGCGATCGCATTCCCCGCTATCGCGCCAACGAATCGAACTTTGAGCCGAGATTTCGAGTTCTAGAGGAAGCCGTCGATACGCTTCCCAACATTCGCGCCCTGGGCAAAGACGCGGGTGAGATTGTCGATGACTGGCTACGCAAACACGTTTCAGTAGCGCGTAAGTTGAAATTCCGTCTCTGCCTCGTCTCGGTGAAACTGAACGGAACTTCTATCGGCATTGGAGCCGAATCGCGCGACGATTCCACGGTGATTTTTGCAGGCGCGAAGGGAGTCTCAAAAGCCATGACCGACATTCGCTATCTCAAACTCGGCACACAGCAAAATTCAGAATTGAGATCGCAGCTACAAGCCTCATTAGTTGGTGTGAAACGTCCAGCGATCGTGTTTGCGAATGGCGAATGGTATCCCGCATCAGTACCAGACTTAACCACGTCCGGTGATATTGTTGGAGCAATTTCTATTAGTGAACCAGACGAAGAAACCGATTCTATTGAATTGGTTCTAGATGAAGTTGAAGCACTTGCCGCTCGATTTCAAGGCACAAAGCAAAGCTGCACACCCGGAAATGTCCGCCGCTACATTCGCCTCTGTAAAAGCAATTCTGATGAGGAAATTATCGAATATTTCAAGCTGCTTGAAGAGAGCGGTAGAGGCTACCTCGACAACTCCGGCAAAGTCTCGAAATTCCGCCTAAATCCCGAAAATACTCAGAATTGAAAAATCTGTCGAGGTTGTCGGGGTTGCCTGTTTATCAAGCTTCTAGCTGTCGAGGTTCGTGTCGGGGTTCACCGAGGCTCGACACGAACCTCGACACCAACCTCGACACGTCGATCGCGCTCCTACACATGGAAAATCCCCGGTAACAAACTGCCGGGGATTATAATTTTTGAAACATTGTACTTTGCTCCAATTATGTCAGAACAAAACGAACCGGAAACAATTTCGAGCCTGTCTCAAGCGCTCACGCAGTTTATCGACTATACAGGACAAAACTTTCGCGACCATCGGGTTCAACTTGAATCACAGCAAGAGCAAATTAACTCACTCACTCAATTAACGCGACAGGTTGCAGAGGCTCAAGTCACTTTAATGGAATCTCAAACTCGACTCAGCGATCGCTTTGATCAGGTGCTAGAGCGGATTGATGAAATGCAATCTGAAATTCGCGGACTACAAACCGAGAATCGTCGCACTTTAGAATTGTTAGAGCGACGATTACCGCCTGAGCCTGAATCTTGAAGCCCTGCCTCGTACCGCAAGACTTCACACTCAAAAGCCCATTCTCTCGTTCGATCGTCTCATTGGGACTCACGAGAAAATGGGCTTTTCCATTCATCACCGATCGGTGATTTAGTCCGTTTTTAGTCCAGCGGGTTGAGTCTCATTTATCGGTAGCCGCGATCTCGCTCTAAATCGTGAATCACTTTTTCCCAGATCCACTGCTCTGGGCGATCGGGATTGCGCGATCTCTCGTACTCAGTCAGTCGAGCAACCATCGCCTTATCCCCGCGCACCAATCGATACAAATCGTGTTCTGTGTGGGGTGAAACTCCCTGACGTACTCGTTGCCTTCTTGCAGCTTCCCGCCGGACCTGCTCAAAACTGATTTGCGGTGTGGGTGGCTGTGTCGGTCTCGTTGCTCCTGAATTCGGTTGTGAGTTAATGAATCGGGGCTGCGTTGGCGTTTTCCGAGATGAAGCCGACCTGGGAGTGAATGCTCTTTGCTGCGATCTGGCTCCTGAATGTGGCGCAACGAGACGAAGTAATCGACGGCGATCGGTCCACAGATAAAGCACCCAAATTAACAAACACGCGAACAAAGTAGAAAGCATAGGGAAAACTCGAAAGGCGTTTTTCATGCTCTTTCTGTCATCAGAAGGGGCTTTTCTGCTGTGATTTCAGTCATTCACGGGATTACTAAAAGTGCTAATTGCGTTCTAGGTTCCCTTATGGCTGCGATCAATATTGCGACTCAAATTCCCGCGAACATCAACTCGATCGAGCGTTTAGCGGCGTGGGCACTGCTCACCAACAAAGCCATCTATCCTGATGTCACATTCAATGAATTCGCCAATACGACTGACAACGTGATTCAGACCGGGATTGCTGAATGTGGAGATAAAACCGTTCGATTGATTGTGCGCGGGGCATTCCAGCTTAATCCGGATTACATCACCTCTGAGGACCCGCTTTGGATGGCAGTACGCGAAATTTCAGCCGCACAAATTCCAGCGGCGTATCTGCGATCGTAAATCAGATTCGAGTGGGGTTCAGCGATCGAGGAAGTTCAGGCTTTCTCGATTTTTCTTTAGCAAATTAGGAGATTCAATCAAATGCCGAGAGGACTTAGAGCCATAGCGGATCAGGATGTCATTGTTACCAAAGCAGGTGCTTCTTTCGGTATCGGTGGTGGTGCAAGAATTCAGCCAGGTAGAAGCTTTCACCCAAATCCTTATCCGAGTGGCTTGAATCCGAGCAGTGCTAGACCTGCTAATAACATTCAACCGTTTAGACCTAACCCTAATTCCCTGAGCAATCGCCCCTCATCGGTAAACAATGGGAATCCACCGGGCAATAGTCCTGTTAATCCACCAACTAGCAATCCTCTACCAGGAAATCCCACGACTAACAGACCTCCTGTAGTTACTCCTCCAAGCAGCAATACACCTCCTAGACCCGCCAATCCGACCTCTCCTACTCAAAATCCGACCGTACCGAATCCGAAGAATCCAGCATCACCAAAACCTGTGCCGCCTGGTACTAGCGTCCCTTCTGGTTTACTTCCCCCATTTCGCAATCCTGCTAGTCCTGGTGGTGGCAATGGTGGCGGTTCAGGCAATGGAGCTACGTTCAACTTCCCACCCGTTGAACGTGCCTATCAATTCAATATTCAACTAGGTGCAACCGCTTTTGTCCGTGCCACTGGTCAACCATTTATAGGTAATGGTAGCAATGGTCGGGTTGTTACAGGCTCGTTCTCAGGTCTGGGAGTTCCTGTTTCTTTGCGGCGCTATAGCGTTCCAATTAGTGACGGGATTCGGTATTTTCATGAGCTTACCTTTATCGATATCGCAGGCGCAACGATAAAGAATGTTTCTCAATCCGTAGATGACAACACAGGTTTTAGCGACAGGGGCGATCCGTTAGGATTTGTTCATCGTGATTGGACTATCAGAATCGACAACAACGATCCGAAGCCCGTTGATCCGCAAGCCGCTACACCTGGTTTTAATCCTCCCTCTGTGCCTCCGGGCTGGAATCCCCCTCAAATAGCGAACCCTGCTAGTCCTACTGCTAATCCGAGCACTCCGAGCAATCCTTTAACGAACTCACCTGCAAATCCGTTTAGGGGTCCGACTAACAATCCGAGTCCTGTTCTCAGCCCTAGTGGGAATCCAAATGCTAACCCTCTGAGAAATCCTACTGGTAGTCCTAGCAATAGTCCCTCTACTAACCCAAACAGCAACCCTAACCCTAATCAGGTAAGGAATCCTTGGCAGAGAGTTGGATTGAATCCATTAAGTAATCGAGAGGCTTTTAGTAATCCTACTAGCTCACCTAGCAATGCAAATCAAAATCGATTGACACCTAGCAATGCAAATCAAAATCGTGTCAATCCAAATCCAACTCAGAATTTGAATCCGAATTCAAATCTAAATCCGAATGGCAGTCCTACTCAACAGTTCAGAGAGCAATTAGAAAAACAATTCAAGGAAGAACCAAAGATTGATCCAACTCAGCAATCATGCCGTAATCAGTGTATGGCTGACTTAGGAAACCAGCAGAAAGGAAACAACGAAATGGTTGCTGTGCAAGTCAATCGCTTTCTGTTGTGGAACCGACTAATTGGAAGACCTCAGTACGTGCCTGAAACAATCATGGTTCCAAGAGGTATGGAGCAATTCGCTCGAATGATGGGCAATCGTACCGCAGACATCAGATCGCGCTTTGGACTCGCAGAACTTAGAGCAAGACTCGCTCAGATGATGAACATCATCAATACTGCTGCAACCCTGCATAATGCTGCAATGCTATCGACTAACTTAGCTCAAACGCTTGGAGACTTAGTTACTCAGAGCTTCCAAACATTTGGTCCTATGTTTGGTGTTGATCAATCGGTCGCTGAAACCTTTGATGCGAATGAAGTACTCGGAAAAGCCTTCAACGAAACAATGGAAAAGGCGATCGGAAAAGATGCTTGGAACGGCACTAAAACAGCTTGGTTAAAGCTGAATCGCATTGTTACTACAGCAAGCAACATTGTTTGGACAGTTCGATCGATGGGTGATAGTGCGCGAGAAATTGCAGAGTGGACCGCAGAAAATACCGGAAAGATTGGTAATGCTCTCAAGCGCTTCCGCGTCGTAGGAGAGAACGCCTATAGCTGGATGCCTGAGCGCGTCACGGCTCAAAACCGATGGCAACAGCGAATTCAGCGACTCATGGAAGGAACTGAAAACATTGATGACGCAGCAAGTTCACTGACTGGAGTAGTAGGAGAAGTTCGATCGATCACCGAAGAACTCAATGAACTGAAAGAGCAAAAACAGAGCTTTGATAAAGCAGTCAAAGAAGCTACTCCCAACAACCGACCAGACAATGATGCGACTAAAAAAGCGGCTGATCAGTCAGATCAAGCCAGCAAATCACCCACTCTGCAACCAGCCGATCGTGAAAAAGGAGATGCAGAATAGATGCCATTACCCAACAATTTCAGCCCCGCTGAACACTTGCAAGACACCATCCGCCGCACCTACAACCCTGAAGTGCGCGAATGGTTTGCTGACCTCACAACCGACGATCCAGATATCAGCACTCCGAGAGGCAGCCTCAGAACGGCTTGCACTCACATGGAAAACGACACGATGGACATGACACTATCGCGAATGCTGTTGTTTGACATGGTTGTAAAACAGCGATTTATGCAGGCTCAGTCCAGTTCAACCCGTGATTTGAACTATCGCGTTTTGCGCCGCACACGCCCACAAGTCACGCTCTACTTCCTTGAAGACTTAGAGGACGTAGAACCCGGATACGAACCCGTTGCAGGCGAAATCTCGTTTCGTCTGATGAACCAAACCACGACCACATTTTCTAACTCCGAAGCGATCGCGTTTGCCAACAAAATCAAAACTGAATTCGGAGCAAACAAAGGATTCATCTGGCGCAAAGGTCGAGAACTGTGTTCCTACACCGATTGGGACAAAGGCTATCAACTCCAGTTACTTGCTCGCAGTGAAACCGAGGCACGTGCATTGGTGAACAAAATTCTAGAGCTGCAAAATCACAACCCGGAATGGGAGTTTTTCAACCGCGTCGAAAATGGCGCACCAAGTGAAGCCTTTCCAGTCGTTCCACCGAGAGAGACCATTCTCGGCAAATCCCGCCGTTTGCCCCGTCGTCGTCCGGTTGCTGACGTGCGGTTTCAATACGCCACGGTCAAGCTCGCAGGTCTTGCCAAACCTGTGTACTTATTCGATCGTTCTGGACGTTACAGCAACGCTCTGGTCACGGGCTACCGCACCTAAATTTTTTGGCATTGCTAGGAAAGGTTGAACCTTTCCAGAAACTCGTAATGGTGTTTTTGGTTGGCTAAATTTGGCGCATGCTCATCACACGGCTACTTAACCTCAACTTCTTCTACAACGTATGTCAACAGCACCCAGATTTTCACTGGTTTTACGCGGTTTGCGCGGGCAGACAGCTCGCGATCGCTATCTTCAGTTTCTACAAGGTCTTGCAACTCAAGGCGAGGGCATTGGAACAAAAGGCAACCGTCCCGCACAAATCAAGCTCTATCTTGATCCGTTTGGCTTACCGTTGGGCACAACGGTCAAAATTCAGGCTTCTGCTCTCCAGCCGTCCTGGAATTTGTTTAGTGGCTTGAGTCAGGCAAACAGCCGCGTTACGCCGACGCTGGGCACAAACACCCCGATCAAGATGAGCAGTTACCGCCCTGCTCGCGTGGTTCGTCGTCAGCAATCGAGCCAAACTGGAGTTGCAGCGACTTCCAAGCTGACCGGATTGAAGTACCTGAAGTACAACACCGAGAGCGCATCGATTCCGTTTGGTCGCAAAGATGGCACTGACACAATGGTGGATGCGTTCAACGAAATTGTTGTGCAAGCAAAAGGTTCATCGACTAACTTGAGTTTCAGTTTGATCGAAGAGAAGGTCTAATGCACGTTCTAGAACCACTTCTGACTGATTTGGCACTTACGCCTGATCACAATCTTGCCGACATTGAAGCTGAAATCAATGCCCACTTTACCATTCAGCGCCTCACCGAGCGCTTTATGCGTGGGGATGCGACGATCGATGAACTCGAAGACTGTTTGGCTCAGTTTGGAGTCAATCCCCACGAGTACTGGGGCATTGTCGAAGACAACATCGATGCTGTGATCGATCAGCAAGTGGTTCTAGAAGATGCAGACACGCTGATTCTACTGCCGCCCTACCTATGAGCCGACTAATCATCGATCCCGCAAATAGCACGAACTGGCGGCAGTTGTATCAGCACAAATTTGTCACTCAGCAGATCAAGCCGCGTGAGCGCACCATTATTCCTGCAACTGTTCTACCTATCCAGGCAGAATCGCGCATTCTCGCTGCTAAAACATACAGTCAGTTTGCGAAAGACACTTGGCGCAAAGGTGGAACACTCACGCCGTTAATTAATTGCGGCATGGATGGATTCCAGCAAACCGCACTCGGTAGCTATTCGTTGCCGTGTAACGGAGCAAGATTGCTCATCTTTCCTAAATTCTCAACCACTTACCAGCTTAAGTTTTCGTGTCCGTGGTGGTTTGATGAAATTGAACTCACGCTCTATGAATACATGGGCGCTGAAAGCAACAGTACTGAAGACTTGATTCGAGAACTGCAAACGCAGGTACAGCTATTGGTATGACTTGGAACACGATCGCCACAATTCAAATCACTCCAGAATGGCAGTTCACATCTCCAATTCCCTTAAATTTGGGTTATGTGCGATTGACTTTCTCAACAGCGGGTGTTCCGGTGGCGATCGCCCAGGTTGAGCCGGACTTAGAAAACTGGAGCGATGAGCGTCAGATTATGGCGACTCCGTTTGCTCAAATTCTGGAGTTTTCATCTCCGCTCGTGTTCACAAAACGGGCACTCGCGCTGAAATCTCCCACTTCTACCGCACCATTTGAGGTCCGGATTGAGGTTTCCTCATTGCCGATCGACTTGGGCGGACCTGGCGGCGGGGGAACGATTGATCTGTTGCCTGTGCTGATGGGACAGGCGGAAATTCTAGAGCAACTGCAATCGATCGACGTGGAATTTGACCCGCAAATTGCCGCGAACATTCAATCGATCGTCAATAGCCAAGCATCTCAAAACACGGCTCTCAGTCAGTTGCAGACTCGGCAAATCGAGATTTTGCAAGCGCTCAACTCGATCGACGTGGAACTTGATCCACAAATTGCCGCGAACATTCTATCGATCGTCAATAGCCAAGCATCTCAAACCACCGCTTTGCAACAGATTAGCCAAGCGGTTGCGAGTCTGAATCCCTCAGATCGATCGCCCTACTTCGATTATCTTGATGCGCTTGTCCCCGTGGTTATCGTGCCGCTCAATGACACAACGACGGAGATCAGAAATCGCACCGGGGCAATCGTTGGCGCAATCAGTGGGACTTATCAACAGTCACAACCCTCACTGCTTACCAGTGACGCGGCTGCGCTATCGACTCGTTTCAACGGTGGTAGAATCGCGCTGAGTCAGTCCTACACAGCACCGCAGAACTACACGATCGTGGTTCGAGCGCGAATCACTCCGGGCAATAGCTTTGTGCCGTTCTGCCACTTTGGAGCTAGTTCTGAGTTCAACAATGCAAGCTTTGATCGTCAGTTCTTTATGTATCCGGACGGTCGAGTGGAGGTGTTTAACTTCAATGGCAGTGTAGTGGCAGCGACGAGTACAGCAAGCTTTAACGATGGATTGCCCCACACTTTTGTGGCAAGAACTGGACCGAATGGAATTTCGGTTTTTGTCGATGGCATTTTGGTTGCTAGTCGCTCGAATGCGGGAGCTATTAACCAAACTGGCTTTTGGAAGCTTTTTTGGATGTGGAATGGAATTATTAATCAGCCGAGTCTTGCCAACAATGTGCAAGCTCAGGGAGTGGCAATCTTTCACGATGCCTTAACCAATGGTCAAATCATCAAACTTTCTGCGCTATGAACAAGTTCAAGCTTTTTCTGATTCGATGCTTCTTGGTTCCACCTGCAACTCTGTTTTTGATTGGCTTCCTGATTTGGCTCTATGTGTTCGTTCCCAAATCTAAGCGCGATGAAATGTTTTCTTTAACCCTTCCAACTTATGAGCAAACTTGAGATTGCAATAGGTTTAATCACGATCGTCTCGTCGATCGCAGCCACGCTCATCTTTATTTGGAAACTGGGCAACGCAGTGGCAACGATGCAGTCAGATTTACGATCGCAAATTGCTGCATCGAATTACGAGCGCAGTATGAACGATTTGCGCTTAGAGCATCTACAAGATTCGCTCACGCTTGGATTTAACGGAATGCGGGAGAAATTCGAGCATTTCAGTACGCGATCGCGCTCAGAGTATGAAAAACTCGAATCTCGTGTGAGGCGAATTGAGAACGTTCTACAGAAAGAGTTTGAGAGCTTTGAGCCATGAATGAATTGAACAACCCGGAAAATGTCTGTACGGTTTACTACGCTGTGTTGGGATTGCTGCAAGGACTGAACGAGCTTGCAGACAATCCGATCAGCCTGAAAGAGCAAGCGACGGCGCTAAAGCAAATCGCCTCAAATTTTGAGTCCAGCGCCGATCTGACTGCTGCGTGGAATGCGATCGCCTCATGAATGCACAGCGCGATTTTTTGATCGTGGTTGGAAGTGCGATCGCGCTTTCGTTGATAGCAGTGTTTGTGCTGATCGTTTTGGTGCTAACACCGTTAATTTTGTAACCTCTACGTGCGGACTTGGTATAAGAACTCATAAGCCCAAGGTCGCAAGTTCAAATCTCGCCTGAGCCATCAGTTTCAACTATTCAGAACTATAAATATGGGGTAGAAGAAAAAACCTTCTACCCCATCAAAATTCTGGTAATTCTAAATTTGGTTTTCTCGCGGCATAGTGGCGATAAATTACGTCTGGCGACAAAAAATGGGGAAGATGAATCATCTTCCCCATTTTGAATTAATTAGCTGCGAGATTGGGGCAAGACTGCCATCGGATTCACAGCACCACGACCCGGCAAATGCACCTCAAAGTGCGAATGCGGTCCGGTACTAAATCCGGTGCTACCCATTTCAGCGATTTGCTGACCTTGGCGAACCTGCTGACCGACTCGAACCAAGATGCGGTTGTTGTGAGCGTAGAGCGTCACACTGCCATCTGCATGTTCGACTTCGACGAGCTTACCGTAACCACCATCATTCCAGCCTGCGGTGACAACTTTACCAGGAGCCGCTGCCATGATCGGGGTTCCAACCGGAGCCGCAATGTCGATACCTTTATGCATCCGTCCCCAGCGCCAACCGTAGGGAGAAGTTAGAACACCTTTTGCGGGCCAGATATAGCCGTTGAATCGTTGTCCTGGCATGTAAGAATCGGGACGACCGAGAGAAGGCAGATTCGGGGAAACCGTTTTGCCGACTGGAGAACGCAGAATCGGTGCATACGATTCAGATCTCGCTGGAGCCGCCGCGATCACTTGAGTTTTCGGCTTTGGAGCATCTGCCAGCAGTCGCTCTAACCGAGTTTGACCCGCAGCGGTTGGAACACTTCGACTCTCGGTGCGGAGAGCAGCTACGGGAGCGCTAGGTCTGAACTGCGGATTGACGCGACGCGAGGGCGCTTCAGTGGTTGAAACTTTAGGGGTCTCGCGAGGAGTCGATCGAGAAGACTGATACCGTTCCCGTAGGCGCGAGATTTCTGACAGCAGCGTGTTCACGTATTGGTCATCGCTGCGACGAACCTCTGTCGATCGTGATTCCGAAGGGCGATTCCGAGCAGGGTTTGCGAAGGCGAATTGACGAGCATCACCACCCACTGCCAGCGGAGCATTCGGAGGGACTGGATTTTGAGTCGAGGCAAGGCTCGGAACCGTTGGCACTTGAACAGCCGCCGCAGTCGGAGCTTGAGATTCGGAGGTTGCCGCAGGTTGAGGAAGTGCCTGAGCAATTTTTTGCGGAACTCTAATGAACTGATTTGCTTGCACCAAGTTCGGGTTGCTAAGCCGGTTCAGTTCTGCTAGTTCGCGGGCTGAAATGCCGTGTGCCTGGGCGATCGAGGACAGGGTTTCACCTGGATTCACTCGATAAGTGATGAGGCTCGACGTATTCGACTGGGGCAGGGTTGCAACCTGCACCGGGGTCGATTGGGATTTTGCCGTCTCCTCAGACTTCAACTCCGCCAAACTCTGCTTTAATCGATCGCGATTCTGTCTGAGTCCTTCCAGAGCAGATTGCTTCCGCGTGACGACCACTGAAGGAACGCTTTCCGGTTTACTCACCTGCGGTGGAATTACCGGAACCGCTTTGAGATTGGGCAGCGACTGAATCGGCATACCGCTAATCGCAGTTCGATTCGTAGCGGGGACTTGCAAGACTTGACCGACCGAGAGAACGCTGGTGGTCTGCAAACCGTTTAGGTTAGCCAGCCTTGCTACATCAATGCCGTAAAGTTCTGCGATCTTCCAGAGTGTTTGACCTTCCTGGACTGCGTGAGTGGCAGTCGGGACAGCGGCGGTCGGTTCAGAAACCTGGGGAGCATCCGCTGAGGTCGTCGTGCTAGGTGTCAGGTCAGATGTCGCGGGTTCAGTGGGCGTGGCAGCTTCCGCTTGTTGAGGAGCGGCTAATCCATAAGCGCCGACTGAAAATGCGATTCCGAGCATGGCAGCAGAGGTGCGAACGGTTCGATTTGCCTCTGGTGTGATCTGCCGGGGGTGTTCCTCCGTACTCTCAGAGTCGAGTACGCTAAAAGGAACAGAATTTGGGTCTTGCGGAACTGTTCGTTTCAAAAAAACGACCTCCTAAAGTGTGCAGCATTTAACTGTCATCGAGTCCGAAACTTGGTGCCAGTCACTCGATTAAGTTTTAATCAGACAATTTAACTGAGTTAGCGATGATCCCCAAGCAAGACTACCCTACTTTCCGACTTTTGGAAAATCGGCTCAGTCTTTCCGTATCTATCCGAAGAAATCGATAGCAGATTGTCTGAGTGGCTGTCAACTCGTGAATGCGGACTGGATCGGCTGAATTGTAAGTCACCACAGGGTTGAACTAGATTTTGAAAATCTTGAGCAATCAGGCGATGAGTGAAGCAATTCAACAGATTCATGTGCGGTTTCACGACTGTGAACAGGGTAATCCTTGCGGATGGATCTGACTGAAATCTTTTAGAACAAATTCGAGATTTTAGTCAAGATGTTTCTTGTTCGTATTTGATGACAAGAAGGTAATGTAAACCATACCATCGCTCAACCGTGATTTTATGTAGGCAGTTGCGATTTGTTTTTCTTAGCGCTCTGATAGGAATTGCTGAAATCCCCAGTTATCAAAGAGTTGAACTGCTGATTTGCCTGCCGATCGATTAAATTGATTTGATAAAAAATCCGCAAAATTACGGGCGCGAAGAATAATTTTTTTGATATGAATTTCTTATCGAAAATTCGAGATTTAGTGTTTCAAATCACTAATTCCTGATAGCGGATCTGCGCCTTGCTAATTTGAAAATTAACCGCGATCGTGCGTTAAATGGCGGAATAAAACGCCGATCGCGATTTCATTTCCAGATGTCTATATATATAGATAATTAGCTGAGGTATCCGAGTTGACGACGAGCTTCAAAGAGTCCAAGGGCGGCACTGACGGAGAGATTGTAGCCGCGAACTTTGGGTTGGTCGATCGGAATGTAGGCAAGAACGGGACAAATTTGCATCACGTCTTCAGGCAGTCCATCGGTTTCGCTGCCAAATAAAAGCCAGTCATTGTCCTGATATTCGATTTGGGTAAAATTCTGAGTCGCTTTGGCGCTGAAGCCGATCCAGCGTCCGCCTTCTGAGTCGGAATGGGCTTTAAAGTCTGCGATCGAGTCATGAATTTTGAGCGGGACGAATTCCCAGTAGTCGAGACCTGCACGTTTGAGATAGCGATCGCTGATTTCAAATCCGAGCGGTGCGACAAGATGTAGTTCGGTGCAGGTAGCAGCGCAAGTCCGGGCAATATTTCCGGTATTGGGAGGAATTTGAGGATGAACAAGAACAACTTTAGGCATGGAGTCAACAAAAGAGAGAGAGGTCAGCGAAAGATTACCGTATGGGAAAGTTTGCGTAATGCTGCTTATATACAATTTCTTAATGATTGAAAAGGGGTGATGAAGCATTAGATATTCTAATTACTTTCGAGCGTCTACCTAAAGTGAGAGAGGAAATCAATTTTTGTCATCAATTCTTTATCTCCCAGGGGCGTAAACTGTGGATGTTTATGAGTTAGGTCAGAAGATTGGCGGAAAAAGTTTGGACAAATGGCGGAGATGAAGATTTTAACGAGTTTTGCGAAGAGTTAGTGAAGGGGATGATTTGAGTTGAAGAGCAGTTTTGTCAGGTTGGGCTGAGTTTGGCAAGTTTGAGATTACTTTGTTCGGGGAAAATTTGGGTGTGATGGAGTCGTTTGATGCGATTTCGATCGCTCATGTGTGTTCTTAGAGGGTGTTTGAAAAGTAATCGTTGATCGCATTCACCCGCCCGGAAATGAATCTCCGGGCTAATCAGGGGAAGCCCACTAAACTGGGCTAAGAACTCCGCATTACTCTCTTAGCCCGCTTCAGCGGGGTTTCTTCCATTAGCCCGGAGATTCATTTCCGGGCGGACTGGCAACGCAGCAAAGCCGCTTTTTATACTTTTCAAACACCCTCTTAGCAGGGTGCAAGGTTTTAAGACACATATTTTTAAGACAGATATGAGGTGCAGTCTAAAAATCGCGCCTCCTTTTGGTCTTGGTAAAAATATCCAAAACAACGCTTTTCTTTTTGGTAATTTGAACTATAATTATTGAGACTCTCTACTGAACCGATCGCGCTATGTTTACGACTGCTGCTCCGACAAAACCTACACTGCCACGCGACTTATTTAGCGCGATCGCAGATCTCAAACGCGAATTGAATGCGGTGATTTTGGCGCATTATTACCAAGACCCGGATATCCAAGATGTTGCTGATTATCTCGGAGACTCACTAGGTCTGTCGCAACAAGCCGCTCAAACGAATGCGGATGTGATCGTTTTTGCAGGCGTTCATTTTATGGCGGAAACCGCGAAAATTCTCAATCCAGACAAACTCGTTTTATTGCCAGATTTAGACGCAGGATGCTCACTTGCGGATAGTTGCCCTCCGAGTGAATTTGCTCAATTTAAGACGAAGTACCCAGATCATTTGGTAATTTCTTACATAAATTGCACCGCAGACATCAAAGCAATGAGTGACATCATTTGCACGAGCGCCAACGCGGTCAAAATTGTGAATCAAATTCCTGCGGATCAGCCGATTATCTTCGCGCCCGATCGCAATCTCGGTAAATATGTGATGGAGCAAACCGGACGCGAGATGGTGCTATGGCAGGGAAGTTGCATCGTACACGAAACTTTCTCTGAAAAGAAGATGGTGCAGTTGAAAATTCAGCATCCCGAAGCAGAAGTGATCGCCCATCCAGAATGTGAGGAAGCCGTTCTACGTCATGCTGATTACATTGGGTCAACGACTGCATTGCTCAAATACTGTCAGAAAAGCGATCGACGATCTTTTATCGTGGTGACGGAACCCGGCATCATCCACCAAATGCAGAAAGCCGCACCTGATAAGCAGTTCATTCCGGCTCCACCGCTAAATAATTGTGCTTGTAATGAATGCCCGCATATGCGATTAAACACGCTCGAAAAGTTATATCTGGCAATGAAACACCGATCGCCTGAGATCACCTTGCCAGAATCAACTCGAATTGCAGCACTGCGTCCGATTCAGAAAATGCTTTCCATGAGCGTATAATTATCAGCGATTTCTTGCACGATCGACTGGGGTGTTTTGCGGATCGATCGTGCAACAAATTTCATGGTGTTGTAGTCAATGCCGTAGGAAATGTCACCCGGAAATTTGTCTCTTATGAAGTTCGCTCCGCTGATTTGCGCCTCGCTTGCTTGGTCGATTGCAGTTCAAACGCTCGCAGTTCACGCTCAAACTCCGCTTCCCCTCCCCCCTCGCACTCAGCCTACTCCGCTTCCATTCCCGCCTCGTACAACGACTCCCGCCCGTCCGACCCAAGCTCCCGCCAATGGTGGAATTTGTCCCGCACAATTGGGCAGTCGATTGGATCAAATTGTCGATCGCTTACCCGCAAATTGGAGTGTATTGGTTCAAACTCAGGGTGCTCCCGGTGCTAGACGGAACTTGTACGCTCGCAATCCATTCACCCAACTCGCGCCCGCCTCGAATAACAAGATTTTTACAACCGCTGCTGCATTAACTAAATTGGGTGCACAGTACCAAATTCGCACTCCTGTATTTGGAAATAGCAACACTCCAGACTTAGTAACGCTGCGAGTCATTGGTCAAGGTGATCCCAGTTTTGGAACGGCTCAGTTAAATTCCCTGACGCAACAACTCCGACAGCGTGGAATTCGGCAGGTCAATCAACTGATCGGAGATGACACGGCATTTCGAGGAGCCGAATTTAATCCGAATTGGAATCCCAATCATCGGGGTGAACCTTATGCGCCGCTGATTAATAGTTTGATGCTGAATCAGAACAGCACTTACTCTTATGCGATCTCGAATCCAGGCAACTATTTTGTAGGAGAGTTTCGCAGTCGGTTATCAAGTGCAGGCATTCAGGTGAAAAATTCGACACTTGTAAAACGAACTCCTGCACCTGCCGGAGAAGTTGAATTGGCTTCTATCAGTTCACCACCTTTATCGACTTTGATTCTTGCCACCAATCGAGATAGTGATAATGCCTACGCCGAAGCCTTGTTGAAAACCTTGGGGCGTTTGCAAGATCCGAACAGTTTAGACACAACCACCAGCGGAGTTGCAGCCGTTCGATCGATTCTCACCGAATTAGGCGTGAATCCGAATCGATTCCGGATGGTCGATGGTTCAGGACTCGCTGCCAGCAATCGAGCCAGTGCAGAAGCGTTTGTGCAAACTCTGCAAGCGATGGCACTGAGACCTGATGCAGCAACGTTTCGTCGATCGCTTCCGGTTGCAGGCACGAGCGGCACTTTGAGCAGTCGATTTCAGGGAACACCCGCGCAAGGAATTGTGTTCGCCAAGACCGGAACAATTTCGGGTGTAGTGGCACTATCGGGGTATGTGACTCCGCGAAATTATTCGCCGATCGTCTTTAGTATCTTGGTGAATTCTGGCACTCCTGCTTCGACCGTTCGAGCTTCGGTAGATAGTTTGGTCGTGGCACTGACGCGATTGCAGAATTGTTAGAAGCTCGATCGTATAGCAGTATCTACTTTAGTTAGGACACTTCTAGCAAGCCCCCCAACCCCCAAGTTTGGGGGAGCAAGAGTCTTAAGCCCCCAGAATTGGGGGTTTGGGGGCAACTTCGAGGATGTCCTAATCTAAACTTCTACTGCTATAGAAGCTCGATCGTAGTTTCCACAATAAAAAAGCCCTTCAAATCGAAGGGCTAAAACACATTATTTGACTGCATTACACACCAGCATGTCCAAGTGCTAATGCGGTCACAAGCATTCCAAACACTAAAAACGGTTGAGCACTGGCTTGATATTTGACATCGTTCTGAATCGGATCGCGCAAGAAATACATATCCTGGAATGTAATCTGCGGAATAATCAGCAAGATCAATAACGTTGCATAGAGATTTTGACCGATCGACATCAGATAAGCCGCAACGCCACCTTGAAATACATCGATCATCGCCACACAAATCCAAGCCGCTGTAGAAACACCAAACATCACAGGCAAAGATTTTAAGCCCAATGCTTTATCGCCTTCTACACTCTTGAAATCATTGACGATCGCAATTCCCAGTCCCGAAAAACTATAGAACAGCGTCAGTACAATAATCGTCGGATTCAACTCTCCAAATAGCGCATGACCTGTCCACCACGGAATCGCGATATAGCTTGCACCGAGCGCATAACAGCCAAGCCAACCATTTTGTTTCAGCTTCAAAGGTGGCGCGGAATAGATATAAGACAAGAATGAACCCACGATCGCCAAAACGGTAATCGTCGGAAATTCATGTCCTGCCCAGCGATCGAGCACATACGCTAAACCAATTCCACTAAAAAGCAGCAACCAAATCTGAGTGACCACTTGCGGTAGAGAAATTGCACCAGAGGGAATCGGACGATAGGGTTCATTGATCGCGTCAATTTCTCGATCGTAGTAATCATTCAAAATCTGCGTGTAACCTGTCAGCAAAGGACCTGCCAACAGCATACAAGCCGCAGATTTCAGCACATCTTCTAAAACCCAGTGATAGTTACCCGATGAAGCCGCACCGCACAAGATTCCCCACATCAGCGGAATCCAAGTAATCGGCTTCATCAGTTGCAGTCGAATCTTCCAAATTGAGGACTCTTTGACATCAGCCCCTTTCATACCAAGAAGCTGACGAGTTTTAGCAGAGCGATTCTCTGCGTCGGGGGTCGTTGTCAGGTCAGGAGAATCTGTCATAAAAAGGTTAGAAAGAAATAATGAGATAACCGTCTTGGAATTTTGCGCCTGTTACAGGTTGTCCCCGCAGTGCCGCAGGCAAGTCAATGTTTCGTCGCTGGTCGCCTGCTTCGATCGTGATTTCTGCGCCGTTTTGACTGAGCTTGACTTGCTTCTTATCAAATCCTGGTAAGAATAAGCTTACTTTCCTTTCGGCTACATTGACCGCGATCGGGCGAGGTGCTTCAGAGGTTCGATCGAAGTCTGGCAAAGCATCAATCATTGGTTGCCAATCATTCACAGGTTGAGTGGGAACCGTCGAAACATTTAGCGGCTGGAACGTTTCACCGAGTGCAGCAGAATCCGTCGATCGATTCAAAACAACGCCTGCCACGGTTAATCCAACTTGTTGAGCACTGCCCCAAAGATATTTTGCCGAAGCGATCGAGCTTTCATCATCCGTTGTGACCAAATACGCCGCCATTTGTTTCGGATCATTCACCGCCCGTTTGCCTTGCTCTAACAAGTCATTCACTTGTCCGGTCGGTTGAGCAAAGTTATCGCCCATGAAATTGACGTTATTGAAAACAGCCGCCGCCACAGGTTGAATAAATGGCGAGATCGTTCTGCCTAGATCCGAATCAATAAACAGTTGGCGGAAACGACGAATGTACCAGCTTGCCACTTCAGCGGTTCCGATCATTCGCAGCGTATTTTGATCGCCCGTTCCGTCATACACGATCGCATCATACCGATTACTTTGATTAAATTCTCGCAGCGCATTCAACGCCAGCAATTGATCCAATCCAGGAAAAATGCCCAATTCCTGACCGAACACATTTTTGAAGAACGGCGATCGAAGATATTGCGCCTCCAGCTTTTTCACATCTTCCCAACTGCGCTCTAATAAAGTCGCAGTTTGAAGCTGAACCGCGCTTAAATTCGGTGAAATCTCTTGGGGATCAGCACCAATAGAACTTCCCAATGCCAAACTAAATGCCGGACTCGAATCTTGTCCGACCAGCAACACGCGCTTACCCTGGTTCGCCAACTTCTTCGCGGCTGCGATCGCGATCGTCGTTCGTCCAGTGCCGCCCTTACCCAAAAACGTCAATATAAAAGCCATATCCAATATCCGATCATTGAGAGGAGTCAGAACCCAAAAAATAAGTCCCAACTCCCCTATGGTATCGACCGATTACTCGTACTGTTCGAGTTCGTCCTCAAAAAACCAAGTGGAATACTTATCATCAAACTGAACTAGCATTCCGACCCCTTGCCCATCCACCACTTTGAACTGGCGAATCACACCGATCGCACCGAGCTTTTTAACCACTTCTTGAGGGACGCGATCGCGCAACCGACGAACGCGAACTTTTTGACCGATTTCCATTACCATTTCTGCTACTTGACCATCCTGAAGTGTACCAGAATGTTGCAGCGTATTAAGCACAGGTCAAGCCAGAACTCGCCAAACGTGGGGTGATCCCCCTCATCGGTCAGCCCCCAATTAAACTGTCAAGTGTAAGAACACGATGAATTTGAAACGCTGACTCTATCAGTATTGTTAGGAGTTCTGAACGCAAAGGCGGGAACATTAGGGCAAGCTACAGAAGTAACGACGGAAGTACAGAAATTTGAAGCTTCCTTGACTATTGCCTAAATTAGCCCTGAACAGGATCAGCGTGAGGCATCACCATGTCGGTTAATGTGAAAACTTTTTTGAGATCTCCTCTACGAGTTGGGGCGTGTCTCACCGCAACCGTAACGCTTGTAGGAACCGTGTATGCGCTGAGTCATCCTCGATCGATGGTGAAACGTGCAGAGTCCGCGCAATTGATTCAAGCGAACCGTTGTACAACAATCGTGTTCGATGATCAACCGCCCTTGAATGTGCGACAAGCGCCGAATGATCGATCGGGAAATATTGTTGGAGCACTGAATAATGGGGAAGTGCTCACTGTAGTCGGAGAACAAGATGGTTGGCTGAGAATCACGGCTCCGACAGTTGGCTGGGTATACGAAAGGCGGACACTCAGAACTTGTGAAGGCGATCCACCCGCTGCAACATTGACTCGAAAGCAGGTGAGTGATCCCGTGTTAGCCACGCTTCCCAATGAACCTGGCACTCAGCTTTATCGAGAGGCAATTTCTAAATATCAGAGCGGCAATTTGACAGGTGCGATCGTGTTATTGCGATCGATTTCAGCAGACAGCGCAGCGTATGAACCTGCTCGAATTGCTCTGAGAACAATGCCGCAAACCTGGAATCAGGCAAAAGCAAAATATAAGAATGCACTTGCAGCCCAAGAGCAAAGACGGTGGGGTGACGTTATTGTGATTGCAACGGATTATCCGGATATTCGGCACTGGCGAGAGAAATTAGCACCGATCGTGAAGAAGGCGACTCGAATGCACCATTTCACGACAAATAAAGCAATGCAATAGAGCCTTTGGCATGAATAACAGCGGAATGTGCCAGTCGTTTTTGGAGCGGCTGGCATTGTTGTTGGGAAAGTGTGGGATTTGTAAATTTTGGTGTGTTCGTTAACCCGCAATTCCGCCCGGAAATGAATCTCCGGGCTAATGGAGGGAACCCCACTGAAGTGGGCTGAAACCGCAATCTGAGGGGGCTTCAGCCTCCTTTCTTCCATTAGCCCGGAGCGTTTATCTCCGGGCGGACTCAATCGCAGCGACAAACCATCATCGACCCAAGATTCTAGACAGACGCACCCTACACCCTCTGTAATGTCTTATTTGCTATCTCGCACGAACCGCAATTTAAATAATAAAAACCGACAGTCTTCCTGAGAAATCTGTCGGCCAGTCGTGTGTTCCCTGTTGATGACTCGGCTAAAGTTGAGTCTTCTACAGTATGTCTGTGGTTAATGATACCTTGAGTGATCGAGATCACACAAGTCTGTGATTCTGATCACAGCTATCCTAGTTTCCGCTCATTGCAGCATCGAAGCGGCGATTAATTTCTTCCCAGTTCAAGACATTCCACCAAGCATTGAGATATTCCGGACGACGGTTCTGATATTTCAAATAGTAGGCGTGTTCCCAGACATCGTTTCCAAAGATCGGGGTGTGTCCTTCTGTGAGCGGGTTATCTTGGTTCGGGGTGGAAACGACTTTAAGATCGCCTTGACTAGAGCGGACTAACCAAACCCAACCGCTACCGAAGCGCTTTGTGCCTGCCTCATTAAATTGCTGCTTAAAGGCATCAAAGCTACCAAAGGAACTATTAATTGCTTCGGAGATCGCACCATTTGGTTCGCCGCCGCCATTCGGTCCCATAATTTCCCAGAACATGGTGTGATTCACGTGACCGCCTGCATTATTGCGAACCGCAGCCCGAACATCTTCAGGCACTTGGTCGAGGCTGGTGACGAGTTCTTCAACCGACTTGCTTTGCAGATCGCTGTATTTGTCGATCGCAGCATTCAGATTATTCACGTAAGCCGCATGGTGCTTGTCGTGGTGAAGCTGCATCGTGGTCGCATCAATGTACGGCTCTAGAGCGTCATATCCATAAGGCAGCGGTTTCAATTCAAAAGCCATGAGAAAAAATCTCCTAAATGTGTTGTCAAGAAAACTTGTTCGCTGGTGTGTCGTTTCAGCTTTGATTCTTAAATCATAGTCAGACTGAGTTTGACTTGCATTAGTGCTAACCGTACAAAAACCGAATTGAACGGCTCGATCGCGCTGTCCTAATGCTTTTTCAATACTGGAAAAATCTAGAAAATTCTTTCTCTACACTTGGGCTTAAATTACTGACTTTTATTCTCATTAAAAGAAAGGCAATAAAAAAGGGGCTTTCCGCCCCCAGTGCTCGTTCTAATTCCGTTCCACGCACCGAACAAAAATCTCTACCCCCATACCGAGCGCAGTTTCATCAAAATCAAACCTGGGATGATGATGCGGAAAATCGAGTCCAATCCGCGAGTTAGCAGAACCCAGAAAGAAGTAGCATCCTGGAACTTCCTGCAAGAAAAAGGACATATCTTCGCCGCCCATTGTTTGACAATTTGGAACCACACCTAGCGGAGATTCGACGACGGTTTCTGCCACCGATCGCACTAAATCTGCGATCGCGCCATCATTAATCACGGGCGGATACAACGATTGATAATTCAATTCATACGTCGCTCCATGTGCCTGACAAATGCCCGCTACAATCTGCTCAATCCGCTGTTTGAAATATCCCGCATAATTCGGATTGAAATAGCGCACAGTGCCTTTAAGACGTGCTGAGGCGGCAATTACATTACAAGCATTACCCGCGTGAAATGCGCCGACAGTGACAACCGCAGATTCGATCGGATCAACATTTCGAGCCACGATCGTTTGGAGCGCGTTCACAATTTGAGAACCGACGACGATTGAATCGATCGTTTGTTGTGGAATCGCGCCATGTCCACCTTTGCCGAGAATCACTAACTCAAACGTTTCCACTGCCGCCATTAATGCCCCAGTGCGAACGCCAACCGTTCCAAGTGGCAGGTTATTCCACAAATGCAACCCGATAATGGCATCAACATCAGGATTTTTCAAAACCCCTGCTTCGATCATCGGTTTCGCGCCTCCAGGACCTTCTTCGGCAGGCTGAAAAATAAATTTCACCGTTCCCGAAAAATCTCGATGCTGAGATAAGTAATATGCGGTTCCAAGGGCGATCGTCACGTGCCCATCATGTCCACAAGCGTGCATCAATCCATCATGCTGCGACTTATACGGCACATCATTTTGCTCTTGAATCGGGAGCGCGTCCATATCGGCTCGAATTGCCAACACCCGACCCGGACGATTTCCCTCGATCGTGGCAACAATTCCGGTTTTTGCAATTCCGGTTTCGTGCGGAATCTGCCACTGTCGCAGTTTTTCAGTAATAAATTCCGCCGTTAACTCTTCTCGAAAGCCAAGTTCTGGAAATTGATGAATCTGTCTGCGCCATGTCACGAGTTGGGCTTGAAGCGATCGTATCTCCAATCGAATCTGCGATAAATCAACCGATGGCGAACTAAGAAACGTTGAAACCATAATTAGAACCTTTGCAATGCGGCAATCTATTGTGTGATCCCAAAGATTTTCTCTGAATTCATCTTGTGAGATCTCCACTATCGCAAATTTGGCAAACAGCGGGAAAATTATCAGAGCAATTAGAACCATCTGAACTGCGATTTTTAATTGCCTTAATACTGAAGATTGCTACAGGTATTCAGATAAGAATTTTGAGCAACTAGACCAGTCTTACAAACAAGATTAGTAAATCAAATTGGCATTCTTTCTGACATGAAACGGATGCGATCATAAATGTCTCGATCGCCGTTCTCAGTCTGTAACCGCAACGCTTCTCCACGTCATTCTCCAAGCAAAGCGCAGTAACGATCTCGCCATTCGAGGCTACGTGATTCGACTGATGTTGCTATTTACAACCATTTACGAACGCGATTCGCTTTGCCAAAATCTCGACATGGGAAAAGCAGGAAAGGCACTACGACAAGTACTCTCGACCTATGGGATCAGCCAAAACCGATTGGCGGTCACAATGGGAATCAATCGATCGACTGTGCATCAGTGGGTCAACGAAATCAGTGATCCCCTGGCTGAAGCCGTCACGCACATGATCAAAGCGTTGCGAGAAATCAATAGCACTGCTGCGGAAGACTTTATCGATTTGTATCTCGAACGTCAATCTTCGCAACCTTCATCCGATCCGCCTGAAGACAATCTGTAATTCTGCGTTATCCATCGTTAAATAGTGCTAGAAAACGATAAGACAGGTCTGATGTAATACGGCTTACGATCCAGAACACCGATCGCGCTTTGAACGTTAGGATACGCTCTGTCCACTTATGAGTTCGATTTTTGGGCGGATTCGGTTTTTCTGGGAATCAGACAAGCTACAGCATCAAGCCCCCGGAATTCTCAGAATTCATTGTTTAAGAAAAGCAAAGAGATCTTCAACCTATGACCTATACTTCAACTGTCAATCCGGCTGACAGACTGAGTGCGCGTTTACCCCAAGCCCTTAAGCCTCTGGCGGAAATCGCCTATAACTATTGGTGGTGCTGGAATCCGGATATGATTTCGCTCTTTCAGTCGATCAATCCCGATGAATGGGAACGCTGCGGGCACAATCCGATCGCACTACTGGAAACGATCAGCTTCGATCGTTTAACGCAATTGGCTTCTGAACCGAACTACATGAGTCGGCTCAAAGACCTTGCCGAACAATTTAACCAATATGTAAATTCAACCGATACGTGGTCGAGCCGCATTGCTCCTCAGATTACACGGGATCACCCAATCGCCTATTTCTGTGCAGAATTCGGACTACACGAATCCTTGCAAATCTATTCTGGTGGTCTCGGCATTCTAGCTGGGGATCATCTGAAATCAGCTTCTGATTTGGGTGTTCCGCTGGTTGCAGTTGGATTGCTCTATCGCCAAGGTTATTTTCGTCAAAAACTAAACCAAAGCGGTTGGCAAGAAGACTATTACATCAACAATCCATTTGAGCATTTACCGCTGCAATTGTTGACGGATGCGAATGGTCAGCCCCTCGTGTTTGAAGTGCTGGTGCGGCATCGCAATGTCAAAGTTCAAGTTTGGAAAGCGCAAGTCGGACGAGTCAGCTTGTTCTTGATGGATACCGATCGAGAAGACAATGATCCCATCGATCGCTGGCTGACAGGTCACTTGTATGGCGGTAATCAAGAGACTCGGATTGCTCAAGAAGTGATTCTTGGTATCGGTGGCGTTCGGGCACTTAAAACGGTTGGAATTGAACCCTCGGTCTATCACTTGAACGAAGGACACGCCGCATTCTGTTTGCTCGAAGTCTGTCGCCAAGAGATTCAGAAGACGGGTAAATCTTTCTATGACATTGAAAAACCAGTCCGCGATCGCTGTGTGTTCACGACTCATACGCCTGTTCCCGCAGGTCATGACGTGTTCTCAGCCGATTTGATGGATTCGTTCTTCGCCAAGTACTGGGGAGAATTAGGACTGTCTCGCGAACAGTTCCTTGCACTGGGCGCACGTCGATTGGGCGATCCCTGGGAGCCGTTTGGCATGACCGTGTTGGCATTAAGATTATGTCGATCGGCAAATGGCGTGAGTGAACTACACGGCGAAGTGTCGCGCAAAATGTGGACCGTTCTCTATCCTGAAAAGAGCGAAGACAATGTGCCGATCGGGTACATCACGAATGGGGTTCATGCTTCGACTTGGACTTCTGCAATGATGGCGGATCTATACCGCAAGTATCTGGGTGAAGACTGGACAACGAAAGTACTTGATCCCCAAACTTGGGCGAAGATCGACAACGCACCTGACGAGGAAATTTGGTGGAGACATCAAATTCTCAAAGAACGGTTAGTGGCTCATACTCGCCAGAAAGTGAGAATCTCCCGACAAAATCGGAACGAAGATTGGAGCTTGATCCAAGCAACCGATCATTTGCTTGATCCGAAGATTCTAACGATCGGCTTTGCTCGTCGATTCAGCCCTTACAAGCGGGGCGATCTGTTGCTAAGAAATGTTGAGAAAGCACTTCAAATCTTTAGCAATGATGAGCGTCCAGTTCAGATTATCTTCTCTGGTAAAGCTCACCCTGCTGACGAAGAAGGCAAACGGATCATTCAGCGAATTATGGAATGGTGTAAGACTCATTCAAATGTTCGCGATCGCGTTGCATTCATCGAAGACTACGATATGCACACCGCCCGTAAATTGGTGCAAGGAGTTGATGTCTGGCTGAACAATCCCCGCAGACCTTTGGAAGCTTCGGGAACCAGTGGTCAGAAAGTCTGCTTCAATGGTGGGCTGAACTGTAGTGTGCTGGATGGTTGGTGGTGTGAAGGCTACTTAACCGATGCCAATGGAAAACCGTTGAATGGTTGGGCGATCGGGGAAGATGCTCACACCAGCGATCAAGCATTACAGGACAAGATCGACTCTGATTCACTGTATGATCTGTTGGAAAACCAAATCATCCCGCTCTACTATGACCAGGATGAAAATGGTGTGCCACATGGTTGGATTCAGATGATGAAAGCCTCGATTAAGACCAACTGCCCCGCATTTAATACGCATCGCATGATCGCGGATTATGTGGCTCAAGTGTATGCTCCAGGTGTTAAGTCGAATGTGCCACTAACTTTGGCGAAAGTGCCACAAAGTTAGGGTACTAATCACTCAAATCTAGCCCGCTCAATTCCTTGAATGTTTGGAGTTGGGCGGTTTTTTTAGATTAAGCTTTTGATTCTGCATTATCCTTAACAGAATTAGCAGGCTGATTCGTCCCAAGAATCGCTTGCCGAAATCCAAGAACGACTAGAATATTCGACAGCGTGAGAAACGATTCTGCGCTGCCATGAAGCCAATCTACATCTGCTAATTGTTTCCCATAATGCACTTGAGCATAGATTCCCGCAGGAATCGTAATCGCTACAAATACAAGTGTCATGTAGAAACCAATCAAAGCAAGACGCGGGGTTTTTTGCGATCGCGTTAAAAACCACAAAAATCCCAAATACGGAAACAACGAGATTGCAAATAAAGTTTCTTTAGAAATCATGATTCAATCTTTTCTCTAGAACGCCAAATCCACCAGCCCGCCGCACAGCAAGTACAATTTCCCACGACTGTCATCGCGGCTTGAAGCGTCACGAGCCAATCGAGCGCAGGCGGATTATCGAAGAAATGCCAGGTACAGGCACACATCGCACTGACAAGCGCAGGAAGCATTCCGAATGAAAGCGATCGCCAAACTCGATCGCCGCTAATATCCGCATAGCGCCAAATCAGCCAAATCGCCGCAATCCATTCAATCACGCTAGAAATATGGATAATCCAAGTGGGAATTGAGAGAGCCGTCATAGTAGAGTGAAAGACACTCGTTCAATTCTAGAAGGTCTGCGCGATCGCTAGTCTATGAATTTCCAAGTTTCAGCCAGTTAAACAAATCACCCACGGTTATTTGCAAGGCTGACATAAAAGCAGGGACCGGAAGTAACTGTTCTGACTCTTGAAGGAACTCTGGTTGTTGACCGGATGGATAAGCAAAAATTGATTTCATCTTTGGGTCAATCAACCATCCCATTTGAGAGCCAAACTTGAGACAATGCAAAATGTTTGCGGTCACTTTTGACTGATTCTGATCTGGGGAAAGAATCTCAATTGTCCAATCAGGAGCAGCATTGAACGCATTTGCAATATCTCCCTCTTCATCTAAGGGAATTCGACCCCAGGTAAAGACGGCAATATCAGGAACAATCGATCGATTGCCAAAGGTGCAGCGTAATTCTGGAAGCGCTAACGCAATCTGTTCTGATTCAGCAACGCGATTGATCTCTGTGACGAGTTTTCCCTGTAGCTTGCTGTGCTTTCCTTGCGGCATGGGTTTCTGTATCAATTGACCTTCGATATATTCAGTCGCAGGCTTGGTTTCTGGAAGCTGCAAAAACTCTGCCAGCGTTAGCGTTTTTTCAGAAGTTTGCACGATCGTCAATTCCTCAAGTTGCTGCTAATTTGAGATATTTCACTATAGTAGAATGAACTTAGTGTCTGGGCATTACAGCAATGCGGGGTAATTCAGATGACGATCGCAACTTATCGGTGGGAGATCGACCGTTATCACCGAGCCGTAGAAGCTGGCGTATTTGAGAATCAAGCTGTCGAATTATTGAGAGGGGAATTGGTACTGATGTCACCTGAAGGAACTCCTCATGCCTACTACAGCGATCGAGCGGCTCGTTATCTTCGACAATTGTTAGAGCTTCCGGAGTTGGCTTATGTGCGAGAAGCAAAGCCCATTACACTGCCGAATCATTCTGAGCCAGAACCGGATATTGCGATCGTTCAACCGCTGGATCAAGTTTATCTAGAGCATCATCCTTATCCTGAAAATGTATTCTGGATTATTGAGTATTCGCAGTCAAGCCTGACCAAAGATTTAGGAATTAAAAGCAAGATTTATGCAGAAGTTGGTATTGCTCAATATTGGGTGATCAACCTGAAAGACAAGCAACTGATTGTGTTTCGTGATCCAGAAGATGGAGAGTATCAATCAAAAATGGTACTAACAGAAGGTGTGATTACTCTGCTCTCTTTTCCGAATATTCAAGTCAATGTTCGTCGATTGATTACAGTTTAGATGTTTCATAATGAGCGCGATTGCTCACTTTATTTCTGGGTCGCTCTTGAAAAAATATGAATAGCCTAAGTGGGAATTGATAGAGCCGTCATAGTACAGTTAATGTCACCTGTTCAATTCTAGAGGTTCCGAGCGTCGCTTATGCGGGCAGTTCTGTGTGGCTACTATGGCATGGGGAATGGCGGCGATGAGGCGTTACTGGCTTCATTACTGCAAATGTTACCGAATCACGTTGAGCCGATCGTATTATCGGGTGATCCCGTTCAAACCCGCGATCGCTATCACGTCGAAGTGTGCGATCGTAAATTTCTGCCTGCGGTCGTAAATGCGCTCCGAACTTCTGATGCGTTTATTTGGGGTGGCGGAAGTTTGATGCAAGACTCCACCAGCGCAATGAATCCGATTTATTACGGGGGGTTGATGCGATTGGCTCAGATGATGGGACTGAAAACGATCGCTTGGGCACAAGGAATTGGACCGCTTAAACGATCGTGGGTGAAATCTTTTACGCGATCGACGTTCAAACATTGCACCCAAGTTAGCGTTCGCGATCGAGCTTCGGCTGCATTGCTCCACGATTGGCAGATTCCGTTCACTCTCGCACCTGATCCAGTTTGGGCAATGGAATCCTCACCAGTCCAGGGCTTGTGGAATTTACCTGCTCCGAGAGTTGCCGTGAATTTGCGATCGCACCGTCATTTAACTCCAGAACGCTTAGAAGTTTTTACTCGTGCTTTGGTCAATTTTCAGAAAGCGACTCAGACTTGCATTCTCTTACTTCCGTTTCAAGCGAGTCAGGATTTTGCGATCGCTCAGTCACTCCACGAACAATTACCCGAAACCAGTCACATTCTGCAAATCAAACAACCGCAAGAATTGAAAGGTGTGTTTCGAGGTGTGGAAATGACGATCGCGATGAGACTTCATGGACTAATCATGGCAGCCGCAGAAGGATGTCGCTGTTTTGGATTGAGCTATGACCCGAAAGTGACTCAACTCATGAGCGATCTGGACATGGCAGGAGGTGCGATCGCAGATTTGCCCACAGATGCAAATGAGTTGAGTCGAATGTGGATCGATTTATATGCAAACGGAGATGCACTTTCGGATGATCAAATTCATTCGTTAATCGATCGTGCATTGTTCCATCAAGCAGTACTAGAACAAGCCTTAGAGGATGTTTGAGGAGTATAAAAAGCGGCTTTGCTGCGTTGCCAGTCCGCCCGGAAATGAATCTCCGGGCTAATGGAAGAAACTCCGCTGAAGCGGACTGGGAGCACAACCCGGAGTTCTTAGCCCAGTTTAGTGGGCTTTCCTGATTAGCCCGGAGATTCATTTCCGGGCGGGCGAATGCGATGAACAATTGCCTTTCAAACACCCTCTTAGAAAGCACTCACGGTTAAGCTTCCTGGTTTGGATAAATCACCGTGAAGTTTCACCCCTCGATCGTTTGCTGCCAAGTGCCGCACAATCTTATAAATCGACTCCACTTCATCTGGTTTATCCGCTTTGATTGCGAGAGTTTGCAATGGAATTGGCGTTTTTTCTTGCTGCAACACTTCCATCACTTTGCGCTGAATGTCGAGAACCACCGCAGCCGCTTTTTTACCCGCTTCGACACCCGGTTGATGATAGGCATTGATATTGACTAAGAAGCCGTAAAAACCGACTGCTCGATCGTATAAAGCAATCAAAGCACCCACGTGACGCGGCGTAACTTCAGGAATCGTTACGGTAATGGAATCCCGATCGTTCTCATACAATGCTTTGCGTGTTCCTTGAAGCAAGCCAGAGAGATAATCGCCGGAAGTGACACCCGGTTCAACGTCGATCGAAGAGTGCGATCTGTCTTTCAGCACCTCAATAAACGTCAAGAAGAAATTCGGCACACCTTCACGCAACTGTTGTACGTAAGCGTGTTGATCAGTACTGCCTTTGTTTCCATAAACTGCAATTCCCTGATGCACAGTATTGCCATCAAGGTCTTTCTCTTTCCCTAGCGATTCCATCACCAACTGTTGCAGATAGCGGCTGAACAACAGCAAACTATCTTTGTAGGGCAGAACTACCATATCCTTTTTGCCCTTGCCGTCTCCGGAATAGTACCAAGAGAGCGCCAATAACGCGGCTGGATTCGATTTCAAATCTGGAACGCGAGTCGCAATATCCATTTCTCGCGCACCTTCGAGCATTTCTTGAATGTGAATTCCTTGAAGTGCTGCGGGAACAAGTCCAACTGCTGACAGTTCCGAAGTCCGACCACCAACCCAATCGTGCATTGGGAATCGAGCTAACCAGCCTTCCGATTCTGCTAATTGATCGAGTTGACTTCCTCGACCCGTAATCGCGATCGCGTTCTTACTAAAGTCCAATCCCTTCTGCTTGAACGCATTCTGAACTTCAAGCATTC
The DNA here is from genome assembly GCF_050565645.1 of Leptolyngbya sp. AN10. Taxonomy (NCBI): domain Bacteria; kingdom Bacillati; phylum Cyanobacteriota; class Cyanophyceae; order Leptolyngbyales; family Leptolyngbyaceae; genus Leptolyngbya; species Leptolyngbya sp. AN10. The sequence continues at coordinate 49,424 of NZ_JBNXVP010000012.1, forward strand.
CATTTCTCGGTTCTGGAGTGCTGCCAGACTTAGAAATCACAATCACCAGCGTTGTACTTAAGCGATCGCTTAATTCTTCCAATCGTCGATCGATTCCTGCCGGGTCAGTATTATCAATAAAGTGAATCGCCAATGGAGCTTCTCCACCTAATGCCTCAGCGACAAATTGAGGACCTAACGCTGATCCACCAATGCCGATCGACAAAATATCTGTAAATTTTCCAGCATTCAACGGGTGGATCGCACCCGAATGAATATCGCTGGCAAAAGATTCAATTGCCGCGATCGTATCAATAATATCCTTCTTCAAATCTTCGTTCGGTGCAAGATTGGGATCTCTCAGCCAATAATGTCCGACCATCCGATTTTCGTCTGGATTTGCGATCGCGCCTGCTTCGAGGTCTTTCATCTGGACAAAGGCTTGCTCGAATTTGGGCAACATCGACTCGACAAAGCGATCGTCAAATCGCATTCGGCTGACATCCAAATATAGCGATAAGCCATCGTGATAATACAGCCAGTCTTGATACCGTTGCCAAAGTGCTGAAGCAGTCATAACCGTCGTCCCTCTTGTAGCTCTGTTGCTAGTTTATAAGCCGTTGGGGAGTCGGGAATAGAGAGAAGGGAAGATTTAAGAAAGTGAACTCGATACAATAGTATAAATGACAGTTCTGTTTGAAAATGACGCAATCCATTCGCTCGACAGAGCAGCAATCTCGACTAGAGCGCTGCTTTCCCATATTTGAAAGACTCCGTTCTGAACTAATTCAAAATTACCAAAATTGGTATTTGACGATCGAACCCGATACAGGTGAATGGTTTTTAGATCGCGACCATGCTGCCAATCTGAAGAAAGCAAAGGAAAAATATCCCAATTCAATTTTTTGTACATTCTGCATCAATGAAACCGGAGCCTGCGGCAAGATATGAGGGGACGGTTTGGTGAGCGAGGAGAGTTGTATTTTGAAATCGAACTTATTTCTGCCGACGGCGATGTTCTGGTTATAGAAGCGCTTTTCGATACGGGGTTTACGGGTTGGGTTGCCTTAAATCGCCAGGATGCACAAAGTCTAGGTTGGCTTGAAGTTGATACTGTACTTATGGATACAGCAAGAGGGCTTGCAAGTTTTTCGACTTATGTGGAGCAGATTCAGTTTTCGGGGCAGGAACGCGAAATTGAGATTTTGGGTGGAGAGGATGTCACAGAAGTTCTTATGGGTGTGGCATGGCTGCAAACCGGGCGGTTAGTGGCAGATTTGGCTCAAGGATTATTGACACTGGGCGATTAGTGCTGTTTAGATTTCTTCTGAACCATTCCTAAAAGGATCGGTCAAAGATGATCATTAAATCGTTGGCTCCGGCAAAATTCGTAGAAACTTAATAATTTGCCCCGTGACTTCGATCGCAATCATGTAATGCTCGATCGTAAATCGATACAGGATTTCGCTATTCTCTAACGGCTGAAACTCCGGTAAATCTTGAAGCTGATTTGTTCTGAAAAAGTCCTCAAAAACAAATTGGTGCATCTTTTGTAAGACAGCAGTTTCCAGGCTTTTGAGGTCAATTAGAAAAGCGCGATCGTATCGAACTTCCAAGCGAGCCGGAAGAATCATCCCGCCCACGGACATCGTTTTATTTGTTCTCATAAGCTGCGAGGCGCGGGTTGTAAAAGGGGCAAGAGTTCAATCGCTTCTTCGCGAGTTAAGGTGTCACCCGGTTTGTGGGCGCGACGACCTTCCTCGATCGCTCTTAGCATACAGAAATCAAAATAAGCCGTTTCTAGCACTGCCCAGAACGTTTCGAGTTCAGCATCAGACAATCGATCGATCAGATGATGGGCACGACTACGGTAGAAATTCATAACAGGAGGCAACAATCTTGTCCTCTTGAGAATGCCCACGCTTCTGGTAGGAATTGCCACAGAATCCGTCCCCGCATACGATACGATTTCATACAAACGCGCATTTCATCCCTATGTTGGATTACCTCTTTTCATTTGACCCCGGACTGATTGGCTATCTCGTCTTTTTGATTGTGTCTGTCGCGGTTTATGGCATTTTCAGCTTAGGTCTCAATCTCCAGTGGGGTTACACCGGATTAATTAATTTCGGTCACGTTGCCTTTATGACGGTCGGAGCTTACACCACTTCGCTATTAACCCTTTCAGGAACTCCGATTCTGATTGCGGTATTGCTTGGAGCATTTCTAGCCGCATTCTTAGGGCTACTCATGGGGTTTTCAACATTGCGATTGCGCGAGGATTATTTATCGATCGTGACGATCGGTGTTTCCGAATTAGTCCGTTTGTTTGCGCTGAATGAAGATTGGTTAACCAAAGGCGCATTCGGAGTTCAAGATTTTCCGATTCCCTTGGCGCAGTTTCGTCCGACCGTCGGAACGAGAATTGGCATGATTGCGATCGTCACTCCGATCTTCGGCTTTGTGATTTGGAAACTCGCCCAGCAGATGATTCAGCGATTCAAAAAGCGGCAAACCATTGGCGGGATTTTTTCTGCAATTCTGATTTTTCTGACGCTGCGATTGTTTAGTGTGACTGCGATCGCGCTTTACGACTATGCCAGCAATCAAGCCCGGAACGGTCTTTTATTCCTATCACTCATCACCGTTGCGTTAGTCTACTGGGCGTTAGAACGATTAGTGAATTCTCCTTGGGGTCGCGTTCTCAAAGCAATTCGAGAAGATGAACAGGTTGCAAAAGCACTGGGTAAAAATGTCTTTCTCTACAAATTGCAATCGTTAATGCTTGGAGGATTCATCGCGGGAATTGCAGGCGCGTTCTTCGCATGGCAATTGAGTACCGTGTATCCAACCAATTTTGAACCGATCGTGACTTTCCAAGCTTGGATCATCATGATTCTCGGTGGCGCAGGCAATAACGCAGGAACGTTACTCGGTGCAGGAATTTACTGGGCTTACACTGCATTTACTCGCGATTTAGAACGAGTTCTGCCACTCGGAGCCGACCAAATCGGTGCAATGCGAATCATGCTGATTGGTTTAATTTTGATGGTGCTGATGTTGTTCAGACCGCAAGGCATTTTAGGCAATAAAGACGAATTGACTTTAGGAAAATAACAATGCAGACTTCAGCAGTTCTTTCAGCCAGTGGACTCGTAAAAAGCTTTGGCGGAATCAAAGCGGTGAATGAAGCTTCGATCGAGGTTTCCCCCGGCAGTATCACCGGATTAATCGGTCCCAACGGAGCCGGAAAAACTACGCTATTCAACTTACTCTCGAACTTCATTCATCCCGACCAAGGCAAAGTCTTTTTCGATGGCGAATCGATCGAGTCTCTCCAACCGCATGAAATCGCCCAGCGTGGCATGATCCGAACCTTCCAAGTCGCACGAGTTCTTTCCCGTCTGTCTGTAATGGACAATATGCTGCTCGCGGCTCAGAAACAAACGGGAGAGAATTTCTTAAACACCTGGCTATTCTCGAAACGGATTCGCCAAGAAGAACGAGAAAACCGCGATCGAGCGATCGAAATCCTCCAATCCGTCGGACTCGCTGCGAAAGCCAACGATTACGCGGGCGCTCTTTCTGGCGGACAACGCAAACTCTTAGAAATTGCTCGTGCTTTGATGACGCGCCCGAAACTCGTTCTACTTGATGAACCTGCGGCGGGCGTGAATCCAACTTTAATCAATCAAATCTGTGAGTACATCCAATATTGGAATCAACAAGGACTCACTTTTCTGATTATCGAACACAACATGGATGTGATTATGTCGTTATGCGATCGTGTCTGGGTCTTAGCCGAAGGCACAAACCTCGCAGATGGCAGTCCTGCTGAAATTCAATCCAACTCAAAAGTGCTAGAAGCTTACTTGGGTCAATAAATCTAGCTCACCGCAACGATTTCTGCTGACTGAGACATCGCCTCTTTAAGCGTACTAATTAAGACAGGTTCCTGATAAGGCTTCGTCAAGTATGCCGCTGCCCCTAACGCACTTGCGATCTGTCGATGCTTCTGACTATTGCGAGAAGTCAACATAATCACCGGAAGCGCTGCCTCTCCTAGCTCCCGTCGATACTGGCTCAGAAATTCAAATCCATTCATCTTGGGCATTTCTACATCACAGAAAATCGCCCGAATTTCTGCATTTCTCTGCTGTACCTGGAGTAAGGCTTCCTTTCCATTCTGAGCATGAATGACTTCATATCCTGCTTTTTGTAATGTGGCTGCCAGTGCTTGTCGAGCCGTCATCGAATCATCGACTACTAAAATCGTCTCAGTGGCTCTTTCTTCCACCGCAGGCATTGACAGTGGTTCCATCTCCTGCCAACTCCAAGCCGTCTCATACCCACCCCAATGATGTTGCACTAATGCCTGTCCATCCATGACCGGAACCAGCGATCCATCTCCCAAAATCGTACAGCCATACAAGTAAGGCGGTGGCGAGATGAGCGATCCAAACGGTTTAATCACTAATTCTTGCTGTTGCAGAATTTGATCGATCGGCAGTGCGATTATTTCCGTTTCTCCCGCAATCAACAGCAAAGGAATCGTCCCATCTTGCGGCATCGGAATGCTCGATCGACTCACTCGACTCCGCCGCATCAATGGATAGTGCTGCGAGAGCGAATCTTTTGAGTACACCGGAATGCTCTGATTTTGCCAGCGGTAGACAACTTGATCGTCATCTTGCTCAAACTCTTCGAGTCGTGCAGCAACGATCGCAATCAAACTATCAACCGGAATCGCCATCTGATGCGAATCGATGCTAAACACTAGCAATTCTGCGATCGTCAAAGTCAACGGGAACCGCAAGATAAAACTTGTCCCTTTCCCAACTTCTGATGTGATACTAATCGAGCCTTTCAAGCTGCGAATCTGCGCCATCACTGCATCTAATCCGACACCGCGCCCAGAAAGTTCACTTACCTCTGCCGCAGTTGAAAAACCTGGACTAAACAGAAACTCATACAGTCGCTCTTTAGGTAAGATTGCCGCTGTCTCTTCAGAAATCAGCTTTTGTGCGATCGCTTTCGCCCGAACTCGATCGACATTGATTCCGCCACCATCGTCGCAAACTTCAATGTAGGTCTGATTGCCGCGATGATAAGCACGAACCTCGATCGTTGCTTCAACAGGTTTACCCGCCGCCCGTCGTGCCTCTGGCAATTCAATGCCATGATCAAACGCATTCCGCACTAAATGGACTAACGGATCAAACAATCGCTCTAACACTGATTTATCAACCAGCGTCGAAGTCCCACTAACCTTAAAACTGACTTGCTTATCATACTTGGCTGACAAATCGCGAATCATCCGAGGAAACCGCTGCAAAATATCCCCGATCGGGAACATTCGAGCGCGTAATAGCTGATTCCGAACCTGTTTCAATGTCCGCTGCTTTTGCCGCTGTAATTGGTGTCCCTGCTGCGAAATCAGCGTAATATCACGAATGGCTTCTCCAAGTTGTGCACTCTCTTCGATCAACTCCTGCGCCATCAAGTGCAACCGATTGTAGGAATCCATTTGCAGGGGATCGAATTGAGCACCGAAACCACTATTTTGAGCAGCATGATGAAACCCAGATTGAGCATGAGCTTGCCACTGCACTGAAGAGCGCTGGTTGTAGTCCGTCCAATCTTGCAGATCTTTCGCGACCTGCTCTACATGGGTCAATCGTCTTGTTACCGCTGCAACAACGTTCTGAAGTTGCTGGTTTTGCAGCACAGCACTACTTTCTTCTGTGACCAATTCACCAATTAGGTTATTAATTTTTTCGAGCCGATGCAAATCAACTTTGATCGTGCCTGAAATGTAAGGTGCTTGTGGAGTGGTCGCCAGTCTAGGCTTCGATTCCACTACCAAAGGCTTTTGAACATACGACGAGAAATCGATCGCCGATTCTTCAGATTTAACGATCGATTCCGTCTCATGCAACGGTAAATCAGCATCACTGTTTTCGGAGGCTTTTAGTTCTTCCGCAAGTGCAGAAATCTCAGCAAAAGCATCATCCATGTCTGAAATGTCCGATGATGTTTCCTCAGAAAATAGCGCCTCTAATCCTTCTAAATCAACCGGAGATTTTTCGAGCGTATACTCTGATAATTCTGCCTCTAAGTCTTCAAAAACTTGCTCTGATAAATCGTCCTGTAAATCAGAACTGTCCTGCGATTGTTCCTGAGCGTCCCCAAAGATTGCTTCTAAATCCGAGGCGTTCATATTTACTGCTGATTCAGTTGGTTCAGGCAGTTCCGCGATCGCCTCCTGAGAAAATCCTAACAATGCTGGACTGGGCATTCCGCCCTGCACTCGATCGCCTGCCAAAATTGCAGTTTGCGCCGCTCGAAAATCTGCAAGAGCAATATGTCCAATGAGCAAAAAATTCTGTGGCTGTTGGATCAGTGCATCCAAGGTTGCTCTTGCGATCGAGACAAATCCCGGCAAGTTGACAAGCTGTCCAACGCCAAAAAACACTTCAGCTTGAGCGCGAATTTCTCCAGCAACTTGCTCTGTATCAGGACTCGCTAAAACTCGATCGAGTCGTGCCAGTGCATGAGTAACATCCCCAGTAAAAATCTCATGAACAACGTCGATTCCCAATTCAGCCGCAGTTGGCAGTTTATACTCGCCTCTGAGGGCATCTCCAAGCCGCGTTTCTAATTTTTCAAAAATCGGATTCGCGATCGCAATTGCCGACTCCGCATCGTGTTTTCCCGTCTCAATCTCTTGCATTAAAGGCGATCGTAGCGCATCGTAAGCTTGCAACAAGAGGTCTTCCAAGCTCAGGTCCAGTTCGACTTCCTGATGATACAGCGCCCGAAATACATTCTCTAATCGATGTGCGATCGCTTGGATGCTATCAAGTCCTACTCCAGCGGCTCCCCCTTTGATTGAGTGTGCCGCTCTCATTAACGTGTGAACCTTAGGAATATCACGCGACTCGCGCAAATCCAGAATTCCTGCTTCTAAAAGATGCAAAAACTCCTGTGCTTCTTGCACAAAGAACTCATACGCTTGGTCACGAATTGCAGCATCCAGATCGAGCATAGGGCTATTTCACCTTGAATTGAGCCACACTAACTTGAAGTTCCTGCGCGACCTGTAGCAAATGATTAAAAGATTCCGCCACAGTCTCAGACTTCTTGGAGGTGTCTTCTGCGATCGCAGCTACTTGCTCCATCGTCTGACTCACTGTAACAGAGGTCTGAGTTTGCACAGTCGCAGCCTGAGAAATTTCTCGAACTAATTGATTAATTTCTGTACTCACTTGGCTAATCTGACTCAATTGGCGACGAGATTCTTCCACGAGCTGTGTTCCCGTGACTACTTGATCCGTTCCCGCTTCCATTGCAGCAACTACATCGCCTGTTTGCTTTTGAATTTCTTCAACCAGTTGTTCAATTTCCTCAGTTGCAGTAGCAGATTGTTGTGCGAGTGTGCGAACTTCCTCAGCGACGACTGCGAATCCTTCCCCTTCTTCCCCTGCCCTTGCAGCCTCGATCGACGCATTCAGAGCGAGCAAATTAGTTTGTGCTGCAAATCCATTAATTAGGTTGACCACCCGCGAAATTTTCTGCGAAGCTTCTCCAAGTCGCTTCACTTTTTTTGCGGTTTCTGCCACCGTTTCCCGAATTGCAGAAATTCCCGAAACGGTGCGGTTCATTGCTTCATCTCCTGCTTGAAGCGTTTGAGCTGCAATTTGAACGCTCGTTTCTGCTTGTTTCGCCCGTTGGGATACGCCTTGAATCGACTCAACCATCGCTTGAATCTGTCCAAGCGCCTCACTCACAGCTAACATTTGATGCTTTGCTTCTCCAGACAAAGCGCCGATCGCGGATTCGTTTCCGGTAGCCGTTTCTGCTACAGATTTTGATGCCGTTTGCACTTGCTCTACAATCTGTCTCAGCGATGTAATGATCGTGTTATACGAATCTGCGATCGTTCCAACTTCATCCGGTGTAACTTTCGCTCGAATCGTCAAATCACCTTTACAGACAGGCTCAACTTCAGTCAAAAGCTCCAATGCCCGACGTTGTAGAAATTCACGCTGTTGACGTTGTTCTTCTGCCTTTGCATCTGCTTCTTGACGGGCTTCCTGACGTGCTTTTTCTGTGTACTCCAGCAATCCTGCTTGATCCAGTGCAAATCCCAATTGAATTGCAAGTTGCGTAAACAAATCAATTTCTTCAGGTTCCCATTCTCGTGCCCCAGAACATTGATGAGCACAAAGCAGTCCAATCAGTTCTCCGTTCTGTAGAATCGGTGCGACGATGCTTGCCCGAATCTGGAAGCCTTCCAAAATATCTTTGTGACAGTCGGTTAATCCTTCTGCATAGATGTCATTCATCGCCCGGACTCGACCATTCCGATAGCGCTCGATTAAGCCTTCTCTGAATGGATCAGTGACTACTTCGCCTAAAATCTTGCGCCAACCTGCTGCGACCGATTCTGCCACGATCGCGCCATTCCAATCATCATGAAAACGATAGGCAATCACTCGATCTGTATTCAAAGCGTACCGTAGTTCACTCACCGTGGTATTGAGAACACCATCTTGAGTCATCGATCGACGCATATTTCCAACAATCTCACTTAACAAGCGAGACTGCTCAGCACTTCGAGTTTGCTTTCTGAGTGTTGCTGCTTGATCGAGAGCAAACCCAAGCTGAATCGCTAACTTTGTAAATAAATCGATTTCTTCTTCTTCCCACTTTCGAGATCCAGAGCATTGATGAGCGCAGAGTAATCCAATCAGTTCACCGTTCTGCAAGATTGGAGTCACGATACTGGCACGAATTTGGAAACCTTCTAAAATCTCCCGGTGGCAGTCTGTCAGTCCTTCTGCATAGATGTCATTCATTGCGCGGACTCGACCGTTCCGATACCGTTCAATCAAGCCCTCTCGAAATGGATCATGCACCGTTCGACCTAAAATCTTTTCCCATCCCAATGCAACAGATTCTGCAATGATTGTTCCATTCCAGTCATCGTGGAAGCGGTATACAATTACTCGATCGGTGTGCAGTGCATAGCGCAATTCGCTCACGGTTGTATTGAGAATATCTTCTTCTTTTTGCGATCGTCGCATTGTATCAACAATTTCGTTCAGTAAGCGCGATCGTTCTGCACTCCGAATCTGTTTTCTCAAAAGTGCTGCTTGATCTAACGCGAACCCCAACTGAGTTGAGAGTTTAGCAAACAAGTCCACATCTTCAGACTCCCAAACTCTCGCCCCAGAGCATTGGTGAGCGCAGAGTAATCCAATTAACTCACCGTTTTGCAGAATGGGAGCCACGATACTGGCACGAATCTGAAACCCTGACAAAATCTCGCGATGACAATCTGCAAGTTCCTCAGAATCCACATCATTCATCACTCGAACTCGACCATTCCGATATCGCTCAATTAAGCCCTCTCGAAACGGGTCGTTAACTTGTTCACCAAGAATCTTCGCCCAACCTAAAGCAACCGATTCTGCAACAATCGTTCCCGTCCAATTCGATTCAAAGAAGTAGACAATCACACGATCGGTATTCAAGGCATAGCGCAATTCACTTACCGTAGTATTGAGAATGTCCTCTTCTTTAAGCGATTGCCGCATGTTATCTACAATCTCGTTGAGTAGCCGCGATCGTGCTGCACTCCGAGTTTGCTTTTGTAACAATGTTGCTTGCTCTAAAACAAATCCCAACTGCGAAGAAAGCTTTGTAAATAAATCAATATCTTCCTCTTCCCATTTGCGTGCTCCGGAGCATTCATGAGCACACAGTAGTCCAATCAATTTCTCGTTCTGTAGAATTGGTGCGACGATACTTGCGCGAATCTGGAATCCTTCTAAAAGATCGCGATGGCAACGAGTTAGACCTGCTGCGTAAATATCACTCATCGCACGGACACGACCATTGCGATATCGATCGATCAATCCTTCTCGGAATGGATCAGTGACCTTTTCGCCTAAAATCTTTTTCCATCCAGCACCAACAGATTCTGCAATTACCGTTCCATTCCAATCGTCGTGGAACTCATACACAATCACCCGATCCGTATCCAGAGCATACCGAAGCTCGCTCACCGTTGTGTTGAGGATATCTTCCTGTTTGAGTGATTGCCGCATTCGCTCGACAATCTGAGTCAGAAGCTGCGATCGCTCACTCATTCGAGCTTGTTTTTGCTCTAGTTCTTTCTGTTTTCGTTGCAGATCTTGAACTTCACTTTCGACGAGTTGAGATGCGCGTTTAGTGCTGAAAATTGCGATCGCTGCAATCAAGACAGCAGTAGAAAGCGTTCCTAATGCCAGCAAGACCACCAAACGACGTTGAGCATCGATTACCGCTTGAGGATCAGCCGCAGAAACAATTCCCCAATTTGGATTTGGCATTCCTGCAACGGGGACTGTTTTGGCAAAGCCGATCGCGTAGTCTTTTTCAGTAGGAGATGAATTGATGCTTTGCAGGAGAGAAAGACCATTCTGCAACTTTCCAGAGGTTAAAGCGCCGAGCTTGCTTGATGCTCGATGAGGCTGAAGGTCTGTAAACTGAGTATCAATGTTTTGATTCACTTGACTTTTATCAGGTGCAAACAGAACATTGCCTGTGGCATCAAAGATATAGTCCTGAGCATTTGTACGATCGCTCAAAAGCGATTCTATTCGCTCTAAAGGAAGACGGGCTGTGATAACCGCGATCGTTTTTCCAGTGGTATCTTGAATGGGAGCCGCAAAGTAGAGATGTGAACTCTCTGGGCTACTCATCGCTGGGCGATTTGATTTGAGAACTGCTTGGAAATAATCCTTCGTCCTTATATTGGTGAGCGATGTTGCGCCTGTTTGAATAATCGGAGTTCCGATCAGATCAAAGATAGCAAGACTGTCGTAAAGGTCGTAGCTTTCTTTAAGTTGCTCTAATACGATCTTGTCTTGAGCCGTATTGTTGATGCGTAATCTGATTGTTTTGAAGTTTGGTAAGCTGGCTAGTGTTTCGATATCTCGGTAGCGCTCTGAGAGGAATTGACTGAGTTTTTCAGACAGTTGAAGCGATCGAGCTTTTTGAGCTTCAGCAGCATCATGCGTAATCGAACGAGTTGCACTCACGTAGCTAAGACCACCTAGTGCGAGAACGGGGAGAAGTCCTAACGCGATCGCTTTGAGCGTAATCTGCTGCCGCCATTCGAGTGGGAACTTTCGAGCAGACTGCTTGCTTGTGGATGAAGGGGTCACACGCTTAGCAGGCTGGTGATTCATGCGTAATGGAGGTGGCGCAGGAGGTTTGGGTAGAGCACCAGTTTTGGGTGGGGACTTTTGTGGTGATGCAGAATTTGATTGCTCTGCTGAATTTCCGTTCGATAGCATGAAAGTGTCCTTATTTTTTGAAAACTAGACGATTGAGACGTGCAATCTAATGCAATCTAATTTGTTCTCCGTTTCAGCGTTAACTGACTTCGACTGTGCAGAACGTTGATCACTGCATCACTATCAAGCACCCAAATCGTTTCGCCCTCTGGAGTTGACCAGTATCCTTGTAAACATTGAGAAAGTTTTGTTGTGCGCTGTGTAGCTGACAGCAGTTGAATTTCCGCAGGATTGCACCAGAAAGACTGGCTAATCTGATTAATCACTAATCCGATCATTCCCTGTGGATGCTGTACAACTAGCGCGTTGTAACTTCCTGATTCCAACTGGTGAAAGAGTGGTTCTGTACCAAGCAGGTAACTCAAGTCCACAAGCCACAAAACCTCACCCCGCCAGTTGAAGACCCCGACTACCTCTGGAAAAACATCAGGAAGCGGGATAATCTGTTGCGGGTTGAGGTTGAGAATCTCAGTGATCCGATCCGTTGCCAGCATGGTCTGAGTGCTAGGGGAAAGTGCAAATCTCAGAAAATGTTGGGATCGAACTGAGGGGGATGTAGGCTGAGTTGTCATGCGAAAAGTTATGGACTAACAAGGAGTCGGACAGTACGAATGAGTTCTTCTGGGTTAATGGGCTTGGTGATGTATGAGGAAGCGCCTTGTTTCATGCCCCAAAACCGATCGATTTCTCCATCTTTGGTAGAACACATGACGATTGGGATATTGCTGGTTTCAGGGTCTGCTTTGAGCGATCGGCAAAATTCAAAGCCGCTTTCACCGGGGAGAACAATGTCTAGCACGATCGCATCGGGTTTGAGGTCTCCGAGTCTAGTTTTTGCATCTTCGCTGCTAGAGACTGAGACTGTCTCAAAGCCGCTGCGTCGTAATGTTCCAGCAATAATTTCTGAATCGGTGAGCGTGTCATCTACTACAAGAACCGTTGCCATAACAGATTTCCCTCGCTGCATGCGAAATAAGCTAAATAATTTAAGAGGTAGAAAGTCTGATGCGGGGGCGAATAAACTGAGTATTCCCGGATTGCAGAGGATGTAACTGAATTATGCAATTGCAATCTGAGCGGGTTTGATTGTGGGAGTATCGTGACTGTGACCGAGATGTTTCTGAATAATCCGAATCGTTTTTTCGGGTTGGATGGGCTTTGCGAGAAACTCAGAGGAACCAACCATTTTCGATCGCAGTCGATCGATGATGGTGTCGTTGTCAGTCAGAATCACGATCGGTGTTTTCTCAAAAACAGAGGTTTTTCTCAAAAACGTACAGAGTTCATAGCCGTTTGTATTCGGCATAATCAGATCGAGAAAAATTAGATCAGGTTTGCGTTCCAGTAGCGTTGTGATGCCCTGTAGAGGATTTGCGATTGGCAGGACTTCGTAGCCAAGTGGATTCAGAATGTGTGAGAGCGTGTGTCCGACGAGGGGACTATCATCGATACAAGCAATCAGGGCTTTTGCCGTGGAACAGGGTCGGAATGTTGACATTTCTGGCTGTGATGCTGGCAGCGGAAGATCTGAGATTTCTTGTAGTTCGATGATGTCGGATTCGATCCAGGGAAGGAGGGCATGAAGGATGTCAGGGAAGGGTTTTTGCATGGCAACCGAGACATCCCACAGGCTGTGAGTTCCTTGTAGAAAGCGGGTCAAGTTGTGATAAATAATCGGAGAAACGCTGGCTTCTAACTGTCTGGGCTTACGAAGAATAGGGGCAAGATCAGCCAAAAAGCTTGGAGAAACTGTGCGAGAAAGATTGTCTAAACTGAACTTTTCCCAACTTGATTGGAGTGCGATCGTGGTTTGCAAAATCGGCTGAATCGGTAAGAAAGCGAGACGGGGTTCAATTAAGCGATCGGGGTGCCATTGTGCAGTTGCTTTTGGTTGTTTCATCAAGCTAAAAACGACTTCTTGAGCAAGCGTTTGCAGGATCGCTTTGGCTTGTGAATCAGTCATTTGATTTTGCTCGATCGCGTGATCTAATAGTTCGAGTTCCCACCCGATTTCGTTACTTTCTGGGCGAGGTTGCCACTGAGTATTGTAAGAAGGATGGCAATGCTGTCTGAGGGCGCGATACCATCGACGAACGGCGTGATTTCCTCCGGTCGCGTAGACGAGACAGCCTGCGTAAAAATAAAGCCGCCACGGAGCAGAGGTTTTACTGGTGATGAAAAGCTCACCTGTTGACCGTTGCTCATATAGGTCGGAAAGAGTTTGCGAGAGTGCTTTACCCCATGCCGTGATGTTAATCGCTTCAATTGCCATAGAGCTAGTGAAGGTGAGTCATTTAATAGGATTAAAATTTGTCTTCAGTCTAAATAGGACAAATTTATTCACTTATTAAACTAGCATCAACAAATATCCATAAATGTGTGATTGGGACAATAAAACAATGAAGCTTTTATGTTGTTTTTTATTATTTGGAGTGCCAAAAAATCGCGATTTCAGTAATATTATCGAGGGTCTGTTTGGGGGTTTTGATCATCGTAATCCTCAAAGGTAAAAATCCTGGTGTTTGTACCTGTTTGGAATTAGGAAAGCAGTAGATTTCAGTAGTCATGTCTAAGGGATTCTAAGGATCTCTGTCAGAATTACTGAGGGGTTATTTTAGGGACTCGATTTAATTCGAGGGGGTTGATCTAGGCGGATCGCATGTTCTAGAGCAGCTTTTTCTCTTGCTCGATCGACAAAGGGCTGCAATTGTGTTAGATCTCGTCGTGTCAGAACTTGTAAATCTGTGATCGACATTCCCCGCATCAAGAGTTCGACGCACCAAGTTTGGTAAGCTTGCTCGATTTTTAGCGGGTGATCGTTCAGAATGTCCTCAGTCAAACTATTCCAGCGTTGCGATAAATCGGATTCGTTAATCGGCTGACCGCTTGAATTCAAAAACATGGCAGAAAGCGCATCTTTTCGACTTTTAAGCCACTGTGTCAATGGATTCTTTGTATATGAGCCGTAGCGTTTTCCCAAAATCCATTGGTTCAGCGGGCGAATTTGTCCTTGAGGAATGTGTAATTCTTGTTGGTGTCGAGTGGCATGATAATTCGATCGCGTCAGTTGAATAAGCTCACTCGAATTAAGTCCCGCCCCAAAGAGGACGTAAGCGATCGCATAATCTTGTAATCCTCGTTTCTTGGCACGTTGCAAAATTAGGTGAACGGTATCAGCAGGAAGATCTTCAACCTCTGAAGTGACAGGTTGAAAGGGTTGAATTGCCCCTTGTAAAAAGAGCGTAACCAAACTAGATAAAAATTCTTCTCGACTTTGCCAGAGTTCATGAAATTCGCTGGTGAATTCGATCACTGCGTACCCCAGAAGCATTCCATTCAGCAGACTAGCAAGGGTTTCAGCGGAAAGGTTCGGCTGCATTTGGCGGCGCTGAATCATTTGGTCGAAATATTGAGCGACGTAACGATTCGCTTGGGTAAGACCGCGACCAAGGGCTTTACGGTTTTCAGCGGGATATTGTCCAGCTTCTCCAACCACCGATCTCACCATTTCGGGGACTCGTTCGAGTGCTTCTAGGCAAGCGGTGGCGTATTCCTTGAGCGCTTGATCGACCCCAGCAGATTGATCTGCTTGTTGGATGAGAGTTTGACCGAGTTCAGTGAAAACGGCGGCTTCTTCGATCGCGGCGAGTAATAGCCCGTGTTTATTCCCGAAATGCCGAAACAGCGTCACTTCATTTACGTCTGCTAATTCAGCGATTTGTTTGGTCGTGGTGTCGGTTACACCGTGGGCAGTAAATAGCTCCAGTGCTGCCTGAATCAGCCTTTGGCGGGTTGTAGTGCGGGGAGTAGACATAAATAATGCAAGTAGCACTTGCAGAAATTCTCATTCGTTGTTAGGCTACAAATGCAAGCGTCACTTGCAAATGTGTCTATCAACTGTAACGGATTTTGCCGTAAGTTGGGGGATGCGAATGAGATTGGCTTGAATGCAGGTCGATCGTTGTTAACTCAGTAAAGGATTTTCATGACTTCTAATTCTGTTCAAGTAGACTCCGAAAAAGCTCTCAAATTGGAGTGGACGAACGTTGCTTTTTTCGGAGCCTTTCACCTGCTGGCGCTGACTGCTCCTTGGTTTTTTTCCTGGAAAGCGCTGGGTGTGATGATTTTTCTGCACTGGTTGTTTGGCAGTATCGGGATTTGCTTGGGCTATCACCGACTGCTGACCCACCGGAGTTTGCAGGTTCCCAAAGTGGTGGAGTATGCGCTGGCGGTGATTGGATCGCTGGCACTGCAAGGAGGAGTGATTTTTTGGGTTGCGGGACACCGGATGCACCATTTACACACGGAAGATGTGGATAATGATCCGTATTCGGCGAAGCGTGGATTCTGGTGGAGTCACATGGGCTGGGTGTTGTACCCACGCGAGAAGTTTTTTAACTATGAATCTTATCGACGGTTTGCGCCAGATTTGGATCGCGATCCGTTTTATCGCTGGCTCGATCGAACTGAGAATTATTTAATGCTACAGATTCCGGTGGCGATCGCACTTTATTTGATGGGTGGCTGGTCGTTCATCATCTATGGCTTGGTACTAAGAGCGGTGTTCTTGTGGCATAGCACCTGGTTTATTAATTCTGCGACTCATTTGTTTGGTTATAGAACGTATGAAGCGGAAGATAATTCGCGGAACCTTTGGTGGGCGGCATTGATTACCTACGGTGAAGGTTGGCACAACAATCACCACGCTCAGCCGAATGTGGCGAAAGCGGGTCGGAAATGGTGGGAAATTGATGTGACCTGGTGGGCAATTCAAGCGTTGAAATCCGTTGGTTTAGCTCGTCGTGTGGTGATGCCGCCGAATTGAGCCAAATTGAAAAGTTGAACCGCGATCGTACTTTTTACGACCGCGGTTTTTGCTTTAAAAGTCGGTATCGTCGTCCTCGTCGTTTTCTTCGATCGTGTCTTCTAACGGGGCGATGTCAGAAGAGAGGTCGGAAACATCGATCGTATCGATATCAGCCTCATCATCGACTAAGGAGCCATTAAAGGCTTCAGCGAGTGTTCTGGCGGCGCGAGTCACTTCGTCTTCATCCCAATCGGGTCGTGTGTAAGCTTCGGGAGTGGGTTCTTCAGGAAAGGGTTCGGGATCGGGAGTGCGATCGCGAATCGGTTCGGGTTCGGGGTCTGAAGGTTCAGCCGTTGGAGTGGGGATGTTTGTAGTGCGTTCCTCGTTCGTTCCGGTGATTGAGGCAGCAACTAAGCTGAATTTGATCTCTTTTCCAAAGGTTTTATTCAGAGCAGCAACAATGCTTTTCGATCGACTTTGTGCCATCGGTAAAAGCTTCTGTGGAAAGCTGATTTGTGCTGCTTCACCGTCATATAAAACTAGGTTGCCGTGTTGTTTGAATAGAGCTTGAGTGCCAAAGGGTTGAATATTACTGATGATGTTTTGCCATAAGCGATCAAGATCTGTTTCCTCAGTTTGAGTGGGTTCGTCGATCGGTTCTTCTACAGGTTTTGGTGGTTCTTCTACAGGTGAGCTAACAGATTCAACGGGTTTGGAAACGGGACGAGAAATCGATCGAGTTGGTTGCTCAATTGATCGAGTCGGTTGCTCAACTGAAGTAGCAGAAGCTAACAGTCCCATGAGTGTCACTTCTAACCAGAGTCGGGGTTGTGTCGAGTTTTTGAGTTGAATTTCGCTTTCTTTTAGACGTTGTTGACCGGAGAGAATTGTTTCGATCGACATTCCCTTAGCAAACTCACATAACTGTGTCCAAGTTGAGGATGTGAGTGCAACCAAATCGCCTCGATCGGGAGCGGTTTTTGCAATGAGTAAATCGCGGTAGAAGCTGGCTAGATTTTGCAGAACAATCAAAGGTTCTCGTCCGCGATCCATTAAACGGCGGGTCGTATCGAGAACGGATTCGGGATGATTTTGTGCGATCGCTTCAATCAGCGCCATCAAATCCCGCTCTGGAACTGCACCAACAAGATCCCAAACTCGTTCAGTTGTGATATCTCCAGCTAAAAGACTGAGTTGATCGAGAAGGCTTTCGGCATCGCGGAGTCCGCCTTGAGAAATTTGGGCGATCAGATAGAGGGCATCATCTGCGATCGCGATTTGTTCTTTCTCGGCGATCATTTTTAGGTGTTGGGTCATATCGTCGATCGGAATCCGGCGGAAGTCGAACCGCTGACAGCGAGAGATGATCGTGGGTAATACTCTTTGTGGATCAGTGGTCGCTAAAATGAAAACAACTCGTTCCGGTGGTTCCTCTAAAGTTTTCAATAAAGAATTGAACGCCGCATTACTAAGCATATGACATTCATCTATGCAATAAACTTTGTATCTGCATTGCACTGGTGCGAATTGGGAGCGTTCGATTAACTCTCTAATATTATCTACTCCAGTGTTGCTTGCAGCGTCAATCTCAATGATATCTAAAGCATTACCTTTAGTGATCTCGATACAAGTCTGACAAACGCCACAAGGCTTATCCGTCGGAGCATTCACAGAAATGCAATTCAGTGATTTTGCAAAAATGCGGGCGCTGGAAGTTTTACCTGTACCGCGTGCGCCAGTGAAGAGATAGGCGGGAGCGATGCGGTTCTGCAAGAGCGCATTAGAAAGCGTGGTGGCGATCGCAGATTGACCCACAAGCTGTGAGAACGTTTGGGGACGATACTTATGATGGAGGGGAATGTAGGTCACAGGGCGCTTGTGCAAATCGACTGATTGATCCTACCAAGCTCAGTGCGACTTTGGGACTTATTCTGATTTTGGCGTGGGTTTGACTCCGAAAAAGGCTTTATAGACTTCGTGCGCGATCGGAACGGCTGAAGTTGCACCGTATCCACCGTTTTCGACCACGACTGCGATCGCAATTTGCGGATTGTTCGCAGGACCGTAACCAACATACAGCGAGTTGTCTTCTTGTCCTTGAACTTCTGCGGTTCCTGTTTTTCCAGCGGTAAGCGGGATCGAGCCATCGTTTAGACTGCGGGCGGTTCCTTCTTGAACTACTGCGGTCAGTCCCTCTTGTAAGACCTTGAGTGCAGAAGGTTCAAACCCTAACGATTCTGGCTGCATATTCGACTGGTAGGTTTGACTCTTCAAGAGATGCGGTTTGATACGTTTTCCGCCATTTGCGATCGTTGAAACCATGACCGCCATTTCAAGTGGGGTCATCTGTACCATGCCTTGCCCGATCGAAGTACTGACGGTATCGCCAACGTACCAAGGTTCTTTGAACTGCTGCTCCTTCTGCTTAGGAGTTGGAATAATGCCGTGACTGCCGCCATCTAAGCCCATTGTAGAAGTCGTACCCACTCCAAAACGTCCTCCCCATTCGGAGATCGCTTCAGGTCCGATTTTCATACCGAGTTGGTAGAAGAAAGAATTACTGCTGACAGCTAGGGCATCTCGAAACCCGATCGTGCCGTAGCTGGCATCTCCATGCTCGTGGAAGAACGTTCCCCCGATGTTCATGGCGCTGAATGTCGGCAACATGGAAGACGCGGAGAAATGACCGGATTTCATTGCTGCCATTGCAGTCACGATTTTGAAGGTGCTTCCGGGAGGATAGCCTTGTAACGTGCGATTGAGGAAAGGATGATCTTGGCTTTGTAGCGCATCCCAGGTTTTCTGGCTGATTTTGCGAGTGAAGATATTTGGGTCGAATGTGGGACCGCTTGCCATCAACAGTACGGCTCCAGTTTTGACATCCAGTGCGACCACTGCCCCTCGACGGTTGCCTAGTGCTTTTTCTGCGGCTTGTTGCAGTTTGACATCCAGTGTGACTTGTAGCGGCAAGCCTGCGATGGGTTGCTGCACTCCGAGCATTTTCAGTTCTTTTCCGCCAGAATCGACCTCGATTAATCGATTGCCCCAAGTTCCGCGTAGAGTCGCATCTTGAATGCGTTCGATTCCCATTTGTCCGACGAGCATTCCATTGGGAAATTCGGGATTGGCTTTGAAATCTTCTTTGGTCGCTTCTCCGATGTAGCCGAGAACGTGGGCAGCGAGGCTGCCGTAGGGATATTGGCGGGTTGATTCGGCTTGGACTTCTAAGCCGCGAATTTGTCCGATTTCATAAAGTGCGGTGTATTTTTTCTCATCGAGTCCCCGTAAGATTCGGACTGGGGAAACCGATTTATATTGCACTTCTTCGAGCTTTTTGATGATGTCTTCTTTGGGAATGTCTAAGAGTTCACTGATGCGTTGTGCCGAAACTTGCCATTGTTCTTTGGTTTGCTCACGCGGGTAGAGATAAACCGATCGAGATAATCGATTGACGACGATCGTTTTCCCTTTGCGATCGATGATATTTCCGCGATCGGCGACGATGGAAATCGATCGAATGCGGTTTTGATCCGCGAGTTGGCGATTGTGTCTGCCTTCGACGAGTTGGAGATATGCCAGACGAAATCCACACACGCTCATCAAGCCAGCGGCAAGCATGAAGAGAATCACAGCCCGGAACGATCGCTGCGATCGCGCTTTACTGACCCAAGAATTGGTAGATGAGAAAGACGAGTTCGCCATACGTCACGTAGTGAAGGTTAACTTTCAGACAAGTTCAGGACATTCGCACTTACTGTAACAGAAACTCAGTCGGTGTGCGATCGTCCTTTTCTAGTTTCGTAGGGGATTAGGATGGCTCCGGAATCATTATTTGAAGCCTGCGTAAAATCGAGGAATAATGGTGAGTCAGATCTGATTTAACCGAGTGACATGGCAACCGTTAACGACAACTATTTGAAGCTGAAAGCTGGCTATTTGTTTCCCGAAATTGCTCGTCGGGTGAATGCCTTCGCACAATTGAATCCTGATGCCCCGATTATTCGGTTGGGAATTGGAGATGTGACTGAACCGCTCCCGGAAGCGTGTCGCAGTGCGATGGTGAAAGCGATCGAGGATATGGGCGATCGCGGTTTGTTTAAGGGCTATGGTCCTGAACAGGGCTACGAGTGGCTGAGAGAAAAGATTGCGAAGTTCGATTTTCAGGCTCGTGGGTGCGAGATTGATGCGTCTGAGATTTTTGTGTCCGATGGCTCAAAGTGCGATAGCGGCAATATTTTGGAAATCTTTGGGCACGACAATACGATCGCAGTCACTGATCCGGTTTATCCCGTGTATGTCGATACGAATGTGATGGCGGGAAATACCGGAGATGCCAACGAGAGCGGGGAATACGGCGGATTAGTGTATTTGCCAATTTCGGCTGAGAATCACTTTACGGCTGAGATTCCTTCGCAGAAAGTGGATTTGGTGTATCTCTGTTTTCCGAATAACCCGACGGGTGCGACTGCAACGAAGGAATACTTGAAAGCTT
The DNA here is from genome assembly GCF_050565645.1 of Leptolyngbya sp. AN10. Taxonomy (NCBI): domain Bacteria; kingdom Bacillati; phylum Cyanobacteriota; class Cyanophyceae; order Leptolyngbyales; family Leptolyngbyaceae; genus Leptolyngbya; species Leptolyngbya sp. AN10. The sequence continues at coordinate 70,050 of NZ_JBNXVP010000012.1, forward strand.
GGGTGGATTACGCGAAGGCGAATGGCACGATCATTTTCTTTGATGCGGCGTATGAAGCGTATGTGACTGATCCGACATTGCCGCGATCGATTTACGAAATTGAAGGAGCGCGGGATTGTGCGATCGAGTTTCGATCGTTCTCGAAGAATGCTGGATTTACTGGAACTCGATGCGCGTTCACAGTAGTTCCGAAAACTCTGACTGCGAAGGCTTCGGATGGTTCTGATGTGGAATTGTGGAAGCTTTGGAATCGTCGGCAATCGACTAAATTTAATGGCGTTTCTTATATTGTTCAACGAGGCGCAGAAGCGGTTTATTCCGAAGAAGGACAAGCTCAGATTAAACAATTGGTGAGTTTCTATTTGGAAAATGCCAAGATCATTCGCGAACAGTTAACAGCAGCGGGAATTGCCGTCTATGGTGGCGTGAATGCTCCTTATGTTTGGGTGAAAACGCCGGATGGTTTATCGAGTTGGGACTTTTTCGATAAGTTGCTGAATGTTTGTAATGTTGTGGGAACACCCGGATCGGGATTTGGTGCAGCGGGAGAAGGATATTTCAGAATTTCTGCTTTTAACAGTCGCGAAAATGTGGTCGAAGCAATGAAGCGGATTACAGCAAAGTTCTAAGGGAGTGCTTGAAAAGCAATCGTTCATCGCATTCATCCGCCCGGAGATTCATTTCCGGGCGAACTCGCAACGCAGCAAAGCCGCTTTTTATACTTCTCAAACATCCTCTAAATTGATTAATGCGACAGAGCGATCGATAAATCTCTGTCGCATTCCATCATTTAACTCAAGACAGATTTTCCACGTCGATAAATTTCACGAGCATAGTCCGTCCAAGCCCCTTGACCCCAATATCTGAAACAACTGGTTTGTAGTAGCAAGTTGTACATCAATGCTTCTTGATAGTTCGATTGTTCCGTGACGCTTAGATCGGTTGTATCGAACCTCTGATGAAATAGTGCACTGAGTTCGGTCATCGGTTCTAGAACATTCTCATAGCCTCTGACCCAACTGAGATCATTTGTCCAAGATGCGCCATCAATGTGAAAGCGATCGTCATTTTGTTTCAATTGCGCGATCGCTCTTTCCACATTTTCAGGCGTAATGTGATCCACCTTCTGCCAAATCTTATGTTGCTGAACCGCTTGAATCTCAGGATAGTCGTTAGCACCAACTCCGGTCGATTCAATTAATTCTAAATACTCTGTTCCATTGATTGCGACAACACCCGAATGATTGTTGCCTGAGTCTCGAATCTCGTGATAGATCCTGAAGAAATCACGCGGGTATTCATTCATCATTACGCCGCCATTTTCCCCATCTGCAATTTGCGAAACGAGTGAAGGGATTGTAGTGTTATTGATCGATTGCTTTGATCGAGTTTTTGCCTCGAAATAAGGCTGCATTTGCGCGACCAATTTCGTATCTGAGCCTTGAGTTTTAATTAATGCAGTGATCGAAATTGTTTCGCCATTAGAATTACGTGCAACCAATTGGTTTGGAATGTACTTCTGATCGTGCGGCAAACTTGAACCATCTAAGCACTCTACAGAATGTTCTTGAACTAACAACCATTGATAACCGCATTCTTTCAGCGCTTTGATGTACTCGAACAAGGTATCAGGATGATTCGGTAAGTGCATCTCTGGTGGCGAAAATCCTCGAACTCGTTGAAGTGCATCGATTCCGAAGATTGAAGCGAAATGATGCTGCCATGCTTGAATATGCAACTTGAGATCGGGAATGGGAGTAGATGGAACGACTGCATGGCTCCACATTGTACCGAGCCATTCGACGTAGGGTTGGAATTGTCGATCGCAAGTTATCTTCTTCAAATTATTCAAAATATCATCCCGTCCCATCTGCTGAAGTCCCCAGAGCAGATTCCCGGAATAGTCCAGCATGATGCGCGGATTACAGCCTTGAGCAATCAGATCCGGGATAAATTCGCCCATGCGACCGTAGCACCAAGCGAACACACCCGCATTGTGATTGTCGCCTTGGTTCGGATGCTCGAACATGTGTTGTAGATTGCTGATCAATTCGCCATTCATGCCAGCAGGAATCGTCGGTTGGTGCATGTGGAGAGCGCAGGCGAACGCGGAATCGATCGCATCTAATCTTAAATTTGTGGTCGGTAAAAAGACGGGAGAAGATGTCTGAGGCAGTGTTGCGCCCGAAATCGGGGGCAGTTTGGTGAGGGTTGCAGTCATGGAAAATGCCTATATCTATGGCTCAAATCATAGATCGGACGTTCTGAGAGCGGGTTTAAGTTTTAAGACAGAAGAGGGATTTCTCTTGCAAAAAAGCAGGCTTACGTATTGAATAAAGACATCAAAAATGAATTTTTGTTAAGTAAGGGGATACAAATGTACATCGTGCAAATTGCCTCCGAATGCGCCCCGGTGATCAAAGCGGGAGGCTTAGGAGATGTGGTCTACGGGCTGAGTCGGGAGTTGGAAAGTCAAGGGCACTGCGTCGAATTGATTCTGCCAAAGTATGACTGCATGAGGTATGACCACATTTGGGGACTGCATGAGGCTTTTGTCAATTTGTATGTACCTTGGTTCGATGGCTTAGTGCATTGCTCGGTATATTGCGGTTGGGTGCATGGTCAACTTTGCTTTTTTATTGAGCCGCATACTGAAGACTTTTTCTTCGATCGAGGATGCTACTACGGCTGCAATGATGACAATATGCGCTTTGCGTTCTTTAGTAAGGCTGCACTGGAATTCTTACTACAAAGCAACAAGCGACCAGATGTGATTCATTGTCATGATTGGCAAACTGGATTAGTGCCTGTGATGCTGTTTGAGATTTATAAGTATCACGGCATGGCAAATCAGCGAGTGTGCTACAGCATCCATAACTTTAAGCATCAAGGCTTTGGTGGTTCGGATATCCTAGAAGCGACGCAGCTTAGACGACCGGAGTACTACTTTAGCTATGACAAGCTGAGAGACAATTTCAATCCGTTCTCGATCAATTTTATGAAAGGTGGGATTGTTTACGCGAATGCTGTGAATACGGTTTCGCCGCATCATGCTTGGGAAGCTCGACATACAACAATTAGCTATGGTTTGGGGCATACCTTAGAGGTACATCAAGACAAATTCACTGGAATTCTCAACGGGCTTGATTATGGCTTTTGGAATCCAGAGAACGATCGATATCTTCCCTACCATTATTCTGCGGATAGCTTCGAGCAGAAACACTACAATACTAAAGCCCTTCGCGAACGGTTGTTATTGCAAGAAACAGAAAAGCCGATCGTGTGTTTTGTCGGTCGCTTAGATGACCAAAAAGGCGTTCATCTCGTTCATCATGCGATGTACTACACATTAGAGCGAGGCGGACAGTTTATATTGCTTGGATCAGCGACGGAAAAAGCGATCGACGAATGGTTTAGACACGAGAAAGAATTCCTGAACAACAATCCAGACTGCCATATCGAACTTGGATTCAACGAGGAACTATCGCACTTGATTTATGCAGGCTCAGATATGATTGTTGTTCCGAGTAACTTCGAGCCTTGTGGATTAACACAGGTCATTGCTCTGAAGTATGGAACAGTGCCGATCGTTCGGGGTGTCGGTGGATTGGTCAATACAGTGTTTGATCATGACTATGATCAGGCTCATCCACCTGAAGAACGCAATGGATTTGTATTCTACGAATCGGATAACGTCGCGCTCGAATCGGGGATGGGGCGGGCATTTGACCTTTGGGGACAGAATCGGAAAGTCTTTAATCAGTTAGCGACTCAGGGAATGAAGTACGACTATTCTTGGAAAGATCCGGCGAAAGAGTATGTGGCGATGTACGATCGTATCCGGCATAAATACTAGATTGCTAAATTGCGATGTGAACGCCGTGGCGAATAGAATTCGCGGCTATACAAACGAAGTCCGCGTTCGGCGGGACTAACAGCCAGTTTCTTAACCCGCGACGGCGGGTTTTGTCTGTGTAGCTGCGAATTCTATTCGCCAAACGTTCGGAGTGATTAGATTCACATTCCTAAGCAAAATCAGCGTTCACGCTAAAATCTAGAAGTATGAACATTGAGAGTAAAAACAAATGGTCTTATTTGGATTTGGCAAGAAGCTTACAGTTCCGACCCCGGATGAAGCGCTCAAAGGTCGATCGACAAAAATGCCCGTTCCCGCGAAACATTTCGTCAATGGTCATCCGTTGCAGGCTCCATTCCCCGTTGGAATTGAAACCGCAGTCTTTGGTTTGGGTTGCTTCTGGGGTGCAGAACGGAAATTCTGGCAGCAAGACGGCGTTTATTCGACCGCAGTTGGATATGCGGCAGGTAGCACTCCAAATCCGACTTACCAAGAAGTTTGCTCTGGTATGACCGGACATAATGAAGTGGTGCTAGTTGCTTACGATCCGAAAGTGATTAGCTATGAAAAGCTTCTGAAAGTGTTCTGGGAAAGTCACGATCCGACTCAAGGAATGCGCCAGGGTAATGATGTCGGAACACAGTATCGATCGGGCATTTATATCTACAACGATGAACAGCGCCAAGCCGCAGAAGCATCGTTGAAGATGTACCAGGAAGAACTCGCAAAAGCAGGCTACAAGCCGATCACGACTGAGATTTTAGATGCCCCTGAGTTCTACTACGCAGAGGACTATCATCAGCAATATCTTGCTAAAAATCCGAATGGCTACTGTGGATTAGGTGGCACGAAAGTCTGCTATCCCGGAGCTTGATCGACATCTTCGCGAATCGGCTCGATCGCAGTTTGAGCCGATTCAAATACTGGACAGTATCCGTCTGGGGTCACTTTGAAATTAAACAACGGTGATCCCGGATTCCAGCAGCGTTGTCCTCGAAAATGCCGACACCGGAAACAGCAATCTCTTTCGTCACTCTCCATCCAAGCAGGCGATCGCTCATTGTTCTGCGTCATCAATTCCCGCTGAGACAAGCCCCGCAACACGAGATCCTGACCTTGCCAGCGAGCTTCGACGAGTCCCGTATCAGAAATCGATCGCCATCTCGAATCATTCGTAATCGCATCCGGTAGCGTAATCGTCACGACTGTTCCAAGCTCTGCAAGTTCGCCCTCGTAAGTTGTTTCTGGCGGTGCAGGTTGCAGAAATGTTTCCCCGATCGGTAATTCGACTAAGCTTCCCGATGCGGGAGAGTGCAGATGATAGCGATTGTGCAATTCATCTAATCCGGTCAAGTCCGCGAGATAGTTCGGATCGCCGTGAACAAAGATGACGTGCTGTGGACGTAAGTTGTGAATAAACTGCGTGGTACTTGCCCCATCACAATGCTGTGCTAACACATACGTTTCAATATCGAACTCTGACGAAATCTCGATTAAGCCTTCTTCTAAATGGTGCGGCAGTAGAATCAGCCAGCGTTCAGGACTGTCTTCGCAGAATTCTTGCCAATCGATCGAGAAATCCGTTAGCACCACACAAGGCGATTCACCGACCAGCGATCGCTGTTCTGGATGCAATCTCCGAACTCTCGGACGCACTCGCTCATCCCAAAACAACGATTGATGTTTCGCAAAATTCTGAACCGATGCGGGTAAGTGCGGTAACAGTTCCAAATACGCATCACACCCGGAGGCAACTGTTCCATCGACCCAAATATCGATGTCCCGTCCAGTGAATAAATGATGGCTTCGGAGCAACATTAGGAGTTCTTGTCCGAGTCCGACCATTGGAAGCGGGAAAAGGATCGATTGTCGATCGCTGAGTGCCCGACTAATTTTTTCCGCAATTTGATTTTCTTGCTGTCTTCGGTGTGGAAATCTCGCTGTTCCGTAAGTTCCTTCAACAATCACGACATCCGGGCGCAATCCTCGCAATTCTTCTAGTCGCAAGCCCTCCACCAATCGCGAATTCGATAAAAAGAAATCTCCGGTATATAGAACGGAATACGATCGACCTTCTGGCGGCGTATAAGTTAACAAAATGGCAGCCGCACCTGGAAGATGTCCCGCTGGGAACAATTCAGCCGTGAGTCCATCCTGAAACTCAACGGGCGATCGCCAAGGTAGCGCATGAACAAACTGAGGAACGCGACCCGGTTCATCCAGCCAATTCAGCGGTAAAAGCTGCGTCGTGACTTCACTCGCATAAATCGGCAACTGTGGAAACGCTCGATGCAAACTGAGCAGTCCTTGAGCATGATCCGAATGGGCGTGACTGCACAGAACAACATCTGCGGGCGTAGAAGGATCTCCATCACCCAAAAGCGCAGATAGATCCGACAGCCCACAGTCCAGCAAAATTCGATAAGGACCCATCCGAACGAGGAGACAAATACCTTCGTCGCTGTGTCCTGCACCGTAAGGGAAACACTCCAATTGCGTCACGAATCCACCCTAGAGAAACTCAGAATTACAAACATCCAGAATTCGAGGATGGAGTTTGTCACCTCGCTTTCTGTGTTTGAGGGTCTATTTTAATGCGCGGAACCGTTGCCATGATAGTTATCGGTATCATAAAACCCGTTGCGTGTTCCAAAGAACAGACAAGCTACGGTAAAAACGCCAGAAAGCACGAGTAAAACGAGTTTGACATCCATTTTTGGTACATCCTTTTAGATAAGTGTACAAGAGCGGGAATAAGAACTGATGCTACAAATCTTGAACAATCCTAAAGCTAATTTGCTTTTAGCCCAAGAAACCACAGATTGATCTTAGATTCTCCTAAAGGTAGAAGTCTCAAGACTTTATTTTGTGGATCGCTGAATCAGTAAAAATTTTGCGATCGTACTGTCTTACTGAGGTCGAATCAGTTGACCTCGATCGGTAAATCTCACTGATTTAATTTTCAAAGCGCGATTCTGCGTCAAAGTCCTTCGCACACTGCCAAAGAGTGCCAACTGTTCACAATTTGCCAAAGTAGAAAGCGATCGACGTGCATTTGGGATCGGACGAAAATCGATCGTTGCGACTCCAGACTTTACTCTGACGCGATAGCCCGCCACATCTAGACTCTCACTATTGGCTTTTAAGAGCGTTTTCGCGATCGCTTGCGTCACAGGTTGATTCGCGGGAACGGCTTCTTTCGTCGCAACAAATCGATTGCATTGATTATCTAGCTGAAAAATATTAACCGCGATCGTCTTTCCTTTGGGTGTGGGAGACGGTTTTGGCGTAGATGAAACTGGGGAAGGTGTGACTTCGATCCGGATCGGTTCGGGAGACCGACAGCCGCTCAGTATAAAAAGAACCAAATTGAAAATGAAAAACCCTCGAATCATTTGAGTTGAAACTTTTCCTGTTTTTGAACTGCGTAGCTGGAAAGAGGAACTATACCAACTAGGGTAGACCATCGATCGAGTTCGCTTACGCCAAAAGACGGGATTTTCCGCTCCGTGTTCTCGGAAACATTGTGAAAATTCAGTTTCAGGGTTAGCATGGAGCCAGCGATGCCCACTAGGGGTATTGATGTTGCGTTCTTACATATTCATGGACGAAGTCCATTTATCCAACACAGCAAACCTTTCCTAGCGTGGATGCCTTTGGTCTTCCAGCGCGAGGAAGATCGAGGAGAAAAGTTAAATGCTGACTCAAGACAGTCGAGCAACGCTCGCGGGTATCTCGGATTTAAACCGCTTAAAGCTGGAACTCAATGAACTGCCTGCGATCGATGTAGGCGATTACATTACTGAACTCGAACCCGAACAGCGGGCGATTACGTTTCGATTGTTGAATAAAACTCAAGCGACGGATGTGTTTGAGTACTTGCCGCCTGAAGTGCGAGAATCGCTGATTGGTTCACTGCAAAATATTCAAGTGCGTCATATTGTTGAATCGATGCGCCCGGACGATCGAGCCGAGTTGTTCGATGAGTTGCCTGCTGGAATCGTTAAACGCTTAGTTCAACAACTCAGTCCCGAAGAACGGCAAGCCACCGCAACGATTCTAGGGTATGCCGAAGGAACCGCAGGTCGGGTGATGACCACGGAATATGTCCGACTGCGGGAAGGTTTGACGGTTGGCGAAGCGTTGAACAAGATTCGATTGGCTGACCGGGATAAAGAAACAATTTACTACGCTTACGTAACCGACAATAATCGGAAACTCAAGCAGGTTGTGTCTTTGCGGCAGTTGGTGTTTTCGATTCCGGATACGAAGATCGAAAATATTGGCAGCGATCGCGTCATCAGAGCGCGTACCGATATGCAGCAAGAAGAAGTGGCGCAACTGATGAAGCGCTATGACTTGATTGCGGTTCCAGTGGTCGATCGAGAAGATCGCCTCGTTGGAATTATCACGGTCGATGATGTGGTCGATATTCTCGAACAAGAAGCGACCGAAGATATTCAAAAGCTCGCGGGGGGTGGCGGTGACGAATCTTCGCTTTCAACCCCATTGGAAAAACTCCGAAATCGTGTGCCCTGGTTGCTTGGAATCATGGGGCTTTACATCGGAGCTTCGAGTGCGATTTCGCCGTTTCAATCCACGATCGCGGCGGTTCCTGTACTCGCGGTGATCATGCCGTTATTTTCAAATACGGGCGGAACAGTAGGAATTCAAGCTTTAACTGTAACGATTCGATCGCTGGGTGTTGGAGAAGTGACTTCAAAAGATGCGCTGAAGATTCTCAAAAAGGAACTTCTTGCAGGATTGGGAACTGCTCTTGCGCTAGGAATTACGATGTTTATTCTGTCGCTGATTTGGACAAAGCCAGAGGAAAGATGGGTCGGCGTTGTTGCTGCGATCGTGATGGCAACGAATAGCATGGTTGCGGTTACGTTGGGAACTTTGCTGCCGATGGGATTGAAGCAATTGAAGCTCGATCCGGCTTTGGTCAGTGGTCCTTTAGTCACGACTTTGCTCGATTCGATCGGCTTTATCACGTTCTTAACGCTGATTACATTTAGCATCAATGTGTTGAAACTCGCGACTTAGGCTCTAGGATTAAGGGTAGTTCATCCGCTCTTTTATGCTAGATCTGACAAAGCTTGCTCAACAGATGCAGGGAATTAGCCAACAGTTGACGCTAGAGGCAACCGCGACTCGACAAAGACTCGATCGAGCCAGATTACTCATGGCACAAGCGCACGATCGACAATCCGAATTAGTCGAAGCTCACGAACTGTGGCGCGATCGATTAAGTTTCACTGCTGCAATCCCGATCGAACCTTTGGACACTCGCATCGAGATTGATCCGGCTCCCGCTGCTCATACCGTGATTGCAACGGATGGTTCTCAAATTGCACCAAGCCATCACGAAATTGCATATTGCTACTTGATTAATGTGGGACGAATCATTCTGCATTACGGACAGAGTAAATTACCGTTATTAGATAGCTTGCCAGAAGTGTTCTATCGTCCTGAAGACCTTTATGTTTCAAGGCAATGGGGCATTCGGACTGAGGAATGGATGGGCTATCAGCGAACCGCATTAGAGGCGCAAATTCTGGCAGAACTGGGACAAGCTTTGAGTGATGAAATGAGTGCGCCAACGATTTCATTAGTTGATGGATCGTTGATTTATTGGTTTTTGGAACAGATGCCAGCAGAGGGACGCGATCGCATTCTCACCCCAATTCTTGCAGCATGGGATCAATTAAGAGCGATCGACATTCCGCTAGTTGGTTACATCAGTGCGTCTAGAAGTGGAGAAGCGATGAACTTTTTACGGCTTCAAAGCTGTGCTTATCTCGCTCCCGATTGCGCGAGTCATTGTAGTGAAGTTCGCGATCGAGCGCCTTGCCAAGTGTTAGATCCGCTCAAAGATGCTGCAATTTGGGGAATGTTGTTACAGCCTGGAGAACGAAGCCCTTTATGGAAAAGTTCGGCGCGGATTCAGGAATTTTATGGTGATCATGCAGTTCATTTCTGCTATGTGAATGTGGGAAGTGAGATTGCGCGGGTCGAAGTTCCGGCTTGGGTGGCGAAAGATTCGGTGATGTTGAATTCTGCATTAAGTTTAGTCTTAGCTCAAGTGCAGAAAGGATATGGGTATCCGGTTGCTTTGGCGGAAGCGCACAATCAGGCAGTTGTGAGAGGAGGCGATCGCGCTCGATTTTTTGCCTTGCTGGAACAACAGATGATCAAAGCAGGTTTACGAAACGTGGGAACTTCCTATAAAGAAGCCCGGAAACGTGGCAGCATTGCATAGAATTGAGAGAATCACAATGCTGAGAGGTTCACATGAATACAGAACTTAAAGTCAGCCAGTCAGACTTGTATGAAGTCGATTACTACCTATGGCTTCAAGACACGATCGAGAAGCTCAAACATCAAAATTATGAGCAGGTCGATTGGAAAAATTTGGTCGATGAAATTGAAGATATGCCAAAACGTGAACGCCGCAGTTTAGAAAGCAATTTGGTCGTTGTTTTACTTCATCTTCTAAAGTGGCAGTATCAATCAGGTCGGCGTTCAGGAAGTTGGTCAGGTAGCATCATCGAACATCGTAGACGCATCAGAAAAGTACTCAGAGACTCGCCTAGCCTTAAAAACTATCTTGAAGAAGTTCTTGTTGAGTGTTATGAAAGCGCGGCTGAACAAGCGAGTGCTGAGACGGAATTACCGATTGAGACATTGCCTGGCGAATGTCCTTACTCGATCGACCAAATTCTAGAAGCCGATTTATCCGAATTCTCGTAACATTTTCATGACTAGAAGACAATGAAGCTCAAACAATGTCGAGCTTCAGAATCGCGATCAAATCTCAAACCAGTAGACAGATCGCTTTGCCTACTGGTTTCATGCGATGCCAAGACTATTTGAGATTGGGGGGTAAAAGAACTCGATCGATCACATGAATCACACCGTTGCTCGCTTTCACATCTACCGAAGTGACTCTCGCATTGTTGACTTGGATGCGATCGCGACTAGAGCAGAAATCAGCAAACAATCAAGTGAATCGCAACAGGTTAGGGCGTAGCTCTCAGAAGTTGTCGAAAAGCTTAGTAGAGCCAGATAGTAAGAGTCGATGACAACTACCACGCTTTCTGTTTCAACCTCGAACCTTCATCAGATGAAGAGCATTCTAACCGTATGTTTTGTCTGGATTACAAGCTTCACGTCCACGTTTGATCACTAAGTTTTCGCGATAGACCTTTTGCTGCTGAGGCGTGAAGATGGACATCATTTGAGCTTCAAATTCGCGGTTCAGCTTGTCCTTGATTGCGATTTGCTTTGGCGTAAAACGCGATCTCTGGGGAAGGGAGAAGGTTGCATACCGACCGTACTTCTTGGTCAGCAATTCCACTTGCTGATCAGCAGGTACTTTCTTCTGTGCCATCGCGCTCATCATGTCGGTAATTTCTTTCCAAACCTTATCGATCTCGCGTCCGACTCCTTCCTTCACTGCAACGTCAACACTTGTGTCCTTCATGGTTTCGGTCTGAATAGGTCCAAGTTGAGCTTCCGACTTTCTACTCAGTTCGGCTGAAAATCTGCGGAATGCTGCCTCTTGCTCAGGAGTGAACGTGATGCCTTGGAACTCAAAGAAGAAACCATTTCTAAGAGGAACGCAACTGACAGGAGCTTTGGGTTGAGTTCGATTCTGCGATCGAGTTTGAGCCTGAGCAGATTGTTGCATAGATGTGCCAACCATTGCTGAGAGCATCACCATCAAGCCAAAGGTGCGAAGCGATTTTGTAAGTTTCATAACAGTGAAAATCTCCAAAAGATTGAGAGAGCGTTGTTCTTGATCAGCTTACGAAGTGAGAGTGCGATCGGATTAGTCTTGTTTCGGACTAGCGATCGCAGTGCAGTCTGATCGACTGAGAAAGCTGTGATACTACTTAGCTCAGTCATCAGACTTTCTGAAGCAAGAACTACAGATTCGGGGGGAGCAGCACTCGATCGATCACGTGAATTACTCCATTGCTTGCATCAACATCAGCTTTCACCACATTGGAGTTATTGACTCTGATTCTGCCATGTCCGACTCGGACGTTGACGCGACTCCCTTCCACCGTTGCCACTCGCCCAGAGCGCAGATTCTTCGCCATCAGATCGCCCGACACAACATGATAAGTCAAGACTTTCCGAAGCAGATTGCGATTCTCTGGTTTTAGCAACTTCTCCAGAGTTCCCTTTGGCAGTGCCGCAAAAGCTTTGTTAGTTGGTGCAAAGACGGTGAACGGTTGTTTGCCAGAGAGTGTTTCGGTCAGTCCTGCTGCTTTGAGCGCTGTAACGAGTGTGCTGAATTCTGGATTTGCAGCGGCGATATCTACGATCGTTCGGGATTGTCGGGGCGGAGTAGTCTTGGACATCAGATCGGGGGGCAACAGAACGCGATCGATAACATGAATTACGCCATTTCTTGCTCTCACATCGGCTGAAGTGACTCTCGCATTGTTCACTTGGATCTGATTGCGATTTACCGCGATCGTGACGGGATTGCCTTCGACCGATGCCACTCTCCCAGAGCGCAGCGTTCTGGATTCAACTGCACCAGGGACAACGTGATAGGTTAGCACTTTTCTCAGAGTTGCTCGATTTTCTGGCTTGAGTAATGCTTCCAAGGTTCCTTTCGGCAATGCAGCAAAGGCTTGATTGGTTGGAGCAAAAACAGTGAGAGGAGTGTTACCAGATAACGTTCCCGTCAATCCTGCGGCTTTCAAGGCTGTTACCAAGGTCGAAAAGTTGGGATTGGCGGCGGCAATATCCACGATCGTGTTGGTCTGACGAGGAGAAGCTTGAGCTAATGTAGTGTTCTGGGAAGAAGTTTCGATTTTGCTTTGAGCTTGCAAGGACTGCTGCACAGATGCTCCAGCGATAACAGTGAGCATCGCCATCAAACTCAGAGTACGAAGCGATTTTGAACGAAAGATACGTTTCATGAAAATCTCCAAAAGGGTAGGTTGAGAGAGTAGGGTTTGGTGGAAGTAGCTTGTGTTGCTGCTTCTGAATCAGAACTCAGCTTGGTTCTTGATCAGCATACGAAGCGAGATTGCGATCGGATCAAATCTTTTTCAACATTGCTATGAATAAATCAAAAACTTCCGAGGTTTTCAAAATCTCGGAAGTTTCGTACCCATTCAAACTCAGTTAAGTAGAGCTTTTCATCACTAATGGACCTGCGGAAGTAATCGGATCGCTCGGAGCATCCAGCGTGATCAACAACCGCGAAGGATTCTTCGTGCAGGCTACATTCGGAGCAATCCATTGAGCTTTCCCGGTGTCATCTTGGCGAAACTCTCCGCAGTACGTTGGAGCCGCTGCCGGAGTTGCAACCGCCCAAAGTCGATAGATTTGATTCTTCGGAAGCTTGGGAAGATCCTGGGCAACGAGTGTCACAGTCCGATCGCGCTTGTTCGACAATACACGAGCCGTTGCGCGGTTGGATGTCGCACTCACCAATGAATACACCTGCGTATCCGGTTGACTCAGCCGTGCGATCGTTGCTTGGTTTGTTTGCAGTTCATCCCGGAGCCGCGCAATTTCAGTGTTTGTTGCTTCGAGTTGTCGCTGGAGCGCGATCGTTTGCTGAGACTGTTGAGCGAACTGACTAAAACCTAGAGCCGCGACTGCAACGGCTGCAATTCCTGTGCTGATTGCCGGAATCCAGCGTCTCCAGTTGCGTCGAGCGAGGGGAACTACGTTGGGCTGTTGTGCTGCGGACTGAATGGCAGCACTGAGAATTTTTTGCTTGAGGCGGGGGGAGGGTTCGAGCATTGGCGTATCGTAGGGGAGGAGCGCAAAGGCTTCTTGGAAGGTGGCAATTTCTTGAGCGATCGCTGGATCTTTACGCGCCTGATTTAAGCGATCGACTTCCTCAGGACTGAGATCATCGAGGATGTAGCCTGCTGCTAAATCAATCGGGTTGGTGTCGTCGTTGGAGCGAGTCATGGTGATCTGGGTGAGGTAGGAACGATCAAACGAGGGGAGCGAGTTCGGCACGCAGCTTTTTGAGTGCCTGACGAGCGCGGGATTTGACAGTGCCGAGGGGAATGCCGTGTCGCTTCGCAATCTCTGACTGGCTCAACCCTTCATAGTAGGCAGTTTCTAAAAGCTGTCGGTCAGCCGATGGAAGCTGCTTGAGCGCTTCATGCACCCGATGAGAACGCTCTTGAACCATAGCAAATTCTAGGGCTGGATTGTAGTTTGATGCACCCTCTGAGAAGACCTGAAATCGCTGAATCTTTGCATGAGCGGCAGATCGCGATCGCAGTCGATCGAGGGATCGCGATCGGGTCATGGTGATCAGAAATCCACTGAGCGATCCGCGATTTGGCTGGTAGAGGTTGCTGCGCTGCCAGAGGCGAAGGAAGGTTTCTTGCGTCACTTCTTCGGCTTCTTCAATGTTGTTCAGGATGCGGAAGGCGAGGCTGTAAACTAGCTTGCCGTAGCGATCGTACAGGGTGTCTAGCGCTTTGACCTGCTGTGCCTGAATTGCTAAAAAAAGCTCCAGGTCTGTGGGTTGTTCAGGGGCGATAGGCGGCAAATCCATAGATCGAGGTGAGTAGAAAAAATGTAGAGGCAATATATTGTGAGAGCTTGGGTAGTTGCATCACGAGGCTTTGCGCGATCGCGCTTTGTCCCAAGTCAGTACACTTTAAAAATGTGTGACCAGCAGGCAGGTTGCGCCACCCACTGGATTTCATTCGATGCCAGGACTATCTGAGATCGGGGGGTAGCAGAACACGATCGATCACGTGAATCACCCCATTGTTTGCTTTCACATCCGCCGAAGTGACTCTGGCATTGTTGACTTGAATACGATCGCGATTCACCCGAACTGCTACTTAGGTTGAGCGGCTTTTGTGCTGGGTGACTGTTTGACGATTCTTCCCAGTGCTGGATAACCGGAAACGGGTTGTTTTGCATCACAGACTTCATTGATCCGGAGTCTAGCTGCCAGATTTTTGCTGTATTGTGGCTGTTGCTCAGGGGTCATGAGGGCTTGAACTTGGCGATAAAAATCGGTGCTGATCTCAGAGAGTTGCGTCTGTTGCGCTGGTGTGAGATAGGTGATGTAGGAACCGATAAAGAGTCCATACTTCCCAAATCTCTTCTCAAACCTCTGATTTAGCGATTCCAATTGATCCATTGTCGGTTTGCGATCGAGTTCTGCGTTGATTGCGTCTTGAACCTTCAAGGGAGTGCTGGGTGCGAGATACAAGAACGAAACGGTTGCCAACGGATCTGCGACAGAGATCGTCTGTTTATATAGCTCCGCTCGTCTCGCCTCCGCTTGCGCGTCTAAGGCTTCGTAAGCCTTTTTCTGGGCATCCGTCAAGTTCAATCCTTGAAGGTCATCAAAAAAGAAGCCTCCATCCGATTGAACATTACTGTTTTCTTGAAATACGCGATCGCAGATCTTAAATTGTTCTAGCTCATCTAGCCTACGTTGTTCTAGCTGCTCTCGCGTCAGGAACTCAATCCCGTCTGGGATGTCTTGAGCTTGAGCCGTTTTCGCCATGGTTGGGAGGGCAACGATCGAGAGCATCGTCACCAAACTAAGAGTGCAAAATGTCTTAAATAAACCGGGTCGTTTCATTGCAGTAAAATCTCCAAAAGGTAAGTTGAGAGAGTCAGGTTTGATTAACTTTGTGAACCAGCAGACAGGTCATATTGCCTACTGGTTTCATCTGATGCCAGGACTATCTGAGATCAGGGGGTAGCAGAACTCGATCGATGACATGAATCACCCCGTTACTTGCTTTCACGTCTGCCGAAACTACGGTCGCATTGTCCACTCGGATTTGATTGCGATTTCCCGTAATCGCCACAGGATTGCCTTCGACCGTTCCCGCGAATCCAGCGCGCAGTGCGCTAGTAGACTCAACTGCACCCGATACAAAATGATAGGTCAGTACTTTTCTCAAGGTTGCTCGATTCTCTGGTCTGAGCAATCTTTCCAATGTGCCTTTGGGCAAGGCAGCAAAGGCTTCGTTCGTCGGTGCAAAAACAGTGATAGGGATGTTTCCAGATAGCGTTCTCGTCAATCCTGCGGCTTTTACTGCTGTTACCAAGGTCGAAAAGTCGGGATTGGCAGCGGCGATATCAAGGATCGTTTGAGAGGATTGAGCCGGACGGGTCGCGGCAACATTGGACTTCGATGTGCCTGACATCGAGACTTGAGCAGATTGTTGCACATACGGGCGAGGGGATAAGATTCTATCAAAGGGAATGGGTTGAGTACAGGCTTGAATCCTGCGTTGAACCTCTAAGTTAGCTTGATAGATGGGTCGCTGCTCAGGTGTCAGAAGCGCCATCGTTTGAGCTTCCAACTCACGACCAATCCGTTGACCTTCTGCAATCTGTTCCGGAGTCCAGACTGATGCGTTTTCGACAATCTTGGTGTTGGCGGTTATCGCTTCAAGTCTTGCATTGCTTCTAGCCTCAAGTTCCCGGTAGGCTGCCTGTTGCTCTGGAGACAAGGTGATACCTCCAAACTCTTGATAGATGATATTTTGGGCAAGGCAAATCCCATCCTCATTCAGAGCAAGAGTACCGGAACCTGGAAAGGTATCTTGAGCTTGAGTGGACTGTTGTGCAGTTGTACCAACCATCACAGTGAGCAAAACCATCACGCCAAAAGTGCGAGCGGCATTAGACAAAGAAGCGAGTTTCATAGTAGTAGAAAGCTCCAAAAGAGTAGCTTGAGAGAACGTTTTTAATGGAAGTTGCTGGATTTGCACTGCTCCTTCCGCATCAGAACTCAGAGCGAACTTTGTTCTTGATCAGCTTACGAAGTGAGAGTGCGATCGGTTTAATCTTTTTTCGCGATTCGCGCTGTGCAGTGCCCTAACATTTGGTAGCCATGTGCAGTATTCTAGCCAGGAGTGAAAGCGCAGAGTAGTCCGGAGATGCACAGAAAAACATGACCCAGGTCATGGTCAGTCACTTAAACAAATACAGTATGGTAGTGGCAATTAGAAGTCGCTGCTGTACAACTACGCTCGTTCACTATGGTTTTCCTGCGATCGCTTCCCCAATTCTTCCGATCTCTAGAATGGACTTTCCTCATTGCTCATCTGGGAATGTTGCTGAGTGCATCTGGCTATAATTTGTCGATCGTATTAATCAGTTGCGGCGTGCTGTTTCTCATGAGTTGGATTTTTCCGCTGCATCGTCCGCGATGGCAACGCCTCAGCTATGTGGTGCTAGGAACGATCGCGGTATTAGTCCCAGGCGTTTTTGGCGTGAATCTGGGATTATTTCTACAAGTGTATGCTGCTAAAAGTTACTTTCTACTCGGACGAAGAACTGCGATCGCATTAGTTGCACTAACCGCAATTCCTTGGGCACTGAATGAGTATACGAGGGAATCCCGTCAACTGGGTCTAAATCCGATCGATCCGATTCGGTTTGTATTTTTTACGATCGCGATCTATGCGGCTGCTAGTTTCTTCACGCTGATGCTGAGTCACATGATTGTCATGCAGCAGAAAAAAGACCAGCAAATTGAAGAACTATCAGAGCAAGTTGAATCTCTCGCAGCAACCTTAGAGCGTACCCGCATTGCACGAGAAATCCACGATTCTTTAGGGCACACGCTGACTGATTTGGATACTCAGCTTGCCGTCGCGCAAACATTACGATCACACAATCCAACCCAAGCCTTTCAAGCCGTTGACACTGCAAAACAACTTGCTCGGCAATGTATTGAGGATGTGAGTCAAGCAGTGAGGCGAATGCGTGAATCTGACTTTGATCTCAATCAAGCCTTAATTGCTCTGCTGGAACAATTGAGACAGACCTCTAGTCTAAAAGTAGAGTGGAAAGTGAATCTTCCGACTCTCCCCATCTATCAGAGCTATCAAATCTATTGCTTAGTCAAAGAGGCATTGATGAATGTTCAGAAACACGCTAAAGCATCTCACATTCAATTTTCTGCACAGCAAACCACTCAAGGAATTACGATCGACATATTAGATGACGGCATTGGATTCGACAAGAATACTTTTACGCCCGGATTTGGGCTTCAGGGTATGATGGAGCGTGTTCAACTCCTCGGCGGTCAGTTTGAGATCCAGACCGAAATCGCTCAGGGTACTCAGATTCACATCACGATCCCGTTATGATTCGACTGCTGTTAGCAGATGACCAAGAGATTTTCCGGCAAGGACTCGCGACGATGCTCTCCGTTGAGACAGATCTAGAAATTGCGGGACAGGCTGCGAATGGTCAAGAAGCGATCGACGCAGCAAAACGATTACAACCGCACGTCATTCTGATGGATGTGCAAATGCCGATCTGTAATGGGGTGCAGGCAACTCAGATCATTCGTGAATGCTATCCGTGGATTCGGATTTTAGTCCTGACAACGTTTGATGATGATGAATACATTCTCCAGTCGCTACAAGTTGGAGCATTAGGCTATCTTCTCAAACGGACACCCGCGCCTGAAATTGCGGCAGCGATCCGATCTGTCGCACAGGGCTACAGTCAACTTGGTCCGACCATTGCAACAAAAGCCTTTTCTCAACTCAAAACCCCATCCTGCACTACTGTGCCGAGTGCACTGAGCAAACGAGAAATCGAAGTGTTAAAACTCGTCGGTGAAGGCAAGAACAACACAGAGATTGCACAAGAACTCTATCTCAGCGAAGGAACGGTGAAAAATCACGTTACACAAATTTTGGGCAAGTTAGAAATGCGCGATCGTATTGCCGCCGCACTCTGGGCACAACGCCATCTGCTCTAAGAGGGTGTTTGAAAAGTATAAAAAGCGGCTTTGCTGCGTTGCCAGTCCGCCCGGAAATGAATCTCCGGGCTAATGGAAGAAACCCCGCTGAAGCGGGCTGGGAGAATCATTCGGAGTTCTTAGCCCAGTTTAGTGGGCTTCCCTGATTAGCCCGGAGATTCATTTCCGGGCGGGTGAATGCGATCAACGATTACTTTTCAAACACCCTCTAAAGCGTGATCGAATCAATTTTTCCAATAATGCTCTAACTAGAACTTCTCATCACTAATGAACCTATCCAGTAACTCTATGACTCGATCTGCCTGTGCAGTTGGGATAAAAAGATGATCATGATAGTAGGCTGAAACTGCGTTCACACTAATTCCCTGTGCAGCCAATCTGCTAGTAATTGCGGCTAAAAATCCAACCGCTTCTAAGCTAGAGTGAACTGATAATGTGATTAAGCGAAAAGTCGAGGCGTAAGGAATATTGGATTGATCGGCAATTTGTCGATCGAGAATTAGCGTGAGTCCTTCCTCTTCTCGAAAAACCCCGATCGGATTCAGCCTTAACCAATCCTCAAAATCAACGCTGCAAAAGACATATTCACCCTGTCTCAAAACAGGATTCATCGATTTAAGCAGCGTTGTTAAATCTGTTTCTCCACTCACTTTGATAGATACCGTTCTACAATTTGAACAATTCGCTCAGAAGCTAATCCATCTCCAAAGGGACTAACGGCATTTGCCATTGTTTGATATGCGATCAGACTACTCAACAATTCCCCTGCTTCTTTCAAGATATTGTCCGAATTCGTTCCAATCAGTTTCGCCGTTCCTGCCATCACTGCTTCCGGTCGCTCGGTCGTCTCTCTCAATACCAAGACAGGTTTACCCAAGCTTGGTGCTTCTTCTTGAATTCCGCCCGAATCCGTTAACAATAGATAGCAGCGTTTCATTGCTCCAACTAAATCGGTATAGTCCAAAGGTTCCGTTAAGAACACTCTGGGATGATCGCCAAGAATTGCAGTTAATGGTTCGCGAACGGTTGGATTTCGATGCAGAGGAAGGAGTAAAGCTGTATCTTCAAACTGAGTCAGAACTTTGAGAAATCCTTGGGCAATGTCTTCGAGCGGCTGACCCCAATTCTCGCGACGATGAACGGTTGCTAAAATCGTGCGGTACTTCGACCAATCGAGACCAGGAATTTCACAAGGCGGATTACGATCGGCAACCGTCAACAGCGCGTCGATTACCGTATTTCCGGTTTGATGAATCTCACCTAAAACGCTCGATCGCTCTAAATTTTGAACCGACAACGCAGTGGGCGCAAAATGAAGCTGTGTAATCTGTGAAACTAACCGCCGATTTGCTTCTTCAGGATAAGGATTGAACACATTCTCGGTTCGCAATCCTGCTTCAACGTGACCGACTGGAATTTTCTGATAGAACGCAGCTAGAGCAGCAGCAAAAGCAGTCGTCGTATCTCCTTGAACGAGAACTATTCGCGGCTGGAGTTGTTGGAAGAGTTCCTCTAATCCGCGCAGTGCCCAGCAGGTAATATCCGTCAGCGTTTGCTTCGGTTGCATAATCGCCAGATCGTGCTGCGTTGATAGATCAAAGAGTTGCATTACTTGATCCACCATTTCGCGGTGTTGACCAGTTAGAACAATTTGAGTATCAAAAATGGGCGATCGCTGAAACGCCTGAATCACCGGAGCCATCTTAATCGCTTCGGGGCGCGTTCCTACAATCAGACAAACGGGAATCGGCAACTTAAGCATCGGAACTCACCAAACAACAAGGGAACGATCCAATTTTCTGTTTTGCCCGTAAAAGTCCGGAGCATTGGTCGATCGCTCACTCATCATAATTCGGGATCTGGTGTAGAAATAGAATTAAGAAATGTAAAGTTAATTCTCATAAAAAAGCCCGACCGAAGCCGGGGGAGTCAGACCAGTTCACCGAATGAAAAATGTATTTATTCGCTAAGTTCGCAAGTCAAGGGGCAGGACGCATACACCGAAGTGTGCAGCGGGTTTTCTTTGCCACCCAACCAGCGCATGAACTCAACTTCTTGAGGATGAACCCCTTTGGAGGTTAACCAAGCCGAGGCAAACATAATGCCGAACGCATGGACACCAATCACAACAGCAGAGACGAACAAAATCGAGCTAAAGGGCAGAATTGTGTTTAGGACAAATGCCGCGAAAGCACTCAGCGAAACTACCAAAATAAACATTGGAAATCCGACCACAATCATGCAGACAGTCAACGTAAATACCCAGACCGAGAAGCTTTTGAGGGTAAACAAGATAGCAGAATTCTCTACAGATTGACTGTTTGCCAAGGTCATCACTTTACTCCTTAGAAAATACGGTTTATTTAGTAGTACGAAAGCTTTTTCGTTGGCGGCTTAGTGACCGCTCTCATGAAAGTCAGTATAGGGAAATGATTAGAAAAGGTGAATAGTAATTAAAGAAAGTTTAAACTACGAAATTAATCTATGCAAATGATTGAGTGGGATCACTGAATAGGGTTTGAGGATAAATACTTAGTCGTGGTGAGATTCAGATATAGCAGTGGAAGTTTAGATTAGGACATCCTCGGAGTTGCCCCCAAACCCCCAATTCTGGGGGCTTAAGACTCTTGCTCCCCCAAATTTGGGGGCTGGGGGGCTTCTTAGAAGTGTCTGAACTGAAGTAGGTACAGCGGTAGAAAGTGTGAACCGTTGAAGATTTAGAGCGTTATTTGGTCGATCGCTGTGGGAACTATTACGCAGTCAGGGTTGCATCGATTTTGAAGAACTGGAATTTTACGGAGAGGTTTTTCGTAAAGTTCATTCGCATCTAAATCCGAATGACAGCCCTGCGATCGATATCCCTATCGTTTGCAGGCTTTTCTCATGGCATCGCGTACTCATAAGATTTTCTCCTTCACGAGCCAGCTCACGTTGCTCTGTTTGACCATTGCGTTTAGCCCGATCGCGGTTTCCGCTCAGACCAGTCCCGCAGAAATACGCAAATTGGCAACCGGAGAACAATCACAATCCGCGATCGCAACTCTAAAAAAACGTGGCAAACCTGCGATCGATGCTTTGATTAGTCTTGCTAAGAATCCGAAAGAGCCACAGCGATCGAGACTTTTTGCGATCGTTGCTCTGGGTGAACTGAATGCGAAATCTGCTACTCCAGTGTTAACAGATGCGATTCGTAGTAACTCGAAGGAGATTCGCCTTGCTGCATTAGCCGCACTATCGAAGATTGAAGAGCCGGGGAAAGAAGCCATTCCGTTCTTGATGATTGTGTTACGTGATCGAGATGCTGATATCCGAATCGGGGCGGCTCAGGCGTTGGGGAACTATGGCAGTGCAGCAAAAGAAGCAGTTCCTGAACTGATCAATCGACTTGCTGATCAAAATCGTTTAGTCCAAGTCAAAGCGATTAATGCGATCGGAGCAATTCGATCAGAGGCTCAGTTGGCGATTCCACCTCTGACTGATGCGTTGAATACTCCAGAGCGAGAGGTTCGATTAGCTGCGATCGTAGCGTTGAGTAAGTTAGGTGCAGATGCGAAACCCGCAGTACCAATTTTGGCGCAATTATTAAGTGATGCTGACTCTGAGATTCGGATTAAGACTGCATCGACGCTAGGAACTTTCGAGAAAGATGCGAGTGAGGCAGTTCCACAACTCAGACAAGCTTTGCAACATCCCGATCGTATGACTCGATCGTTTGCAGCGCGGGCACTTGGACGAATCGGAGCAGAGGCAAAATTAGCAGTGCCAGAACTAACACACGCACTAAAAGATCTGGATAAAGATGTGCGACTAAATGCTGCTACTGCATTGGGATGGATTGGATTAGAAGCGCGATCGTCGTTACCGGAATTAGTCAATCTATTGAAAGATCAAAACTCTGGAGTACGATTTAGTGTCGCGACAGCAGTGGGAAGAGTTGCAGGCACATTACAAGATAAAGCTTCGACACTGGGAGCAAATGATATCTCTACGGCGTATAGTACGTTAGAAACTGCATTACCGCTTTTAGAAGATCCGAAAGCAGAATTTAATCAGGAAGTTACAGTTACAGTTCGTCGATCGCTGAATGTGCTCAAGAATGAAAAGGATTCTCGGCTATTCGAGCGAGTCCTGGAATGGTCACAGGCGAATCCAGCCATTGCATCGATCGCGCTTTATATGTTAGCGATGCCGTCACTATGGTTAACTGTCTTGCTGATTCGTCCGCTTTGGTTACTTAAACTGAATAATGCACTGCAACCTTATACGGACTTTGAGATTCCTAGTCCTTTAGGTGGCAGTATCAAAATCCCGTTGCGGTTTGTATTGTTCATCGGTTGGCTGCACTATCATCCGAGAGTGTTGGATTCTTGGGTGAAAAAGCAGATTGAAGTTGCACGAGAAGCATTTGCACATAAGAATACAGTCAGCGATCGACGAGTTTATATTCCGATTCCCGTAGTGATGGATGGAAGTGCGATCGCAGAACTATGCAGCGAAGATTTGCATACAACTTTTTGGGATGGACGGCAGTGTTTACTGATTTGGGGCGAAGGTGGAATCGGAAAAACTAGCCTTGCCTGTCAGTTAGCAAAGTGGGCAATGTCTGACAATAAAATGGAGCGCTTGAGTCGTCATCGAATGCTCCCGGTGTTGATCGAGCAGGAACTAGACTTCAAACTACCAGAAGAAAAGAGTCCATTCCGTGAAGCAATTCGAGGACAGTTGCAAGCTTTGATTGATGCCGCAGAACCGCTGAGTGATGAATTTCTAGAGAAATTGCTCAGACAAAGACGGATTTTGGTGATTGTCGATCGCTTATCTGAATTGAGCGAAGAAACTCGCCAAGAAATTCGCCCTGGACATCCTGATTTTCCTGCTAATGCGCTGATTGTGACTTCGCGGGTAGAAGAAGTTTTAGACGAAGTTCCAAAAACGACTGTGAAGCCGCTCCGAATCGAAGGAAATCGCTTATCTTCATTCCTGGAAGCTTATCTGAATCAACGGAACAAGCGTGAGCTATTCAACGATCCAGAGTACTTCGATGCTTGCGGACAGCTATCGAGAATGGTCGGGCAGCGGAACATTACCGTTCTTTTGGCGAAGCTTTACGCGGAACAAATGATCGCGAAAAAAGAAGGCAGCGAAGGCATCTTGCCCGATAACATTCCCGATTTGATGTTGAGCTATCTAAATGAGTTAAATCGCGATGCCGCAGAAGATGAACCCGATAACATAGCAGTGCATGAAGATGCAAAAATCATTGCTTGGGAATGTCTGAAACACTATTACCGTCCGGCTCCTGCAAAACGAGAAGCAATTCTAGATGCACTGCAAACTCAGACCGAAGCAGACGAAGAAACCGTAAAAATCCGACTAAAACACTTAGAAAAACGACTGCGGATTGTTCAAGCGATCGGTCCTGCACAAGATCAAATCTGTTTCGCGCTCGATCCGTTAGCTGAATGTTTAGCAGCATTGCACTTAGTCGAACAGTATCAAGACGATCGAGAATCTTGGAGTCGCTGGCTGATGGAAGCCGACACGATGCCCGGAGCACCCGATACCATTCAAGGATTTCTCCTCGCAATGCGGGATTGCTGTTTAACTCGCAGTGCAGAGATTGATGTCCCTGACTTTGTGATGGAAGAATTGGGGCAACGGGTGGGACTGAGTGCAGAAGTCTTACGCAAATCGCAGATTGATCAACGCTTAAGACGATTAACCCCGATGCTTTCAAACGGAGATACGATCGCACGTTTAGAAGCGATTCGAGAACTCGGCGAACTGGGTTCTGCTTCCAAAGATGTCTTGCCTGCTTTGATTCGAGAGTTTCAGGATCGCGACTGGTGTATTCGTCGGGAAGTGGCAAAAGCGATCGGGAATATTGGTCCTGAAGCTCGAACTGCGATTCCTGCTTTGATGGAACGGTTGCGCGATGACGATCGACGAGTGACGGGAGAAGCGATCGCGACCCTCGGTAAATTGGGCGTAAGTTCGATTCCTGCCTTGGTGAGTGCATTAGAAGCAAAAGCTCCTTATGTTCGGAGTAGTGCGGCTTGGGTGTTGGCGACCTTTAACGCGGCAGCAAAACCTGCGATTCCTGCTTTGATTGAAGCGCTAAAAGATGACGATTGGCAGGTTCGATGGGTGGCGGCTTATGCGCTCGGTTGTATTGGTCCAGATGCGAAATCGGCGATTCCTGCTTTGATTGAAGCATTCCGGGGCGAGTATGAATTGGTGAGTAAAGAAGCGAGTCGAACCTTGTGGCGGATTAGTGGAGAAGCAGAAACGATCGTGGCGGCATTGGGTGAATTGACTCATACGAACAGTCGAAACTAATGATATTAGAAGCGTTCACAACTCAGAGCTGATCTTGCGGTTGGTGTATTTTTACGATCGATGACCGTCACCGAAGTCTTCTTTCGCCGCGATCTCGTTTCTGGCACAGCCTACTACAGTCTGCTCGTACTCTGTGCGCTGATGATCTGGCTACAAGCAACACAGAAAAAGCATCAAATTTATTAACTTAGCAAGTTCTCAACAGATTCCGTACTTCTACGAGCTACCCCTCATCGGGCTTGTGTTCTTATGGTGGGATAAAATCTCTCAATCCGGTTATGAGTGATATTTTTATCTCCTACTCCCGAAAAGATAAGGCGTTTGTCGAGCGGTTGCATCAGGCGCTAAAAGAGCAACAACGCGAAACTTGGGTAGATTGGCAGGATATTCCTTTAACAGCGGATTGGTGGCAAGAGATTGAACGCGGCATTGAAGGGGCAAATACTTTTGTGTTTGTGATCAGTCCCGATTCGATCGCTTCGGAGGTGTGTACGCTCGAAGTCAATCACGCGGTCAAACACAACAAGCGACTGATTCCGATCGTGCATCGTGAAGGCTTCCAGCAAACACATCCAGCACTCGCGAGACACAACTGGTTATTTTTTCGAGATTCGGATCACTACGATCGCGCATTCGAGCAGCTAACTCAAGCGATCGACACCGATTTAGATCATGTCCGGGCACATACCCGAATTTTAGAACGTGCGATCGAATGGGACAAAGCCGATCGCAATGAGAGTTTTGTCCTGCGTGGGGACGATCTGCGATCGGCGCAAACTTGGTTAACTGATGCAGATTCTAAAAATCCGCTACCAACCGATCTTCAGCGAGAATACATTAGCGCCAGTCAAGCCACCGAGGAAGCAGCAGAAATTTTGCTCAAGGCAGGACAGCAAGCGAAACGCATGGTGCAAATTGGCTCAGGAGTCTTGGCGCTTACACTAATCAGCGCGTTCGCTGCGGGTGGGATGGCTTGGAAATCGACTCAGGAGGCAACAGCAGCCGCACAAAAAGCACTCCAAACCGAGAAGCAAGCAGACGAGAAAGTTTCGATCGCACAACAACGAGCCGATATTCTCGATCGACAAGTGAAACGAGCCGAAGACAAGCTCAAAGCCGCAGAAACGAAGACTAAAGCCGCAGAAAAAGCAGTGATACAAGCGAAGGCAGCACAAGCACAAGTCTTGGCGCAGTCGGAGCAAGAGATTCAGCGGGCGCAAGCACAGGTGATAGAAGCAGAACAGCAAACGCAGACTGCAAGCGGACAAGCTCAAAGTGCAGAACAACGCCGACAGCAAGCAGAAGCAGCGGTTCAGGTTGCACGATCGCGGGTAGAGCAAGCAAATGAGGCAGTTCGGATTGCTGAGAATCAACAGCGAGAAGCAGAGATGCTTCAGGCAGAGGCAAAAGCAGGCACTCAGATTGAACGAGCAGGTGCGATCGCGCTCAGACGATTTGATGCGGATCAAACTGATGGATTGCGGTTGGCGATGCAGGCGGGATTTGAATTGCAAAAATGGAAGCGAGGGAAATCGCTGGATCAATATCCTGCTCTGAGTCCGATTTTGGCACTGCAATCTGGCTTAGAAAGCATTCGAGAAACTAAGCTTTTGAGCAATCAAGGCACAGTTTGGAGTGTGGCATTTAGTCCAGATGGAAAAACACTGGCAACAGGCGGATTTGAGGGCAGCGTCAAACTTTGGAGCAAAGACGGCAAATTAATTACTACACTTGACGGCAATCAAGGTATTGTTTGGAGCGTAGCATTTAGTCCCGATCGAACTTTGCTTGCGGCAGGTGGATTCGATGGCAGTGTCAAACTTTGGAACACAGACGGCAAATTGATCACGACAATCAATAGCAATCAGAGCGCGATTCGGAGTGTAGCATTTAGTCCCGATGGAACTCTGCTTGCTACAGGTGGAGAAGATGGCAATGTCAAACTCTGGAACACAGACGGCAACCTTGTAACTACAATTAACAGCAATCAGCAGAGTGTTTTGGGTGTCACCTTTAGCCCAGATAGCAATCTGCTTGCAACAGGTGGGGGAGATGGTAGTGTCAAACTCTGGAACAATGATGGCAACCTTGTAACTACAATCAATAGCAATCAGCAGAGTGTTTGGAGTCTAGCATTTAGTCTAGATAGCAAGACACTGGCAACAGGTGGGGGAGATGGTAGTGTCAAACTCTGGAACAATGAAGGCAACCTTGTAACTACAATTAACAGCAATCAGCAGAGTGTTTTGGGTGTCACCTTCAGTCCTGACGGGAAGACACTTGCAACAGGTGGAAAGGATGGTAGTGTCAAACT
The DNA here is from genome assembly GCF_050565645.1 of Leptolyngbya sp. AN10. Classification (NCBI taxonomy): domain Bacteria; kingdom Bacillati; phylum Cyanobacteriota; class Cyanophyceae; order Leptolyngbyales; family Leptolyngbyaceae; genus Leptolyngbya; species Leptolyngbya sp. AN10. Next base: position 97,317 of record NZ_JBNXVP010000012.1, read on the forward strand.
CTGGAACAATGATGGTAAATTGATTACCACACTGAATGGCAATCAGCGCAGCGTTTGGAGTATCGCGTTTAGTCCCAATGGTAAGACGCTGGCGACGGGTGGCGATGATGGTAGTGTAAAATTCTGGAACAATGATGGCAGGCTTCTGAGTACGTTTAATAGCGATCGACGTAGCACTCGGACTGTAACTTTCAGCTCAGACAATAGACATTTGGCAACCAGTGGCTCTGATGGCAGCATCAAACTTTGGAACAGAGAGGGCAACCTTCTCAGCAGTTTCAATAGCAATCAGGGCAACATTCGAGCGATCGCATTCAGTCCAGATGGAACGATCCTTGCAACAGGCGGATTCAATGGCAGCGTCAAACTGTGGGATAAAAACGGCAAACTGATCACCACACTAAACGGCAATCAAGGTAGCATCTGGAGTGTAGCCTTCAGTCCAAATGGAACGATCCTCGCAACAGGTGGAGATGATGGCAATGTCAAACTGTGGGATAAAGACGGCAAACTCATCACCACCCTAAGCGGCAATCAGCGCAGCATCTTAAGTATGAGCTTTAGCCCAGATGGAACGATTCTCGCGATCGGGGGCGCGGATAGTAGTGTCAGACTGTGGAACAAAGACGGAACACTGCTCAGTACATTCAATAGCAATCAGCGCAGTGTTTGGAGTGCAACCTTTAGCCCAGATGGAACGATTCTTGCAACGGGTGGCGGAGATAGCAGCGTTAAACTCTGGGACAAAGACGGCAGGCTTCTGAGTACCTTCAATAGCAATCAAGGCAGCATTGCGCGTGTCACCTTCAGTCCAGATGGAACGGTTGTTGCAACAGGGGGAGACGATGGTAGTGTCAAACTGTGGGATAAATACGGCAATCAGATCGGGCGATTTGAAGGCGGTTCGTTAGCGGCGATCGATTCGGATTGGCAGACGATCGCACTTGTTCAAAAACCTACTTATTTCGGCGCACCGCTTCCCAATTCGGAATCCACGATCGTCAATCTCTACCGCATCGATCTCGACCTTGATCGCCTCCTTCACCGCGCCTGCCGTCATCTCAAATCCTATATTCTCAGCGACTCTAAACAGACAACCGAGCAGAGCCTTTGTGAGGCGCACTTAGGAGAAAGTTGGGAAGCAGAACGAATCGCGAAGTAGGGAACAGCGAGGATTTTGCTACGATCGCTGACGATTCCGCCAGGACGACAGAGAGAATCACGATCGCTGTTCTCACCCGACTGTTTAAGCTTTAGAAATTAATGCAGATACGGCTTGCATGAGCCACAATCTACTTAGCGTAGAATGAAAAAGCGTTCTCCAAAAGACTTTGATATGCTCGACATCCAGAAGCAGTATGTTGTTGACGAAAACCAGCGCCCGATCGCTGTACAGATCGCGATCGCAGATTTTGAGCAAATCGAAGAAATTCTAGAGAACTACGGGCTAGTTAAATTGATGGAAGAATCAGACGACCTAGAAAGACTCGCTAAAGAAGAAGCGTTAAAGTACTATCGATCGCTCTAACGAAACCAGCCTTTCGTAAAGTGAAGACAGCGATCGCTTCAAAATTCACAGCTTCCACCCAAGCAAACGCAGCCTTTTATGAAGCAAACACAGCGATCGCTTCAAAATTCACACTGTTTCTTAAAGCGAAGACAGCGATCGCTTCAAAATTCACAGCTTCCACCCAAGCAAACACAGCCTTTCATGAAGCGATCGCTGTGTTTACTTCATAATTTCCTATGTGTATATCATAACAATAAAGTGACTGAGTAGAAATGCTCAAAATTAAAACAAATTCATCGATTCAAATCTATTTTTTGGACAGAATTGCTCAACCGCGACTGAAACCGCGATCGCTACACTGCAATCATCAAACCCTTAAACAGGAAGAATAATGACAAACAGAACCAAGCAATCTAAAGCACTTGAAAGAGCACAAGCACGAATTGAGGGAATGAAGAGTACTGGCGCATTGATCGATCTGGGCAACGGTGTCTCCCTACAAAATTACGTTGCCAAAACTGAAGCGCTGCGGAAACAGGTCGAATCCTACAACGCCCTAATCCAAACCTTGGAACAGACCCGGCAGAACATCGCTCAAGCCGAACAAGAACTGAACGACTTTAGTGAACACATGCTGTTAGGAGTCGCCGCACTCTATGGCAAGCAAAGCAAACAATACGAATACGCAGGCGGAACCCGCAAACAAACGGGCGGCTGGATCGATCGGAACTAACCCCAATCCAAATCAACAAAAAGACCCAGGCAGCAAAAAATTTCTCTTGCCCCTGGGTCTTTTAGATTTTGAACTTTAAAACTATGGCGATCCGATTCAGGTTGTGAAACCCTCCAAAGCCCCCTAGATCCCCCCATTCTGGTGGACTTTGAGATAAAAAATTTTCTCCAATTCCAGAAATCAGCCCTATTTCAAAGTCCCCCAAATTTGGGGGATTTAGGGGGCACGATCACCCCTGCAATGAACGACTAATTTAGGACTGCTATAGCTCTCTCTTCAACTTGGCGACGGAGCGCAACAGGAATATATGTTGTACTCACGACGCATTCAGCAGATTTTTCAGATTATTGGTCTTAAGCAGGACAATTAGATGCTCGATGTGCTCATATTCGTCGAGTTCGGCTTGCTCGATCGCCGTTAAATCTCCCGCCTTACTACGATCGAGAAGCAGTTGCAGTCGTTCCTGCATTTCAGCAGTCGGCTTAAAGTTAGCGAGTTGTTCAGGTGTAGGATTGTGGCTAATGAAATCGAGAATGTATCGGTAGAAACGAGCCGGAATTGCAGGTTGTCGTAGGCTCAACGCCAAGAGTTCAGGTAAACGGTCACGCTCACGTGTGCCGAAGGCAGCGCTGATTGCTGCAAGCTGGTCAGATAGCTCGTCTGGGACTTCTAAAGTAATCTTCGCCATCGCTGAAACCGCTAAATCTTGTCTTCATCCTATTGCATTTTTCGCTTCAAACATGACAAAGACCCAGGCAGCAAATTATTCTTGCCCCTGGGTCTTTTCATTAGAAATTCAAATTAGTTGCCGCGTTTGAGCGAGGCTTCTACCTGGTTGAACTCGATATTTAATCGATCGACCATTTTTTGAGGAACCGGACGATTGGGATACGAGCTATAGTGTCCAGCCAGTGAATTTAGAGCCGTTCGCATCGTCGTAAAAGAACTCAGCTTTGCCAACGACGTATCGCGACGATAGCGGGCAGCAAAATCATTGATTAGTTTGCGAGCTTCGCCTTGAATCGCCGCCTTGTCTGGTGCATCAGCGGGGAGCGTCATCGCAGTTTTGAGGGTGTTGATCACCGTGAGCGTATCATCACGGTAGTTGCCTGTCAGACCAGCAGGTGCATTCGTACATCCGACAAGCCCGATCGCGACAACGACCACTAAAGCCAGCAGGCGAGACAATAAGCGCTTCATAAGCAAATTCGCGTTAGATGAATAAAAGTAACAGTCTTCTCATCGTATCGTGATTGGGAACGGCGGGATCATGAAGAAGCAGATTCGTGCTGACAGAAGGATTATAGCTGCTTAGAATCTAGAAAATTTTTACAGAATCTATGACTGCACTCCTCTAGATTTCATAAAAATCTAAGTTTTTTGTGTCCTACTGCAACTCTAGACAATGCAAGTTCGGATTATTCAGCAACTCTTGAATCGCTTCTGCTCCAGCGCGAATCAAATCTTCCACTTGCTGAGTGGGCGCGTTCCCACATCGAAGCCATATTACTTTAGGTGGAGAACCATACAGACGACTTCGTTCAGCAAAATCTATATCCTGAGTGACGATACAGAAATCATGTGCCTTTGCAAATCTCCAGATCTCAGTATCTGTTTCTTCTGCTAACTGATGAGACTGAACATGGCTGGAATTCGGAAAAATGTCTGCTAATCGAGCGACTAACTTCCGGCTCAAATTTTGGTCGAAGAGCAGTTTCAACCAGCACCTACTGAAGCAATGAGGCGATGATCACGATCAGCCGCGAATTCTAAACAAGCTCTGATATCAGCTTCTGTCAGTTCAGGGAAATCTTCTAAAATTTGAGTATGAGACATCCCCGCAGCCAGCCAGCCTAAAACATCATACACAGTGATTCTCATGCGGCGAATGCAAGGCTTTCCGCCCCGTTTGTCTGGCTCGATCGTAATAATGTCTTGGTAGCTCATCGTTTTACCTGAACCCGTTGATCTGTCTCAGTTTAATGCAGTGTAGTGGTATGCGGAACAAATTTGATACCGTTGTAATTCTTTAATTTTTACAGATACGCGAATCGATTATTAGCTCCGGTATCATTCTTTAGCGCGATTTTTTTGAACGAGGCAAAATTGATTTGTATTTTACTAAGCGAAAAAAGCCAAGGGTAAACCTTGGCTTGTGACTTGAGGTAACTAGAGGAGAACTGAACTTAATCGATCGCGTCTTTGACTGCTTTCTTGGTTAGCCCTCGCGTTTCGTCTCCAGCACCAACAACGCTATTCGATACGCTATCTGCCACATCTTCAGCACCTTTACCGAGCCGCTGACCAAGTTCTTTCGTTTTCTCAACCGCACGTTCGCCACTGTTGCTCAAGCGCTCTCCAACTTTCTGCGCTTCTTCTTTGACGTTGTTTGCACGAGAGGTCACAGCGTTCCCGATCGTATCTTTGGTGCGCTCAACTCCGTAGCCTGGATTCTTATAAAGCTTTGCGTTACGCGGATCTGCATTACGGGGATCATCACTCGTGATATTGCGTTCAGCGTTATCCACAAGTTCTCTCGCTTTGTCGGTCGGGATTTGTCCAGGAGGCGTATCGCTAAAATTATTCATGCCACCTTCAAAAGGTTGGGCTTGTCCGACGGGATGCGGACCGCCATCATCGGTTTGAGGGGGCATTTTAGCTTGAGCGGAATTGCTGCAAGCGGTATTCAATAACAGCATCACACCTGCGAAAAAGACGATCGCAATCTGCTTTAGGCGCAGGGCTTTGATAAAAGATGCAAGTTTGCTCATAAAAATCTCCGTTGAAGTTAAATCATGTAAGTTGAAATACTACTTTTCGATCGCAGGATTCATTTTGGCTTCAGGACGCTCATTTGCACCTGCTACGGTGTCTTTGATGAATGCCGAAGCATCTTGAATCGACTGACCTGCTCGCTCGAAAACTTTCGAGTTTGGATCAGCGCGATCGATCATCGGTTGTTTCGCGTTGGGCAAAGGTGGCAAAGATTTTTGCTGCATTGCACCCACATCCGGATTGCTAGAGTTAGAGACATCTGAGCCAGGATAGTTCAGATCTGAGGCATTCGTTTTGACACCAAGATCGGCGATTAGAGCATTCGGCGCGATCGAGTTGACGTTAGTGAAAAAGACGACGACTGCGACCGCGATCGAGGCAAAAAGCTGCTTAATGTTGAATCGTTTCATGCTGCGCTCCTTTATATAGGACAGAGAAATTCCCGCTTCGACTTGGCTAGGATTTGACTGATCCCTGATGCGTTTCAACCATACAGATCTGTTCAGAATTTCTTCCTCTAGCGCAAGTCACATTCCTGCGAATCCGGAGGCTGAATGTGTTTCTGCCCTGAGAAGGATTACGCTGGAAAGATGAATCGATCGAGAATTTCATGCAGCGTTTTCGACTCAAATCTTTGCTCCGCTGGCTGATTCTGGCAGCCGTAGTCTTCTTTTTGTTTCAATCTCTTCAAAAACATTGGCAGGATGTGACTCAACTCCGGCTAACTCCAGCGGGTGTAGCTTGTCTTGCGATCGCGCTTGGGGTTACTTTATTTGCACACATTTTTGCGGGCGTGGTCTGGAGTTGGATTCTGCGATTTTTGTCGTATCCGGTTTCTGGAACTTGGGGCGCAGAAACTTATCTAAGGACGAATATTGCCAAGTATTTGCCAGGGAATGTATGGCATTTTTACGGACGAATTAATGCTGCGAAACAGAAAGGAATTGCGATCGCACCTGCCACACTCAGTGTTGTACTCGAATCCCTGTTGATGTTAGCGGCAGCTTGTTTTCTTGCAATTGTCGGGCTTCGGTCTTGGGTACAGTTTGGAATTGCGATCGCGATTCTGATCGGGATTCATCCGGTCTTTCTCAATCTCGTTCTCAGACGATTGCAGAAATCGAATCCGGTTCAGATCGATCGATATCCGTTCCTGCCCTTAATAGGCGAATTGGGATTTTTGGGATTAAGAGCGATCGGGTTTGTGCTGACTTTTCTCGCGCTGCGTCCGATCACGGGTTCAGACTTGCCGCTTTTAATGAGTGGATTTGCCTGGTCGTGGTTGTTGGGATTTGTGATTCCGGGATTACCGGGAGGCGTGGGAGTCTTTGAAGCGATCGCGATCGCGGTTTTGAGTCAAGGATTTCCCAGCGGACAGGTGTTGGGAGCCGTTGCCTTATATCGATTGATTAATACGATGGCAGAAGGAATGGGAGCGGGACTTGCAACTCTCGATCGTTCACGCGGGTGATTCGGGTTCTGCTTTCGGACGAATAATCGGCTTCATTTGCGAAAAAATCCGATAATGGTCGAGGTTCGTTTGGGGTGCAGCTTCTTGAGCTTGCTGCATTTTCACCAGGTTGTATTGCACGTTTTCTGCATGAATTGCAAACGTGACATTAAAGATTTCCAGAAAATTGATTACCCAACTACAATTCTGTTCTGGAAGCTGTTCGTAATGTCGAATTAAAATGGCGATTTGGGCTTCTAAATGCGATCGAGAAGCATTACAAATCAGAACAAGTTTCAGCAAGACAATTACTAATGTCATCGGGTTGCCTTGCGACAGTAACAAGACAAAAAGCGGAGAAGGTTCTTTACGATTTTCTGTGGTCAACGTTTCGATAATCCGATTACACGTCCTGAGAATCAGCGCATCACTGAGTGGAGAAGATTCGTAATCTGAATAGAGCGATTCTAGTTTCTCTGCGAGTTTTGATTGAAGCGCGATCGCATAATCACTATGATGATCGACCGAGAAAATTAGATAGTTCTGAAGACTTTGCTTAAACTCTTTGTAGTTCAGAGTTTGGATCTGATTAATAAAAATATTGGCTAAATTTGCATAACTATATTGTCCGCGTTTTGCCACGATCGCTTTAATCAGCATTAGGACATTATCACCTAGAGCTGTCGGATTTTTCGGCATTTTCTCCGATGAGGTTGCAGACTGAGATTTAGCAATATACATCGCCAGATCGAATTTAAATCGATCTTTTAGCTGTCTTGAAAGAGCGCGGGCTGCTTCTCTTTGCTCGATCGAATTGCGAATATCAACATATTGTGGAACCAGCAAATAAGACGTATAACGGCTGATCCATTTCTCTCTTGCTTGAGTTTCGTATCGAGCCGTAAATAGTTTTAGTTCTTCGTAATCTTGACTCTGTTTGAAGTTCTCGATCCAAGTTTTTAATCGCTTGATGCTGGGAGAAATTGTTTGAGGCTCGATCGTAGAATCTTGAAACGCTTGAATCAGAGCTTGAATCGCTTTATATTGCCGCGCTGCATCCCAGTTATTCACCAGAATGTAACAACACCGCTTCAATGTATTTCTAAATTCGATTTCATCATTTTGTAAAATTAATTGATGAACCGCTTGAACGGCTCCCGGACTTGCTAAATCAATCTGATAGAAAAAGAGCCGCTTAAATTCCAATAAAACTTCTTCTGGGTCCCACTGTCTGACCACTTCCAAAAGAAATTGATAAAGCGTTTCTTGTGCCTGGTAGATCTCTGGAGATTCAGCGATAAGACGCTGAACAGTTGAATCGATCGAGAAAACCGATTCCGCATCTAATTCCAGATCATGCGACTGTCTACCTGACTCTTTACTCATATTTCCAGCACCATAACGAACGAGGCGGATTCGCGTGAACTTCGGCAGAACCGAGGCTCAGTGATACTACGGACGCAACCACTCTGATTCAGTGTGCCCACTCCCCATCTTTGAACAAACAGCCTCAAAACTGCTCGATGCCGACTCAAAAAGTAATCGCTCATTGCATCAACCGCCCCTCGAATGAATTCGGGGCTATCGGAACAAAGTCTGTTAAAACAGACTGAAGAACCTACTAAGAGCGCCTTTCAGTCCCCTTTAGTGGACTTTGATCCGATAGACCGTGATTTTCAATCACGGGCAGAACACAATCGCAGTGAAGACTCTTCTTATACTTTTCAAATGTCCTCTAAGTATTAAACCTGACTGATGACATTCTGATTTGATCAAATACTGTTAGTCACAGCACAAATTCGATAGAAAGCGATAATTTGTTTCGACATTGTGCGATCGCAACTTGAATGTTACGGCAGTGCAAAACGATGCTAATATTTCCGAGAATTGTTTAACAAATGGTTCAAAAGAGTAAACATCTGAATCTTGATCACAGTGTGGAAACTAATTCACATCAATTCAGGTCAGACGAATAAACAAAACCGATTCGATGCAGCGACCGATTCGTTTGCTGCCGTATCGAATGGGACAGTAAACGCTTGGATTTCGGTCATCGTTTTTTGAAGCCAGGAGCAAACATGAAATCATTGGTTCGTTGGAGTACAACCGCTGCAATGGTAGGGGGAACGCTCTTAGCTGGGCTGCAAGCACTCGCACTCACTCCAGAGCAAATCACCCAGAAGTTACGGGCTGTCCCCGTTTTTACGATCGCCAATACTCAAGGTGCGCCGCTGGTCGCTCAACCGCCAAACGGTCAGAAAGGAAATCCAGTGGCAGGCGTATTTATTAGTCAAAAAGATGCCAATGCGTTTTTAGAAAATTTACGATCGAGAAATCCCGCACTGGCAAAAGATGTTCGAGTCGTGCCTGTATCGCTGGCAGAAGTGTATCAACTGAATCAGGGCGCTCAAGGTAGACAGGAAAAGCTTGATTTTGCATACGTGCCCGCGAAACAGCAATTGGATGCTGCACTCGCAATTCTCAAAGCAAACGGTCAGCAAGCGACGCAGTTTAACGGAACACCTTTGTTTGTCGCACGTGCAGGCAAAGACAAAGGATTTTTAACGATTCAAGAAGGCAACCAATCGGTGATTCCAATGTTCTTCAATAAAGAAGACTTGCAGCCGTTGGTCGAACGATTCAAGCAACAAAAGCCGGATCTTGCGGCAACGGTTGATATTCAGGTCTTCCCGCTCGAAGGTGTGATGCAAGCGATGCAGCGCGAGAAAGATCCGCAGCTTGACAAAATTGTGCTGATTCCGCCAAGAGAAACGCTGGAATTCGTTCAACGGCAACAACAGCAGCAACCCCAACAACAGAGACCACAGCAAACTCAACAAAGACCCCAACAAAGACCCCAACAACCTGCGGCTCCGAAGCGCTAACACCGAATGAGTGTTCTGATTCCTGGAAGTCAGCTTTGGAAGTGGCGATCGACCGCGAAAAATCAGTCGATCGCTCATGACATTTCCCCAAACGAAGTCGATTGGCTCTTGCAAGAATTTGCAGGAATCGATCGACTTTTTTTACGATTACAACCCGATCACGCGATCGAATCGAAGGTGTCGCTTTCGGATCTCGATCGAGCTTGGCAACATCGAATTGAACAACGAACTCCAATTCAATATTTGGCGGGAATTGCTCCTTGGCGCAATTTTGAATTGAAAGTGGCTCCTGGAGTTTTGATTCCACGACCAGAAACCGAATTATTGATTGATTTTGCGATCGCTCAAGATCCGATTCTGAAATCAGGAAATTGGGTCGATTTGGGAACGGGAAGTGGCGCGATCGCGATTGGACTTGCGCTATCTCTGCCGAATGCGATCGTTCATGCGGTCGATCAAAGTGAAGATGCTTTGAAAATTGCTCGATCGAATGCTGAATTGCTCAACGCAAAGGTTCAGTTTTATCAAGGAAATTGGTTTGAACCGATCGAGCATTTAAAGCGATCGCTCAGTGGTGTAGTTTCTAATCCGCCTTATATTCCATCGCAAACTGTTTTAGAACTCGACCCTGAAGTGAGACTGCACGAGCCGCATTTAGCGCTAGATGGCGGTTCAGATGGATTAGACAGCATTCGCCACTTAGTTCAAACTGCGCCAGATTATCTAATTTCGGGCGGCGTTTGGATGGTGGAAATGATGATGGGACAAGCAGAAGAAGTTACCGCGTTACTTTCGGCTCAGGGAAGCTACGATCGCATTACGATCCAAAAAGATCTTGCTGGCATTGAACGATTCGCGATCGCGTACCGAAAATAATTTATGCGTCCTACTCCTATCCCTCCTCAACCCGGACAAGAATCCGTCTGGGATTATCCGCGCCCTCCTCGCTTGGAACCTGTGAATAAGCGAATTCAGATTATTTTTAATGAAGTCACGATCGTAGACACCGAGAAAGCGATGCGGGTTCTCGAAACCAGTCATCCGCCGACTTATTACATTCCGCCTGAAGATATCAAGCAGGAGTATTTGCTCCCGTCTAGTCGATCGACCTTTTGCGAATGGAAAGGTCAGGGAAGTTATTACAGCGTGAAAGTCGGGGAGAAAAGCGCGATCGATGTGGGTTGGTACTATAGCAATCCGACTCCTAACTTTAGCGCGATCGAGAATTACGTCGCGTTCTATGCGGCTCCGATGGATGCTTGTTATGTGGATGGCGAAAGGGTGATACCGCAGCCTGGGCAGTTCTATGGCGGTTGGATTACGAGTGATGTGGTTGGACCATTTAAGGGTGAGGCTGGATCTTGGGGTTGGTGAGATTTGCTGCGTTCGGAGCGTCTTTAGCCCCCTAAATCCCCCATTCTGAGGTAGGGCTGATTCATTCTAGCGAAAGTCTTCTCTGCCCTCACCCTAGCCCTCTCCCCAAGGGAGAGGGAACAAGATTTCTAGCTCCCTTCTCCCTTGGGGAGAAGGGTTGGGGATGAGGGCAGAACGGCTGAATCGGAGCAGAAAAAACCATCTGATTAGAATGAATCAGCCCTACCCCACTCTGAGGGACTTTGAAAGTAGAAACTGCTCCTGAAACACTGAACTTCTCTGATTTCAAAGTCCCCCAAATTTGGGGGATTTAGGGGGCATTAGCCGATTTAACCGCAGCCAACTTTTCATGGAAGTGACTCTAAATCAAATCTTCCGCCCCGGTCGATCGCCCTAACGCCAACCGCACGATCGACAACATCAAAATCATTAAAAACATCACAAGCCCGATCGTACAGGCATAGCTAATTTCTAATCTCGTAAACGCCTGCTCGTACACATAAAACACGATCGTTTTCGAGCTATTCAACGGACCACCCTGCGTCATGATGAAAATCTCTTCAAACACTTTGGTTGCAGAAATCGCAGAAATCACAGCAACGAGAAATAGATAAGGCTTCATCAGCGGAATCGTAATATCTAGATGCTTGCGAATTCCATCAGAACCATCGATCGCGGCAGCTTCATACAAATCGGCTGGAATCGATTGCAATCCCGCTAGATAAATCACCATGTAGTAGCCCAATCCTTTCCAAATCGTCACGACCATGACGCTAAATAAAGCAAGATTTGGATCAGTCAACCAGGGCACACCCTCAAAGCCGATCGCCCTTAAAAACTGATTCAGCAAGCCGTTATCCGAATACAACCATTTCCAGGCAATCCCCGCCACAACCATCGAAATAATCACAGGCGTGTAGTACGCCACTCGAAACCAGCGAATTCCACGCAACTTCTGATTTACGAGAATAGCTAAGGCGAGGGGTGCGATCGCTAAAATCGGAACCACACAAACCAAATACAGCAACGTATTTCGTAACGTTTGCCAAAACACTGGATCGCGACTTAACCGCTGAAAATTCTGCCAGCCGATCCATTCCGGCTCACCGATCAAGTCGTAGCGAGTGAAACTCAGATAGAACGCTTGCAGGGCTGGATAAAATACAGTGAGTCCCAACACGATCAAAGCTGGCAACAGAAACAGATAAGGCGTAAGTCGCCGCTGCATCGGATACCAGCTTTTTAGGAGTGCGTTGTTCATCAGAAGTGAAATTGAAAATCACTTCACACTGTACTATTAATCGATTTCCTCTGCTTCAACTCGACGAATCGATCGACGAGCAGGCAGCACTTGAGTTCTACGACGATTCGACAAATATCCAGGATATTCATCGTGAACGACTTCGATCGTGCGGGAGGGTCGCTGCTGTTTCGCAAACAGAACGAACATACCAACGAGCGCAATTCCGCCGCCAAAGGTCAGAATCACACCGCCCAACATCCAGAGCAAATTCGAGAAAACGGGATTATTCTCGATCGACGAATTCGCGGGTTTTTGCGGATTGGCTAACGCAGCCTTATTCTGAGCATTCAGCGTTTCGATCAGGGCTTGCTGACTTTGAAGCTGAGTTTTAAGTTGCTCAGTTTGAATGCGCTGCTGCTCGACCAGCGCTCTCAATTGCTCAGTTTCAGCACGTTGCTTATCGGTATCGATTCCGGTCGTCGTGGGGGGAGCCGTGGGAACAGGCACACCTGGCTGGACAGAATAGCCGTAGTTGGGAAGAGGTTGAGCGGGAGAGAGCATGGGGGTATTCGTACTGCCGACTCCTCCTCTGAGCAAAATCACAGCCGCTAGTCCTGCGAGTGCTGCTCCTCCTAAAAATGACGTTGTTTCACTCATCTCCCCTTCACCTTCATGCTGGATTGCAACGCGAATGTTCTCCTAAACCGTATTCAGGCAATTGTGACTCAATCCAGGATATTCCGATCGTTTCAGTGATTCCACTAATATTCAAGATCAGATCTTCCCGTTTGTCCATATCAGTTTATATAGTTTTTTCAAAAAAAGGGCAGTTTCTAACAAATTTAAGCATTAGAAATGCCCAGTTTTGCAAAGTGCTGGACGAAATTTAGAGTGCCCAAGGTTTGATCAAACTCGACTTTTTCAACTTTAGGCACGTTGACAAAGTAAAACGGCAAAGGCAGACTGCGAATCTGTCCAAACCTGGATGCAGTTGAGTTGTTTTTCTGTCAACAGCTTTTTCATTTGATCGAGATCAAATTTCCGCGAGATTTCACTTAGGATCGTTTCTCCTTCTGCAAATTCGACGGTTAAATTTAATGCTTGGAGATGCACAATTTGCGATCGCAAACTCCGCAGGTGCATTTCAATTTGTCGCTCAGTTTCGTTATAAATTGCAATGTGTTGAAACTGGGTTAAATCAAAATCTCCCTGAAATCGCTGATTCAGATGACGCAACATATTCAAATTAAATTCAGCAGTGATTCCTTGTCGATCGTTATATGCCGCTTCAAGTTGTTCAGTCGATTTGTGTAAATCAATTCCGAGTAGAAAATACTCTTTTGATTTCAGCGCATGTGCGATTCGATCGAGAAAAATATCGCACTCTTCCGGGTTCAAATTCCCCAATGTACTGCCAATAAAGCCAATCATGCGGCTCGAAAGATGCGTATTCGGTAATTTTTCTAGTGCGAGTTCATAAGTTCCAACAAGTCCATAGACTTCGAGTTCCGAGTAATCACGCAAAAGACTGTGAGCACTACTTTCGAGAATTCCAGCACTGACATCGATCGGGCAATACACGAGCGGATGACCGAACGATCGATACGCATCGAGTAAAATCCGAGTTTTGGTCGAATTTCCACTTCCCAGTTCAACCAGTTCACAAGCTTCGGTAATTTGAGCAATTTCGGGCGCACAGGATCTTAGAATTTCGGTCTCGGTGCGGGTGAGATAGTACTCCGGAAGCTCGGTAATTTGTTCAAACAGTTGGGAACCTCGATCGTCATAGAAATATCGAGGCGGTAGCGTTTTCGGGGTTTGGCTCAATCCGAGAACCACATCACTACCGGGATGCAACTCGTCTTTGGATGGAGTTGAGCGATCGATTAGATAAGTGAGATGAACACGATCATGAATACTTTGAACCACAGCAAGCTCCTTACACACCAGAAACACAGCGAAACCCAGAGAAAATCTCTCGAACGTGCGGATAATACCAGTTTCGGAAGGAGTTTCGCATCGCCCACGGAAAAGTGACGAAGCTTCCACCTTTGAGAACTCGGTGAGCACGATCGAAGTAAGTTTGAGAATATCCAGGATACGGATAGTCTTCAAAGTTGGGATAGGCATCAAACCAAGTCGCTGTCCATTGCCAAACTTGACCGAGCATATTTTGAAATCCAGCCGCTTTTTCCCATTCAGCTTCGGTTGGAAGTCGTTTTCCGACAAATTTTGTGTAAGCATCGGCTTCATACCAACTCACACCGCAGACGGGGGAATCGTCGCTGCGGTTGGGGTGGGTTGTGCCCCCTAAATCCCCCATTCTGGGGGACTTTGAGGAAGGCAGCCAGTATAGAGGATGTTGAATTTTGTTTTCCTGAAGCCAGTTCCAGCTTTGCTCTGACCACCATTTCGGATCTTGGTAGCCGCCCGCTTCGATAAACGATCGATATTCTCGATTCGTCACCGGATATCGATCGATCCAATACGCTTCTAAATACACTTCATGCGACGAACGTTCATTATCTTGCGCCTCGATCGCGTCACTCCCCTGAACAAACGAACCCGCCGGAATCAAAATCATTCCCCCACACTCTGAAGAATCCTCATTCTCAAAGTCCCCCACTCGTGGGGGATTTAGGGGGCTTCCACCCGCTCCCAACTGTGCAAGCACGATCGACATCGTTTCCGCATGTTGGCATTCATGTTGCAGCAACCATTTCCACAATCGTTCCTGCTGATCCAGAGGCGCGATCGCTAAATAGTCAAAAACTTTCGATCGCACCGTTTCCAAATAGTCCAGCACGACTGGAATTTCAGGCAAACGAACGCGATCGCACTTCGGCAATCCATCCTGAGCAAACAAGCGATGATACTCAGAAAATACAGGCGGATACCCTGCACATCGCTGCAAAATCCAGAGCGCTTCAGTATACGCAATATGTCCCAAATGCCACCCGATCGGGCTGAAATCTGGATGGGCTTGAGTGCAAAACGCCTCATAATCCAGCGATTGAATCAGGGAAAGCGTTCTCGATCGACACTGCTGCATTGAGTGTCGCAACTCAGATCGGAGTGATATCTGGCTCAAAGTCATGATCAACGGTCAACAAACAGCGATCGGGCAACGCTTTCCACTTTCCCTCAAACAGCGGTTCCGATGCAATCAGCACAGAGTCGGGGAAAGTTAAATCATTCTGCAAATAATAAAGCGTTGGAGTCTGAACGCCCTGAGCATACCGAGAAGCCACCAGTTGATAGCCATCACTCAAAATCAGATTTGCAGAAAATGGAACTTGATGTTTTTCTCCTAATTCCATCAGCACCTTTAAAGTCCGGTGCAACGCATCCGTGAGATTGGTGCTAGATTCCAATTCATCAATCACCGTGGCAAAGAGATGCTCCGAATCGGTCACTCCTTGCACCAATTGATAAGCCAGATCACTCAATCGATCGCGCATCGGACGATACAAAGTTTGGCGAAAATCTTGAATGAATCCGTTATGCAGTCCCATAATCGACGCATATTGAAACGGTTGAGTATTACTCAAATCCGTTGCCAATCCTGCCGTTGCACTCCGAACATTCGCTAGTACACAGCCCGATTCGACATATCGACTCAAACTCTGCAAATTTACATCGTTCCAAATCGGTAAAGTGCTGCGATAGGTAAACGGTTCGGTTTCACGAGCGGCATGATACCAACCGACTCCAAAACCATCCGCATTCACCGTACCCGCTGTCATTTCTTTAGGCTGATAGCTTTGCACGACGAGAGAGTGATCCGATTGAGAAATTAATCGATCGAGCAACACAGGTCGCCCTAGATAACCAAGCAAACGACACATAAATATAGTTAGGGATCGAACATTCCAACTCTGACATAAATTCTCAGATTATGGTTTCAACCGCCAAGCAGAGATCGCCAAACAAGCCCATCCTGCCAGAAACGCCGCTCCACCGATCGGAGCTACTGCGCCTAAAATCTTCACACCCGATAATGAAAGCGCGTACAGGCTCCCAGAAAACAAGACAATTCCGACAATAAATGCAATCCCTGAAGCGGTTAAAAGCGGATCTGAGAAATTAGTTTGGCTAATAAAAAGAGCAACTAAAATTAATGCGATCGCGTGATACATCTGATACTGCGCTCCCGTCTCAAAAATCTCTAAAGCTCGATCGTCTAATTTTGCTCTCAAGGCATGAGTCGCAAATGCACCTCCCGCAACTGAAATTCCCGCCAGAATCGCTCCTGCTGATAAGAAGAATTGCGTCATTTTCCAATTATTTCGATTTGTTCTACTCGATGATTCTAGATCCGGGAATAAAGCTCGATCGTTACTATGAAGTTTCTTAAACAAAAATAAATCGATTCTGATCTATCAACAGAATCAAATCGAGCATGAATTCGGTTAATTCTGAATACTTGAAAAGCAAAAATTGACCTGAATTCAAATCGCAAAGGATAGAGCACACCTAATCTAAATAAAAGCTTGGATTCGATAAACATAGAACAGTCAACTGTCCATCTCATCGAGACTTCAAGCATTTTCAGATTTTGCATAGCTCACACTCAATTCTTATGATTAACCAATACAAGCGAGAAGAACCACTTAAGAAAACAGTCAATAAAACAATCACAACAAAAACTTATCGAACCAATTGGATATTACTCTTATTGTTTTATTCCTACCCTGTTCAAGATCACCATAAAAGGCTATACACTGAGTCTCATCACGAAGGAGAAACAACGAACTTCTCCAAAGTTTATTTCTCAATTGAATACTTGAACACAGATACAAATGCCGTTCGATTGCAGCTTCTATCCGTTTGTCCAAGCGCTAGAAAATGCGAGAAACTGCGCGGCTTTGCGTCCATCTGGTCGCTAAATTTGTGTTGAGAATTCAATCAATTCGTACTCAGCTTAACTTCTCGAAAAGCTGTCACTTTGGGATTACTCCTGACGGCTTCTCATGTCAAAAAATAGCGATTTTGTTTGTTAGGAGATTCGTGTTATGAGTCAGTATTCTCGCCGCCGATTCTTGTTCACCGCAACTGCAACCGGATTTGGTGCAGTCTTGCTCAAAAGCTGTGTCGGCAATCCTCCAAGCTCTGGCGGCAATGCTTCTGCTCCCGCCTCCCCTGGTGCTGTACCTGCGGTAAATCCGGGTAGCGGCGATGCTCCAGAAGTCACCACTGCACGTCTGGGCTACCTGCCGATTTTTGAAGCAGCACCCTTTGTCGTTGCCGTTGAAAAGCAAATGTTTGCTAAATACGGCATGACCGATGTGCAAGTTCTCAAGCAATCCTCTTGGGGTGCATTGCGCGATAACATCGTCATCGGTGCAGGTGGTGGTGGAATCGATGGCGCACAATTCCAAATGCCGATGCCTTATGCGATCGCAGATGGCAGAATCACCGATAATCGGAAAGTGCCGATGTACGTGCTGATGCAAACCTCGACGCAAGGAAACGGAATTGCGATCGCCAACAAGCACCTCGGCAAGAATCTCCACCTCGACCTTTCCAAAGGTGGCGCGAACTATCTCAAAGAGCTTGCCTCGAAAGGAACGCCATTCACCGCAGCTTACACCTTCCCTGGCGCGAACCAAGAACTCTGGATTCGCTACTGGTTGGCAGCAGGCGGAATCAACCCCGATACCGATGTCAGACTGATCGTTGTTCCTCCAGCACAAACCGTGGCGAACATGAAAACCGGAACGATGGACGGATTCAGCACAGGCGACCCCTGGCCCTTCCGCATCTTGGCAGACAACATCGGTTTCATGGGCACTCTAACTGCCCAAATGTGGAAAGATCACCCAGAAGAATACTTCGGGATGAGAGCCGACTGGGTAGACAAGCACCCGAAAGCTGCGAAAGCAATCATGAAGGGCTTAATGGAAGCTCAACAATGGTGCGACAATCAGGCGAACCGTAAAGAACTCGCGCAGATTCTCGGCGGGCGGCAGTACTTTAACCTGCCTGTGAACGTGCTCGAACCGCCGCTTGCAGGTCGGTACAACATGGGCGACGGTCAGCCTGAAATTAACGACACTGCAATGGGTCCGCTCTACTGGAAAGACAGCAAAGGCAGCGTGTCTTACCCATACAAGAGCCACGATACTTGGTTCCTGACCGAGAACATTCGTTGGGGCATAATTCCAGCCGAAACCAATGTCAAAGAATTGGTCGATAAAACTAACCGGGAAGATCTGTGGAAAGAAGCAGCAAAAGAAGCGGGAATCACTGATGCAGACATTCCAAAAGAAACCACTCGCGGTGTTGAGACCTTCTTCGATGGCACGAAGTTCGATGCTGCCAATCCGACTGAATATCTCAAGAGCCTGAAAGTGAAGAAAGTCAACGTTTAGTAAAAGCATGCGATCGCATCAGTCCTGTCTGATTTGTGCGATCGCGCTCTTCCAACCTGAGTCAAATACGACACTAGGGCAGGTTGAGACGTTGAAGAAATCTCCGATTCTTGTAGGTTTGATCTAGGTTTGATCAAAGAGAACAAGCTGAAAGTCGTGGGCGCGTACTACGACCTTGACACGGGCAGAGTCGAAATTCTCAAGGATAAAGCCGCGAAAGTTTAGAAAGTTTTGGCAGTTTGGAGCGTCGATACAAGTTCCTTCAAACTGCGATCGAGTGTCCCAAAGGATAGCATCAAGAGTGTGGAACGTCGAAAGACGGACTGTGCTCTTGTTTTCTTTTTTAAACTTCAGCGTCCCAATTTGTTTGGAATTCCCTCACACCCGCCCGGAATTGTTCCACGAGTCTTTGCACCGCCCCAAGCGCAGCAATAATAGCGCTGATCTTCCGTCATATCTTCTGCACCCGTGAAGTCTGCATTTTCAACCACCGCACCCGTATAAGCTCCCGTTCTAAAATTTGCGGGTTCAGTCCGGCTTCTGGGAGTCGCGGTTTCTGCTTTGCCATAGAAGAATCGAGTGCCACTCAAATCGGCTCCCCGCAAACTGGCACCACACAAAACAGTACGAGAAAAATTCGTTTTGACTAAATCGCAATTGGTTAAATTCGCTCGAATCAAATTGGCTTCACTCAAATCTGTCCAGCGTAAATCGGTTCCCGAAAGATCTGCCGCTGCCAACATAATGCCTAAATCGATCACGCGAATTCCATGCAGCCGATCTTCAGCATATCCACCTGTTCCATTCAGAATTGCCCGTCCTAACCGCGAATCTCGTTTGAGTGGCGACAGTAACTTTGCACGAGACAGGAATCGAATGATTTTTGCTTTTCCTGCCCCATCGACGCTGCTGAGAATCGCTGCCGTTCGTCCTTCTGCGATCGCTCTTTCTTGGGGCCAATCTTCTAATAATCCCTCTTCATCCAAGACCAAATCGGAAATCCCTTGAAAATAAGTATCGATCGTTTGTTGCTGCGTAATCGTATTTTGTTGAACCGTAAGCTCGATCGAGATAATGTACTGCCGCCACGCAATATAAACTGCCAAAATCGCAATTAGAATCTGCCCCAACGCGCCAAAGACTTCACCCAAAGCGCCGATCGCGTCCCATTGCAGATTGTTGTACAACTCTCCGATCACCCGATCTGCGCCCAACAGCTTGAACAATCCAATCAAGCCGACAATTCCCCCGATCGACCCCAGAACAATTCCTTGGTCTTGCTCGGTGAGAATTTCGATCACGATCGGCTTCACGGTTGGGTAGAGAATTTGAGCCGATAGCAGCAGCGTCACAATCGTGCCTGCCAAAATGATCCAAAACTGATTGAGAAATAGCCCGATCGACACCACCAACAACGCCACGATCAAGATTAGCGATCGAGACAGATTCGGCGACGAACCCAATTGGGTCGGAGAGTGATGGGCAGCGGTGCGCTCTCTAGAGACTTCTGCACGAGTAGGAATCGAGGAAATATCGGGCGATGAACCGTTCGTTGTGGACGATGGAGCCAAGTTTGGATCGACAGACATGGGCAATGGTGAACTCAGTCATTATGCTTATCCTACTCGCTTCCTAGAAAGGCGATCGGGGTCTTCTGGGTCATCCATTCGAGTATTGATCAAAATATCGCGTCATCATGCAAAAAATATTTCCGTAATGTGACAAAAATCGGCTGTTATGCCATAAAATTCGTTCAACTTCTCAGAATTGCAGTATTACTAATCTGTGTGATTGTGCGTGTGGAGTCTAAACAGTATGGGTTACGCAACTGAATCTAGTCCGCCTTCAGTTGAGGACAGAGCGCGATCGGGTGATCTCGAAGCGATCGCGTATTGGCTGAATGTGTTTCTGCTTCCCCATAATCTGTTTGCTCAAACTGAAGCCGCTCCCCAACCAGGTTGTATTCGGGTGTTTGTCGAGTTTCATCCGTCCCCAGAAATCGATGCGACCTCGCCCGAATTTCAACAAAGTTTAGTTCGATTCATTTGTCATCACATCTGGAAATTAAATTCGGATGCGATCGAGGGTGTTCAAGTCGTGGCTCGCTTCATCGGAAAGCCGCAACTCCTCTGGCGCAAGACGGTGAAAGTGATTTCTCCCGCCCGTCGCGCGAAATTAGCAGCAGGTTCAGAACCGCAACCTTCTCCTGATGTAATCAAGACCCGAATTCGGCAAGTCACTCGGCAGAAAGTTCAGTTTCGGGCATTACGATCGCTGTTGTTAACCGGAACGACTGCGGCTGCGTTTATTTTCGGATGCTGGCTCGGTTACGCAGATTCGCCTACAGAGCAACAAACCGCGACTGCTGCAAATTCGGAAACGGTTGCTCGATCGAATACAGTCACGACCGCATTAGAACCCGTTCAAGTCGAAACCGCTGGCACGTCACAGGATGGAACGGCAACACTCTTATTTGGGGGTGATGTGTCCTTGACGCACAGCTACACCGATATGGTGAAAGACGATAAGCACTGGGCATTTGCGGCACTTCAGGAGACTAAACTAGCGGATGTCTCGATCGTCAATCTCGAAGCGCCATTCACGACTGCAACTGATTCAGCTAAAAGCGATCCGTTCAAAGTTGATCCCGCTCAAGTGGAAGTCCTCAAGAACGGCGGAATCGGACTGGTGAATCTCGCGAACAATCGCATCATGGATTATCAGGGTGCAGGGTTAGAGGAAACGATCAAAACCTTAGATCAAGCGGGAATTCGCCACTTTGGAGCGGGACGGGATGCGAAAGAGGCACGCCGCCCAGAAATTCTCGATGTGGATGGGCAACGAGTGGCATACCTTGGCTACTACGGCACAGCAGATCAAGCCGCAGAAGACTCGAAACCTGGAACCAACCTGAAACAGAACAATCGCATTGCCGCAGACATTCAAGCGATTCGGAGCCAAGTCGATTGGGTGATCGTTAACTTTCACTGGGGCGAAGATATTGCCAAGTATCCGAATGATGCTCAGATGGCGTTAGCACGATTCTCGATCGACCAAGGAGCCGATTTAGTGATCGGTCATCATTCCAATATTTTGCAAGGTGCAGAAGTTTACAAAGGTCGCCCGATCGTTTACTCGCTTGGCAACTTCATTTTTGGGGGCAAAACCGAAAGTGATTATGACACTGCAATGCTGCGAGTTGCCCTGAAAGATCGGCAGATGAGAGTTGAGTTGTTACCTGTTGAGGTGCAAGGATTTCAGCCCCGTGTTGCCACTGGCGATCGTGGAAAAGAAATTTTGCATCAAATCGAATCTGTGTCCGATGTGTTCCAACAGCCGTTAAAGTCGCCCACTGTGATCGATGCTCGATCGAATACAGTGACTCATTCAGAAGAGTCGATCGTCAAACCGGATTCGTCGATCGATCAAACGACTCCATCCCCTGATTTGCAGACTGCTCCAGAATCTTCTCCCGATTCGCAGCTTGCACCATCCCCAGAAGCCTCGCCTGAGACGAGTCCGGATGCTTCGAGTGATCCCCAATCAACGCCTGATCCCGCTGCTCAACCCACTCCCTCTGATCAACCGTGGAATAACAATTCATTTATCAATCAAACCCCGTCTCCGGCTCCGGTGGTTCCCGAAACTGCGCCGCCTAATCCACAGGCAACCGACCCATCGAGCGATCGACAGACCGATTCCAGCAGCGATCGCAGTCGTCCCACACCGACCCAGAGTCTCGAACCTGTTCACCGTCGGTATGCAGACCATTCTTCTGAGACGATGACTGCTAATCTCCATCCTTAACACCATTCATTCACCTGCCTGTGTTTTCTATCGAACGTCGTCGCCTCCAATTTGATACTTATGTGCTTGTCGATCGAGCTTCTAATTCCAAGCTCGAAATCGTTCCCGATCGCGGCGGCATTATCACCAGTTGGCAAGTTCAGGGGCGCGAATTGCTTTACATGGATACCGCTCGATTCGCTGATCCGACTCTTTCCGTAAGAGGGGGGATTCCGATTCTGTTTCCAATCTGCGGGAATCTACCGAATAATACCTATACGTATAAGGGACAGACTTACACGCTGAAACAGCATGGATTTGCACGTGATCTGCCTTGGGAGGTCGTGGGGCAAAAAACCGATGGAGAACTGAGTTTCACGATCGCGCTTTCTAGCGATGCTCAAACCCTCGAAAAGTATCCGTTTCAGTTCCGGTTGGAATTTACGTATACCTTGAAAGGTCAGACTTTATCGATCGATCAAAAAATCACGAATCTGTCTGATGAAGCGATGCCGTTCTCGATCGGGTTTCATCCGTATTTTCTGGCATTGGAGAAGCACCAACTTCGATTTGAAATTCCTGCAACTGAAGCGCTCGATCAACGCACTCAAGACCGTTACCCATTTTTTAATACGTTCGATTTTGCTCAAGATGAAATCGATTGGGCGTTTCTTGAGGTGAGTCGTCAAGTCTCGAATGTCACAGATTTAAGCCGTCACACTCGAATTACGCTGACTGCCGCGAATGAATTTCCGCTCCTCGTATTTTGGACATTGAAAGGGAAGGATTTCTATTGTCTCGAACCTTGGAGTGCTCCTCGGAATGCGTTGAATACAGGAGAGCGGATCTTGTCGATCGAGCCTGGAAACACGCTCAATACAACGGTAAGTTTGTCGATCGAATTTTCGTAAAAAAACGATCGCCCCGTGAAGAGCGATCGCACCAGAGTTAGCTGCACGAAAAACCGAGAATCGGATTAGTCTGCTTTCGCGATCGTCCGACGACGCGCAAACGCCAGCAGACCGACTAAACCTAAACCAGCCACCGTCGTGGGTTCAGGCACTTGTACCGCAGTTAGAGCAAAGTCAGAGTTTCGAGAATCAGACGGACATTTTTTGCCAGTCGAACAAGTTTTCGTCGGGTCATCACTACGAACTTTTAACGCGGTCAGGCTAAAGCCTTGAATCTTGGAATCTCCAAATGGATTGAAAATTCTGTAAGCTCCGCCCTTGCGTCTGGTGGAAGGCGAAAGATTGATCACCGATCCGTCAGTCGATTCCCAAACCGCGCTGGTATCTCCGGTGACGCGCAGTTTACCCGTTTGCGTTCCACCCGTTTCTTTCACCAATGCAACTTCAAAGACTGCATCATTGAAAACACCAGGTTGGTAGAGGAAACTCAAATCAAGATACTTTAAGTTCAGCGATCGACCAAATCCCACGCTAAGAATCTCGTTAAAATCGATCTCACCGCCTGACGGATCAGGGTTCGTGCCGTTGCTTACACCCAAACCGAGAAGACCGTTCACGGTTTTCTGAGTGATCGTGCGGGAATTAGCAGGAGTGCTATTGTCTGTTGCAGTCAGTTTAAAGCTGTTGACAGTGCAAGTAGATGCTCCGACACAGCCTGCGTTAACAGCATCTTGAGCGGTGAAAGAAGCAGCGTTTGCTGTGGGCTGGAAGGCTGCGATCGCACCAGTGGCAACAACACTCGCAAGAACAGAGAGAGACAATTGCTTATTCATCATTTATTTCCAATTCGAGAAGAAGGTCTATGAAAGATCTAGGGGTAGAAATGCACAAGTTTACGGTGCGTAAAACTGATACGTAAAACTGAGGGGGAGAGCGAAGGAACTCGGTATTTCTGAGGGCGGCTTGCGGTTCCTGTCTTCGATATATACAGGTTATTACGGATACTGCGTGGATGCCCTATCCGTATCCACTTATTTATCCAAGCTTTAAGCACTCTGCAAAAATCACGAGTTTTCTATGAGGATATTGTCAGCATGAGAACTCACATGTTACTGAAACGCCTTTGTTTAATTTGCTACTTCATACGCAAAATGCCCATACCTCTGCGTGAGAGATACGGGCAAAAGCTAGGGAATTTAACTAAATTTTCGCCAAGCGCGATCGAGAATCCGGATGATTACGCAGCGAGGATTTGTTGAGCGTGTTTTGCCACCTGCTCTGTTTCATCGTGGGCGAGGGCTTCGATCGTGGCTCTTGCCTCCGGAGTATTCAATCGTCCCAAGGCTTGCACCACTCGATCGCGGACTTGCCAATCCGGATCAGAGGCATACGGAGTCAGTATTTCTACGGCACGAGTATCGCCCAATTCTCCGAGTGATCCGATCGCTGCGGTTTTCACCAATTCGCTGTCTGAATCTAGGGCTTCTTTTAATAAATCGAACGATCGAGGATCGCCCAATTCTCCCAATGCCGCGATCACACTGAAACTTACGAGCCATTCTGGAGTTCTGCGATAAAGTGCTTCAAGATCGCCGTAAGCTTCTGTAAGTTGTAGCGCTCCAACGGAATCAGCCGCCGCCGCTTGCACATCAGGTTCAATATCTGCCAGCGCTACTTTTAACAAAGACAGAGCCGCAGAGCGATCTTGGCTACCCAGAGAAGCGAGTTGACTGACAGCCGCATATCTCACCCGAACATTGCTATCTGCAACGGGAGTTTGAATCAGTTCAAACGCGATCGCAGGATCAATGTCTCGCAATTGATTAATCCCACGTAAGCGATCGCCAAAATCTTGGGATTGTAATAAGTCTCGAATTGAATCCGGTGTATTCATTTGCAAATCTCTTTATAAATCAAGCTTGATCGGCTGCCATTGTGCGGATAATGTCTCCACGGGTGAGAATTCCCACGACTTGACCAGCGGAATCGACCACGGGCAAGCGATGAACTTTGCGATCGTGCATCACTTTGGCAGCTTTGGAAAGAGGCGTATCTGGAGTCGTCGTCACAGGAGCCGGACTCATCACTTCTCCGACCGTTTGCCCTAGCGCTTTATGGAGTTCTTTCTCGTAGCGTCCCGGATTTTCCAGGTAGATAACGCTATCGAGCAGCATGATATAAGCGGGAGGCGTAACATCCGTTTCGCGCCACATTAGATCGGTTTCGGAAATGATGCCGACTAAGCGCTGATCCGCATCCAAGACGGGTAAACCGCTGATGTGACGTTCAGCTAGGATTTTGATGACATCGTTAATTGGGGTTTCAGGATGAACCGTGATCGGATTTTGGCTCATCGCGTCTGCAACAGTTTTTGCCATGAAGATTGTCGATCGCGTTTATCAAAGGTCTTACTGATCAATTATTAAGGAATTCCTGACGGAGACTGAGCTTATTCACTGGATTTAACAAACCGAGGCTCGATGTCAAAACCGTTACCGTTGCCGAGCGCACAGACCGAATCTTGATAAATCTGCGATGATAAGGTCACTTCGTCACTAAAATCCGCGATCGATGCAAGCTTCACTCAGACGAATTCTCATTGGAGTCGTCTTTTTCCTGATTACCGTTTTCCTAGCAACGATGGGCTATATTGTCGCGGGTTGGGAGCCGCTTGAGGCGTTCTATATGGTGGTGATTACGGTGTTCGGAGTGGGGTTTGGAGAAGTTCGCCCTGTGAATACACCAGAACTAAAGATTTTTACCATATTGGTGATCATCAGCGGTACATCGTCTGCGGTCTATGCGGTCGGCGGCTTTGTGCAGATGGTGACAGAAGGCGAAATCAAGCAGATTTTACAAAGAAAACGTATGTCTGAAACGATCAAGGCGCTAGAAGATCATGTGATTATCTGTGGATTTGGGCGCATGGGACAGATTTTGGCGAAAAAACTCACCGATGCCAAAGTGACGTTTGTAGTGATTGATAATGATGCCGATCGAATTGAGCAAGCCGAATCTCAGGGCTATCTCGTGCGGATGGGAAATGCGACAGATGATACGGTGCTGTATAAGGCAGGGATTGATAACGCGAAAGCTTTAGCAACAGTTCTTCCAGATGATGCAGCGAATGTTTTCATTACGCTAACCGCTCGCGAATTGAATCCGAAGCTGATGATTCTCTCGCGTGGGGAACTGCCTTCGACTGAGAAAAAACTCCGACTGGCAGGTGCGAATCAAGTGGTGTTACCTGCTTCGATTAGTGCTTTGCGAATGGCGCACATGATTACACATCCAGCGACTTTGGATTTCTTTAGTAAGGGTGACGATCGCAATACGCTGAATGAACTACTTGGACAGATGGATGTTCAGATTGATGAGCTGGCGATTACTCAGAAATCGGGGATGATCGGAGCCACGATCGGGGATATTGAAGTCCGAGGAAAAGGGACGATGATTATCGTGGCGCTGCGTCGGGCGGATGGAACGGTGATGACGCATCCGGGACAAATGACCGTGTTGGGAGAAGGCGATGCGGTGATTGTGATGGGACATCGGCAGGATATGCCGACCGTGATGCGGAGTTTAGTCGTGCGGAAAAGGATGCGATATCGCGGATCGCCTCGAATTTGGAATTGATGCGAATTACATAAACGCGCTTTAAGAAATAAAGTTTCATCTGTGGGTGTGATCTCGATCACGTTCATATCGCCTCTTGCTGTGACAATAGAGTTTCATCCGTGGGTGTGGTCTCGATCGCGTTCATATCGTCTCTTGTGTGAATCCCTGGCGAATGGAATTCGCGGCTATGCAAACAAAACCCGCCGTTGCGGGTTGACTACCAAACGCTCCTCGGACTTTGTTTGTATAGCCGCATACTTCAGTGTGACGGGCTTGAAGGATTCACATATGGGGTTTGATTTACTACCAGTGAATGTCGCGATAATGTGGAATAATCTCGAACGATCGGAGTATTTTCGATGCGTTGTCCCCGTTTGTCAGATCTGCCTCCACCGCCTCCAGGTAAAATAGGATTCCCGTGGACAGAAGAAAGCCAGCCGCTTCCAGATACGCTTCCGAATGGTGAAGCCTGGGACAAAATTAGTATCGTTACGCCGTCCTACCAGCAGGGCGAATTTATCGAAGAAACGATCCGATCGATATTGCTGCAAGGCTATCCGAATCTGGAGTACATCATCATTGATGGTGGCAGTACAGATGGAACGGTTGAGATCATTCGGAAATATGAGCCGTTTTTAACGGATTGGATGAGTGAACGCGATCGAGGACAGTCTCATGCGATCAATAAAGGCTGGGAACGGGCAACTGGAGAGATTTTGCACTTTCTGAACTCGGATGATCTTTTGCTGCCTGGAGCATTAGCCACGATCGCTCAGGTATTTTCTGAGGATCAAGCGATTCAAGTCGTTTCAGGCGTTTGTCCGGTGAAAGATGTGGAGCTAAAAGAAGAACTGCGGATAAAGCTGCCGAGAGCATTTGATTTGGCGTATTTTTTACTCGATCGAGAAGGTGTCGGACAGCCTGCAACGTTTATTCGGCGAGACGTTTACGAAAAAACAGGCGGCATGGATGAACGCTTGCATTACACACTGGATCGTGAATATTGGATGCGGATATGTTTGCGCTGTCCAGGAGTTCAGGTTGCAAAATTAGAGCAGCCTCTAGCAATTTTTCGGTGGCAATCGAACTGTAAATCGGCTCAAAGTGAAGCATCGTACTGTGAACGCGAACAATTGCTGAATATCTATTTTTCAGAGCTTGAGCTACCCGATCATTTACGATCGCTCAAACGAGAAGCTTACCTAACGTTTTATTCAACTGCGGCGGACTTGTGCCAGCAAACTCAAGCAAAACGCAAAGCGATCGAATTCTTCTTTAAAGCCATGTACTGGAATCCTCGTTTGATTCGATCGACTCCCAGATTTTTGCTCAAGTTGATGAAGTGACCGAAGCTCGATCGCATGATCTGAGTGGAGATCGCTTTCGGATGATGCCAATCGGTTTGAGACTCGGCATTCCCAAACCAAATCCCTGACCTAAATTCACACCAATCGATCGACAAAATTCGATGTCTTCTACGGCTTCCAATCCTTCTGCAAGTACCGTAATTCCAAGTTCTTGCGCCACATGAACTAAGCTTTTCACCATCACTTGTTTCATGTCATAGCGACTACACCCATCGATCAATCGTCGATCGAGCTTGATCACATCCGGGCGCAATTCTGTACAGTAATGGTCGATCGCGACATTGCTTCCTAAATCATCCAGTGCGAGTCCGAATCCCCCCGATCGAATTTGCGCGATCACTTTCGGCAGATTTGGATGATTGCTCAAAGCTTCAACTTCAGTCAGTTCAAACACGATTTGATTCGGGTGCAATCCTAGATCGAGAACTTGCTGAAAGTTGTGTTCTAACGATTCGGGATGATGCGCGATCGCGTTGGGTAACACGTTAATAAAAAAGATCGGGCGATCCGAATGACTCCACTGTGCCAGAGCGCTAAAACACTTCGATCGAGCTAAGTTATCAAACTCGCGGGTCAAATTCATCGTTAGCGCAGCATCGATCAACTGCTGTCCATTAAATAGCTGCCCTTGATCATTCTGAGCACGTGCTAAACATTCATGCGCTACCACTTGACCCGAATTTAAATCAAAGATCGGCTGATAGTTAAAAAAGAGTTGCTGTTGAGCTAAGACTTGAAAAAACCAAGAATGCTTTACCAGCATCGTCATTTGGTGCAGCGGTTGAGCATTGAGAAATTCACTGAGTAACGGAGCGGCATCAAGCGGCGATCGCGTCACAACATAGCGAGAAAGTGCTTGTCCCTGATCCGAAATTCGCTGACAGAGCGACACAAACAGATTAGACAATTCAAATTCGTTCACCGTCCGGTAAAGCAATTGCGGCACGATCGCGATTTTCTGAAAGCCCAATTGATACAGCACCAAATAGGTTTCCCGATCGCTCGGCTGCACGATCAGTTTTAGCGAGTGATTGAACTGAGGATTAAGTTGCACAAAAGAAGACCCTTCGCGTGAGACAGATGCGATGGTGATGCCCTGATCGTAAAGAGACGATCGCGCTGGATTAATCCGCCGACCGTCTAAAATATTTCCGCACTTATACGGTATCAAATACAGCTTCAAACTTGCCAATTCAACCCATCGCTTCATGTAATTTCCATAATTTGAGTGAAAAATCCGCAAGAAATCCATTGCATGAGATCATTTTTTACAGCGTTCTTTTTTGCCCTGACCTATGACTTCTCTGGCTGTAGACACCGCTCAATGGTCTGAATTGCTTCAACAACTGCTCGATCGCGATTCTCTATCGATGCAACAAGCCTCAACACTAATGCAGGGTTGGCTCAAGGATGAGATTCCGCCTGTGATTTCTGGCGGGATTTTGATGGCGTTGCAGATGAAAGGAATTTCAGCCGCAGAACTGGCAGGCATGGCGAAAGTTTTACAATCTCAGGCTCAGTTTGTCGATCGACCAGAGTTTCCCTTAATCGATACCTGCGGAACTGGCGGCGATGGCTCTTCAACGTTCAATATCTCGACTGCGGTGGCGTTTGTGGCTTCAGCAGCAGGACTGCGCGTGGCGAAACATGGGAATCGATCGGCTTCGAGTTTGGTCGGTTCAGCGGATGTGCTGGAAGCATTGGGCGTGAATTTAGCTGCGCCACCAGAACGGATTCAAGCCGCTGTTCAAGAAGTTGGGGTTACGTTTTTGTTTGCTCCCGGTTGGCATCCAGCATTGAAAGTAGTTGCCCCGATGCGGAAAACTTTGAAAGTTCGCACTGTGTTTAATTTGTTAGGTCCATTGGTCAATCCGTTGCAGCCGAGTGGACAAGTAATCGGGGTGTATAACTCAGTGTTATTGGAACCAATGGCAGAAGCGCTGAAACTTTTGGGGAAAGAAAGCGCGATCGTACTTCACGGACGAGAACGACTCGATGAAGCAGGCTTGGCAGATTTAACCGATATTGCGGTATTGCACAATCAAACGGTTGAAGTAACGACGATCGATCCTCAAGCTTTGGGATTACAAAAAGCTCCGATCGATTCCTTACGCGGTGGTGATATTTCTGTGAATACGGAAATTCTGCGATCGGTGTTGCAAGGAAAGGGAACTCAAGCCCAACAAGATGCAGTCACGCTCAATGCAGCGTTGGCTTTACGAGTTGGGCAAGAGGTAGACTCTTATGAACAGGGTATCGATCGAGCCAGAGACGTGCTGAAATCTGGTGCAGCCTGGGAGAAGTTGAATCAACTGGTTGAATTCTTGACTTGAGCTTATCTCAGCAAAATCCGGCTACTGGGTCCAATTTGCGTCGGGGTTGGTCGTGAGCCTTCTAACACGACGCGGCTCACCTGTTGAAGCTGATTCGTGCTGAGGATGCCGCTTGGATCGAAGTCAGGACTAATCGGAGTGGGCAGAATTGGATTCGGAACCGGAGGCGCGATCGGTGGCGCGATTGGAGGTGTAATCGGAGTAGGGCTGGGTGCTGCGGGAGGAGCTTGGATCGGGGCTAAACCTGCGGGAATCGTGACGCGCAATTGAACAGGCATCGCATCGATTCGGAAAGAATTCACCGTGGGGCGAGGCGGCAATTGCGGATTGGTGTTGAAATTGTAGTGCGATCGAAAATCGAACACGGTCGGACTCGTACCCCCATTACGATCGCTGTATCTCGGTCCTTGTCCACTAATATCAAACGTGCCTTGATACTGGAGTCCGGTGCTTGGATCAGTTGCAGTTCCGGTATATTTCCCTCGGACTACCAATTCGTCTTGAATCGTGCCGTGAAATCGAGTCGGAGCATTGTGATTCCGGCGAATCGGATCGAGTTGACCGTTTGATAGTACAGGAGAAGTTAGAGTGCCGTCTGTGGATACGATCGGGATTCCGCGAAAATCGACCCAGAATCGTCCTTGCCCATCGGTTTGAATGAGAGCGGGATTTGGGGCAGTGTAGACGAGTTGACCGTTTCTAAAAAACCGTCCTTGAGCATCAGTATCGACTCTGGTTGTCCCTTGGTTAAAATTCGGGTTTTGGCTTGGTGGAACGACGGTTCCAGTCACGACACCTGTACTGCGAATCACGACTTGAGCCGAGACAGATTGGACTCCGAGAGTAACGAGAGAAAGAGCAATTGCAAAAACTGTTTTCATAATTTAGAACCGGAAAGTCGCTCGAACTGCACCGACCACGATCGGATCATTGGCGGCGTTGTGATTGGAATTGAAAACGACGAAAACGCCAGGAGTAATATCGAGAAATGAGTTCAATCTGGCGCGGTAGAATGCCTCTAAATGCAGCGCGGTATCAGGTTGTCCGCCTCTGCCCCCTGTATCACTGAACCGAGGAAAATTATAACCATCGGGTAAGGTACTGCTTGTGATCTTAGGCGGTTGCCCAAAGAGAATTCCGCCGAGATTTCCGGGTACGAATAGATCAGGAAACGCGGAAAAGACCATCCAATTCGTGGTTTGGACAGAACCGGAGATGTCGATCGCTTTCGAGCTTGTCCATCCACCCCAACCACCGATCGTCAATTTCGGATTCAGTCGCCAAGCGAGTGTTCCCCCGATCGCATGAGTGGTAAATGCAGAATTCGTTGGCGCAAAAGGTGAAAGAAGTTGCGAATCTCCGATGCCAGTTCCCAGGAAGCCATCGGGAGAGCGGGAGAACAAATAGTGAATGCCAATGTCGATCGTATTTGTAGGTGCGATCGTCAATTGTGCTCCTGCTACATACCGACCGCCGATCAATCCACCTGCATTTGAATTCCCTGCAAATGAAGGCAGTTCCGCGCTGTAGAGTCCTTGTAAACTGAGGCGCGGATTAATTTGCCAATCGAAACCAATTCCACCGATTCCATTCCCGATCGTTAAGATTGGATTGCGCTGACCGAGTAACGAAAGCGTTCCTTCCCCTGAACCTTCTAAGGGATTGATGCCTCGGAAAACATTCGAGGGATTCACACCCGATGCACCAATCAAAACTCCGAAATTATTTGCAACTGGGAATCGATAGGATAAGTCACTGATAAGAAGCTGATTGTCTAGGTCAGACTCATAAGAAAGCCGTCCCATGTTGGTGGATAGATTGGGAGCATTCGATCGAACATTTCCCGTTTGCAGCGTTGTTAACAGCAAATCTCGTCCACTAAACGAAGTCGCGAGTGAAATTTGCACATTATTCGTTAAAGTCGGTTTCGTTTCTGCTCGACGCTCTGGAGTGCCGTCTCTTGGGAAAAGATCGACATCCGCTTTGTTGCTGAATTGAGTCGATACAATCGCTTGTCCTACTAATCGCGTTGTCGTTGAAAAATGATTTTTCTCCAACGTTGCAGTTCGGGCTTCTAAGTTATCCACTCGCCCTTTCACTTCTGCAAGCTCAGTCGAGAATTCAGTCTGTAGTTTTTGCAGTGCATCCAAATCTTGTCGGGTCACGGCATTCGATCGTTGAGCATTAATCAATTCTTGAACTCGATCGAGACAAGCATTCAAGCCCGCTGCAAATTCGTACCGAGTCAATGCCCGATTTCCTCGAAAGGTTCGGTCTGGATAGCCTGCAATACAGCCATACCGTTCTACTAAACTTTGAAGCGCCTGGAATGCCCAATCGGTCGGCTGCACATCTGACAATTGAGAAACAGAAGTGACTTGTTCCATTCCCTCTGAGCTAAATTCTGGGACGGCTGAGGGCAAAGGTTCTACAGTTGTTCGATCGAGATCCGGTTGAACTTCTTTAGTGTCAGATTTTACAGTGCTAAATTCTGGCGATCGCTCAGTTTCGGGAGCGGTTACGGAGGCGTTAATTGGGAGAGTGACGGACTGAACGGAGTTCTGAAGCGTCTGTTTCTGGGCAATTAACGGGGGCTGTTGGGGGGGAAGCGCGATCGCTCCAATCTCGGTCATCGTCTATCTATGTTAAGTGCGGCATTCCCCTTATACCCAAACACTCGTATAAAATTGCACTTTATGTAATGATCCGCGTCTCGAATGACTATTGATTGCGAAACGACAGGGCTGGATCACGATCGTTAATTGGTCGTGAGTGCGGTGACTAATTGAGCGATCGCAGGACTGAGATTCGATAAAACGACAACTGAAGCGGCAGCAATAATAATTGTGGTTGCCATTCGCACCATTGCATCTGTGCCTTTTTGGTAGACATCGAACTTGTAATCGATGCGATCGACCTTTTCTTCCAACTTGCCGAACCTTCCTTCCAACTTGTCGAATTTTTCGTCAAACTTCTCTTCAAGCTGTACCACTGTTGCATCAAGTCGTACTACTGTTGCATTCAATTGCAATAAAGCATCACGGATGTCGGTATTGGTTGGATTTTCTGAAATATTCATTTTGGATTTGTCAGTCAGACTGTATTTAGTCTATCGTTCCCTCATTTTTATTTGTTCTCTAAATTGTCTCAATTGAGACTGAATCAGAGGAGCGATCGCAGGTTTCTCGATCGACTCTCGATCGCCGATGAATATTGCCAAATCGTTAAAAACCTACTGAGTCTGATCAGGAAAACTGATTTTTTGAGTACAAATACTTACCAAAAACGTAGATTTTCAAAAAATAATTCTGAAATCCATATAACTTAAAGCTTTCAGACGTTCACATTTTGGAAACAGCCTATAGAATGAGCAATTGAAATTTCGAGGGAATCGGACTTTCAGACGATCTGAATTTCCCACCTTGACGTTTCACAAACCCGTCTCACTTGAGACACGAAAACCCTGATTACTTCTCTTAGGAGATTCTTATGAACAAAGGTGAACTCGTTGATGCAGTGGCAGAAAAGGCAAGTGTCACGAAAAAACAAGCCGATGCAGTCCTGTCCGCCGCGATCGAAACGATCGTAGAAGCGGTTTCCTCTGGTGACAAAGTGACTTTGGTTGGATTCGGATCGTTTGAATCGCGTGAACGCAAAGCGCGGGAAGGACGCAACCCCAAAACTGGCGATAAGATGGAAATTCCTGCAACTCGCGTTCCTGCATTTTCGGCAGGAAAACTGTTCAAAGAGAAAGTTGCACCCGAAGATTAAGCTCACCGTTGTAAACAGGCAGGAAATCATTTTGGTTCGTCCAACGCATGGGGGAAACGTATCTTGGGCAGCAAGTCTCGCTGGCTGTTCCCCCAGTGCAATTCTTGATTTTTCTGCCAGTATCAACCCACTCGGAACTCCTCGATCGGCAATTGAAGCGATTCAAGCTCATTTGCCGCTATTACGGGACTATCCTGATCCGAATTATCAGCAGGTGCGATCGATGCTAGCTCAGATCCACCCGCTTTCCCCGGATTGGATTTTGCCCGGTAATGGGTCGGCGGAGTTGCTGACTTGGGCGTGTTGGGATTTGGCGGAATTGGAGCAGACTGCGCTATTTGTGCCTGCGTTTAGCGACTATTTTCGGGCGTTGAATGCGTTTGGGGCGAAGGTTCAGCGGGTTCCAATGGAATCGCAGATCGAAGGGTCTCGATCGTCTGGATTGCTGTTGAACAATCCGCACAATCCAACAGGAAAACTGTTCGATCGTGTATGGATTCGAGAACAGTTGGAGCGGTTTGCGCTGGTCGTGGTGGATGAGGCGTTTATGGACTTCTTATCGCCGGATCAGGAGCAGAGTCTAATTTCCGAAGTCGAGAACTATCCGAATTTGGTGATTTTACGATCGCTGACTAAGTTCTATGCGCTACCGGGATTGCGGTTTGGATATGCGATCGCTCATCCCGATCGGATTAAAACTTGGCAACAACGGCGCGATCCGTGGTCGGTGAATACTTTGGCGGCGGCGGCGGCTGAAGCGGTTTTACAAGATTATGAGTTTCAAAAGCAAACGTTCGAGTGGCTAAATTCGGCTCGATCGCAGCTTTTTGAGAGATTAAAAGCGATTCCGGGACTGTCACCGCTTCCGGGTGTCGCGAACTATTTTCTGGTTCAATCTGAACGTTCCGTCCCGCAATTACAGAAACAATTACTAGAACACGATAAGATTCTTATTCGAGATTGCCTGAGTTTTGCGGAATTGGGCGATCGCTATTTTCGAGTGGCGGTTCGCTTACCTGCGGAAAATCAGCGTTTAATTGATGGGCTTAATTCATGCCTGCTGACTACGATTTCGTAATTATTGGATACTCAGAAACGGGAATTTATGCGGCAATCGAAGCGGCTCGAAAACGGGCAAGGGTCGCTCTGGTAGAGCAAGATTGTCAGCCGAAGATTTCACGCGGAACTGTGCTTTCTCAGTTTGCAAAAATAATTGATCAAAGTTCTCGATCGTGCTTCGATTCGGATGTGAAACTCCGGTTAGATTCGGTGAATCGATATACAGATGCGATCGCTCAATCTCATCAGGAATATTACGATCGAGCCAGATTAGAAGCGTTAGGAATTGAGTTCGTTTCCGGTGCAGGTGAATTCTGTCGCAAGCCTCAGACTGGATTTACGGTGAAAGGTCGAATTCTGCGATCGCGTTCTTATCTAATCGCAACTGATTACACGCCGATCGTGTCCGAAATGGTGAGTGCTTCAGGCGTTGAATTTCTCACTCCGAATTCTGCGATTACGAGAATTCCAGAATCGCTCGTGATGATTGGCGATGATGCGATCGGGGTTGAATTTGCTCAGTTGTATTCGCGATTGGGCGCACAAGTGACGATGTTAATTCGACAGCCGCACTTGTTATCGATCGCTGATTTGGAAACGGCTTTCCTGGTTCAATCTGCGCTCGAAGCTGAGGGAATCCGAATTATTAATGCGCTGCATATCCGAGATGTGCGGCAAAACGGGAATCGGAAATTAATCGACATTGAGAATTATACGATCGAAGCCGATGAGCTTTTTATCGCGGCAGGATGGCAGCAGAACGTTTCTAGTATGAATCTGCAAGCATTAGAAATTGATTCACCGATCCAACTCAACGATCGCTTACAAACGAATCATCCGCGTGTTTATTGGATCACTCATCCGATCCAATCGATCGCACGTTATCAAACGGATATTGTTCTGAAGAATTTATCATCGCTGCCGATTTTCAAAGTCGATTACGATCGCGTTGTTCAATCTGTTGCAACTGATCCAGAATTTGCGTGGATTGGACTGACTGAAACTCAGGCGATTCGCCGTTATCGTCGCGATGTAATGATTTTGCGTTTGCCGTTTAACACTTTAATGCAGGCACAAATCACCGGAGCAACTACCGGACTGTTTAAACTGATTGTGCGGCGCAATGGTCAGATTTTAGGAGCGCATATTGTTGGAGAAAGAGCCACAGAATTGATTCATCTGATGTCGATCGCAATCTCTGAGAATTTGAAAGTGCAATACTTCGATCGTTTTTCTTATGCGTCTCCAGCATTCTCAGAAATATTCAGAAATGCGGCTCACGAATATCGCAAGTTACGGCGAAATTATTCTGCACAAGATTTACAAGAGAGCTACTTTGCTTGGCAGCGAAATCGAACTAATTTGGACGGGCGACGATAACCCCGATCGCATCTTCCACCCGATTCAAATAAGTCTCTAAATCTGGAGAGATCTTCACTCCTCGACCCGGAGCCGCGTGAATGATGCCAACTTCGCCGTTTGGACTGCGGTAAACGAATCCGGTATGAGTCACATCCAAACCAGGAACACGAGTTGCGATCGCTAAAATATCCCCAGATTTCAATTCACGATACCGACTCCGAATCTGATTCGTCGGAATGTAATTTACCGTTGTCGCATTCAATCGCGCTTCCATTTGCTCGATGCACTGATGCTCTTTCTCACTCGCGACCAATTTCGGATATTTCTTCCAATTCGTACTCATGAAATTAAGCGTTTTACCGAGCGATATTCCACCCAATTCTTTCGTAATATCAGTAACAATCCCGCGCCGTTGATTATCTTCGATCCAATAAGAGAAATAATGCAATCGACTACAGTAGCCGTTAATTTCTCCGTTCTCGTATCGTTGCTGTTGTAGATGTTTTGTGAAACTGCTGGATGAATAATCTTGATTAACAATTCCACGCGCCATTGCAAGAACCGTTTCCACAAACAGCACACAATCGAATTCTCGCAACGATGTAAAAAGCGTTTCGTTTTTTGATCGATCGAGTAATCCCTCTGCGTAAGGCGTTCCTAGAAACTCTTCTGAGATAGCTTGAGTTACTTCTCCAAGCGATCGACGATGCCAATTTTGCTCGATCGCTAATTCCGTAATCTTTTGAAAAATCTTCCGATCCGGCTTAGATAATGGTTCCGGGGGCACAAGTGTGATCGAAGAAACAGGCTGTAAAGCAATCTTGGGCGGTTCCGTTTGGATCTCTAAACTCGTCCCGCAACCGAGCAGAAACGCGATCGTTGTCAAAGCATACAATTTTCTCATCGCGTTCCTGCTCAAATCGCCGTCACGATTCTACTGGAAAAACACAGAATGTTCCTACGAATCGTTACTTAGCATCTTTACAGCTAATTTCGCCTAACTGAAGACGACGTGCTTCTTGCGCCACCTTTTCGCACATTTGGCGATTGCCCACCTGACTTTGGAACGAATTGAATTCATCGATCGACAAAGCTGGCTTCTGATCCGCCAAGATTTGGTAGAAACTTTGACGAAACTGCTGACACAAATTCCGCACCTGATCGCGTGAATTGGTGTTCACTTGACCGATATTTTGGCAAACGCCGCTCGGAACATTACCGCCTGTCACCTGTTGAAGTTGAGTTTGGAGCGCTTGACGACGCTGTTCGAGCGCAACTGCCGATCGAACATACCGAGTAAAAGCGGACTCTTGAGCGAACGCGGAAGAATTAAAGGCTTGGGACACGGTGGGGGCAGAAAAATCAGGTGCCCAACCTGCCAAGACCGCGATCGAAGAAAATGCGCCTAACACGATCGAGCGTTTGACGAGCCAACGAGAGAGAGAAGAAAAATCACGGTTCATCATCATAAGGCGGTGTGACATTCCGAAAACTAGCACACAAGAGAGGTACAAATAATCTGAATTATTTTACTCGCAAGAAGTTCCAGGACACGGAAAAAACTTTGAAAAATTTTGACTTAGAACTGTGAAGTAATGATTTCGAGCATAATGAAATAACGAGTTTGATGACTGCCGATGACTGGTCAACTGCTGAATTCAGAAGAAATCGTCACGGAGCTAGACATTAGCCATTTGACGATCGAGGACGATACGCCCGTGGACAATATTCAATCTGAAAAACAGCAACGCCTGTTAGTTGAACCGCTCTACAGTTCCAAAGCGTTAACGTCCCCGTTTTTTGTGGCGGCAAATGTTGGGCTGTTCTATAAGCTGAAAAGTGATCCAGTCGTTCCCGATGTCATGCTGAGTTTGGATGTTCAGTGTGCGGAAGACTTTTCTCAAAAACAAAATCGTTCTTATTTCGTGTGGGAATTTGGCAAGCTGCCAGAGGTTTGTATTGAAATTGTCTCGAATGCGGAAGGCGATGAATTAGTTCTAAGTCGGAAATCGCAGCAGAAGGGGAAGTCGATCGCTAAAAAAGATCTCTATTCTCAAATCCGCATTCCTTACTACGTAGTATTCGATCCGCTCCGACAAATTCAGGGCGAAACCGAGATGAATGGTGCTCTATTACGGGTTTGGTCGAATTTTGCAGGTCGATGTACAGAACTCACCCCGCCCCAAGGAGTCACTGAGGTCGGGCAGTCGATTTGGCTCGAAGAGGTGGGATTGGGTCTTACGCTTTGGTCAGGACAGTTTGAGGAAGAGATCACGCGGCTCTGGTTGCGATGGTGCGATCGTTCTGGGCAAGTGATTCCCACAGGCGCAGAACTGGCGGAAACCGAACGGCAACGAGCAGAAACTGAACGGCAACGAGCAGAAGGAGCCGAGGCGAAAGCGCAACGATTGGCGGAGCGATTGCGATCGATGGGAATTGATCCAGACGAAGTTTAATGGGGATTATTTTTCTCGAATTTGCGCCCTAGCGAAGAATATACCCAGACCTTTGTATCGATGGGGATTCGTCGCTGCGATTCAGTCCGCCCGGAGGTAAACGCTCCGGGCTAATGGAAGAAAGGAGGCTGAAGCCCCCTAGAGCCGCAATTTCAGCCCTCTTCAGAGGGGTTCCCTCCATTAGCCCGGAGATTCATTTCCGGGCGAAATCGCGGGTAAACGAACCTGCCAAAATCTACAAGTCCGAAATCTAACGCCGCTGGAAAATTTGACACAGTTCGATCGTTTTAGTCTGAAGCGCGATCGTTTCATCACTTCCCCGCTTTAGGCTAAATTCTAAATCAAGCAAAATCGGCAAAACTCGCTGCAACTGCGCCACTGAAGTCGAGAAAAGCTCTTGTTTGAGAAAGTAAAGCTGTTTCGGATTGTTCAACTCCGCAGCTTTGGCAATTTCTCGATCGTCGCGTTCTCCCGATTCGAGCATTAATTTAATCCACAATCGCAATCGAAACTGCCCAACTAACGTGCTGACAATTCTTAGCGCTGGTTCGTTCTGACGGAGAAGATCCGCCACCAATTCTAGAGCTTCAGCAGTTTTCCCTTGGCGAATTGCGGCGAGTAACTTTAAAGAACTTTGGGTGCTGGCGGTGATTAGAGGCGCGATCGCATTCTCATCTAGTGGCTTTTTCGTGCCGCCTGCAAAAACTTTCAGCTTTTCGAGTTCGCTATAAAGCTGGCGGGTATCATTTCCAACCGCTTCGGTGACGTAACCGATCGCCTTCGAGGTCAATTTCAAATCCAATTCTTGAGCGACTTGCTGAACTTGTTTCGCGATCAGTTCCGTTTTCCAGGGCGGAATCAGCGAGAATTCTTGAATCGTGGCGTGAGTTTGTAGCAATTTCGTGGATTTCAAGCGCCCGTCCGGTTTCGTTGGACTGGTGAGCAAAAGCGTTGTAGTTTCAGGCAAAGCGGAAATTGTTCGATCGAGTTCGCTCAAAACCTCTTCTGGACAGCGTTGCGCCAAAGTCGTATCCGCCAGCCAGACCAAGCGATTCCCCGATCCAAAGGGCGGAGTCATCGCTTGATTCAATGCCTGCACGATCGCATCACTTTGTTCTGGCGAAAATTTATCAAAATTAAAACTTTCCCACATCGGGTCAAGCGTCTTCTGCTTCAAGACTTTCACCGCTTGAGCGATCGCAAAACTATCCTCGCCCCAATAAAAGTAAATCCCCATACCGAACTCCGCTTTCCCCTAGCTTAGAGTAATCATTCATCGTTAAATCTCTCGGAGTAGGATGTCACTTTACCGTTAGATTTAAGAATGGATTTCTAATTTATCGATTTACGGCGCGAGGCGATCGCACATTGGACGAGAATTATCAAACTTTCCTCAATCGGGTGATGCGGCTGACGCTTCCAGACACTTACAAGTCTCAGGTGCAGCACATCCAAGAATCCCCGAAGTTCCAGCGCTCAAATGGCGAATGGACTCCGACTCCGTTTCCAGGCTACACGGTGATTACGCCGCCAGGGTCAGAAGACGGCAAAAATCTAGGCATCTACGAGTCTCTACAGCGCTATCAGAAAAAGATCGCGGAAACGTTAGGGGATGAGATGTTTGCGCCGATTCCACCTGAGAGTTTTCATGTGACGATCGCGGATCTCATCTGGAATGGGGCATACCTCCACGCGGCGGAATCTCCGGGGTTCGATGACCGATTGCGCGATCGGGTGGCGAGTAGTTTGCGTCAGAGTCAACCGATGAGCACTGGACAAGCCATTCGCTTCCAGGTAGTCGGATTGATGGTGATGGCACGTGCGATCTCGGTGTGTCTGGCGACGACGGATGAAATGGGATACGAACGGATTTTGAAATTGCGTCGATCGGTTTATCAAAATCCCGATTTGATCGAGATTGGCATTGAGCAGCAATATTACTTTACGCCGCATATCACGCTCGGATATTTCGGGAAATTGTCACCCGATTTGGATCGAGATCGACTGAGCCAAACGTTTGATGAACTGCACCAGGAGTGGTTAGAGCACTATCCTGATAAC
This sequence comes from Leptolyngbya sp. AN10, assembly GCF_050565645.1. Taxonomy (NCBI): domain Bacteria; kingdom Bacillati; phylum Cyanobacteriota; class Cyanophyceae; order Leptolyngbyales; family Leptolyngbyaceae; genus Leptolyngbya; species Leptolyngbya sp. AN10. The sequence continues at coordinate 138,385 of NZ_JBNXVP010000012.1, forward strand.
GAGTTTTGGATTCACCAAGCGGAGTTTCGCAAGTTCAACAACATGGCGGAATATATACGAAATCCAGATTGGGCAACGTTTCAGTTTTGATTAAAAAGGTCGATCGTGTGGAGTGCGATCGACCTTTTTAGATCTGATCTGGATCAACTCCTAATTGGCGCAATCGTTCCGCTAGTCGTTCCGCCCGGAGACGTTCTTGCTGGAGTTGTTGGTCTAACTCGTCATAACTCAAGAACTTCTCGCCATTGGGACGGTAAAGCTCCATCGGGCTTGCAGTGACATCAAACCGAATGCCTAATCGCGGACTGACATAGCCCGAAAAATCCTCGACTTCCTGCAAAAAGATCTCGTTTCGCAGCCAGCCGCGCAACTGATTTCGATCTGGATTGTAGAGATAGTATTCTTCGACTCCGTACTGGTTGTAAAACAGGAGCTTCTGATCCATTTCTGGCTGTGTGTTCGTTGGCGATAGGATCTCAAACACGACTTGCGGCGGGATGTTGTCCTCTCGATGCTGAACGTATGATCCTCGCTTCGCGCCTCGTACTCCCATTGGATCGCCTTTGGGTCTGCCAAAGACAACCATCGCATCGGGAGCCGTACAGATATTCGTTTTGCCTTCGACTGGATACCAGAGTAAATCTCCCGCGACAAAGACATTTGGATCGTCTCTGAACATCAGATCTAAATTCTTTTTGATCAGGACGATCCATTCAAACTGTTGGGTGTTCTCCGCCATCCGCTTGCCGTCACTTTCTGGATAAATAATATCCGATTTAATTTCAGCAACCATAAATTACATCCAATCTACAGCGAATTTTCTTTCTAACAAGCCTAAACCGAGATCATCTGAAGAAAGCGATCGTACTTCATACAATGCCATCATATCTTTCAGGCTCGGATTGCCCCGACTCGCTCCCGTTAAGCCTTTCGCAATCAGTAAGCCGCAGATTCCTTGCGTTTTTTTGCACCGCTGATCCCATTTTTTCCGCGCTTGAACATGAGTCGGATCGTCCTCGTCAAACTCACCGAATAAATGCAAATCGCCGTTCTGAGTTTGCAGCAAGCCCAAATCATAGCGACTGCCCATAAATGGGTCAGATCCCGGATTAAAACAAATGCCGCCGAGTCCGCTACAGGCTTCGATTTCTTCGATCATTTGTTTGGCTTTTGGGCGGGAAGTTTGGATCAAAATAATCGGTAAACCGTCGCCTGCTTGGGTAGGGGCATCCAGTTGAAAATGATCGGAAACTAATCGCAATTGTTCAACAATTTCCCAAGGCACGACTCCGAGGCTCAGAAAGGAATTTTCGGGGACTAAATCATCCCGAATCATCGGCATTTCCCCGATTTCCGGTTCATCGTCATCCACCATCGCATACAGTTCTTCTGCGATTTCAGGCAGGGTTGAGACTTTGACAGAAATCGTATCGCCTTCGGGAGACGGAATCTTGAATTTACTACTGATGGCAGGAAAAGCATCGTTCATCAATTTGCGGCGATGCGTTCTGATAAATCGGTGAAATGCTTCAAGGGCGACAATAAACGCCATCGCTTCTTCATCGTAGAGAAACGATCGAATTCCTTCTAACGGATGCAAGTTGCCGAATACGGGTTTTAAGGCAGGCTCGATCGACATCATTTCCAAGTCGTCGTCGAAGTCGTCCTCATCGTCTTCGGTTTCAAACGTGAGAAACAAACAGTCCTGAGCTAAAAACGCCTCTTCCATCCGATCCATCGAATCGTTTGAAAGCACTCTCTGACGAAATTGTTTCAGCGAATCGAGCGATCGATACAGCAAAACGCCGTATTCCATGCCCAACATCCCCATGACTGAAGCGTAGACCGACCCTAAATCCCACCGATTCAATTCAATTTCTAAAATCTTGTGGTCGGGCAACAGTGACCAAGGCGCATCTTCCCAAAGTAGATCGGCTTTCGCTAACAATTCCTCAGCAAATTGGGGCGGTAATGCAGGGGGGCGGGAATTTGTCGCATCCTGAAAGCCTCGGAAAATCTCATCAATCAGCGGCAATTCTGGAACGTAATCGAGGGTGATGTCTAAATCTTGGAGAACGCCTCTTAAATAAAAGAGCGTTTCTCGATCGCGCACCACGATTTTTTGCGGTCGAGCGGGTTGCGCGGGATTGTGGGGATGTTCCATCGCCCGGAGTAACGTTCTGACGATCGCTTCATGCCCCGTCTCGATCGGCACGACATCCATCGCTCTCACCATGCCTTGAGAGCCATCGACCCAGAGAATACATTCTCCTTCTGGTGTGGGCGATTCAGACCAGGCGGGGTCGATCGGCGCTCCAGAAGTTAAGACTCGTCGATCGCCTTCCCAAACTGAGGGGATTTGCGGCAATTCCAATAATCGACGAAGAGTAGAAGGGTTGATACCAGTCATAAACGCGCCATGAACACAGTGGAACGATGCTGCATACGAAGCAGTAGCCTATATCTTAATCTGTTCATCTCAACTCAGCACCGAAACGATTAAGCTTCCGCAATGTTTCTCGGTTCGTAGGCTTGTAACAGAATGGTGGCAGCTTGTTGAAGGTTCACTTGATGCGATCGATATAACCGTCTCTGAACAAATGCACCATCAACGAGCAGCATCAATCCTGTGCTGAGTTCTTCTGCTTGTTGAATGCCTTGTGCTTTTGCAAGTTCTGTGAATCGATCGCGCATTTTGGTTTTATGAGCGATCGCGACTTGATGCCCTGGATAGTCTGGCTCTGGAAATTCACTCGCGACCATCAGAAACGGACATCCATAATTGGTTTCACTCGCAAGCAATTCGTCTAGCCAGCCGAAAATGTCTGATAGCTTCTGTTCTGGATTCGTCGATCGCTGCACAACTGTTTCAAACAACGCCCAAAACTGTGCATTTCTATTTTCTAGATAAGCAACCACTAAATCATCTTTTGACGGAAAGTACCGATACAAAGTCGTCTTCGCGACTTCAGATTTGGCAATAATTGTATCGACTCCGATCGCACGAATCCCTTCTTGATAAAACAACTGATCTGCGATCGCTAAAATTCGTTCTCTAGCATCCGTTCGGGTTTTGGGCATATTGATCTTCCGCGACTTCCTTGAGTATACCTTGACAAGATACAGACCTGTCTGTTTTACTAAACTTACAAACGATACAGACCTGTCTGCTTACTTAGGAGAACTCAAATGAAGATCGGGATTATCGGCAGTGGCAATATGGGAAGATCGCTCGGCATTCTCTGGGCAGAACAGGGACATGAAGTCTTTTTTGGGGCGCGAACTGCTGAGAAAGGACAAGCGATCGCAGAATTTGCCAGACATGGAACGCAAGGGGGAACGAACGATCAAGCCGCAGAATTTGGAGAGGTGCTGCTGTATTCTGTGCGGGGCGTTCATCCAGCCGAAGTGTTGACTTCTACGGAAGTGTTAGCTGGAAAAGTTTTAATTGATCCCAACAATTCAACCATCCCTGATGGATTTGCTTATGAACCGATCGCGAAATCATTAGCGGAAACACTCGCAGAACAGGTTCCGAATGTGATCGTTGTTAAAGCCTTTAATACAATGGCGCAAGAAGTGTTTGAGCTTGCCCCTGAACCTTTGAGAACGCATCAAGTCTCAGTCTTTGTTGCAAGTGATGATGATCAGGCGAAACAGAAGGTTATGACTTTAGCGGAAGAGATTGGATTCAGTGCGATCGATAGTGGAAGCTTGCGAAATGCTCGATTGATCGAAGGTTTAGGAGACTTCATTCGCTTGATTATTATTGGGCAGCAGAAAGGAGGCTACGCAACGATTTCCGTCAATGTATTACCTGGAGCAACTTCGCAACGTTTAGGTGGAAGACAAGCTTCGATGTTGAAATGAGGAAATTTCTCATCATTCAGCAATTCCATTTTGGTTGAGTGCAATGTTTAATCGATCGACTCCTTGCCGAATGGTTTCGATCGACAGATTGCCATACCCCAACATAATTTGATCTAATCGTGCTGAACTTGCATAGTTTGAAATCGGATACACCCGAACTCGCTGTTGGTTTAACTGTTGAATCACTTCGGGAGTAAATTGAACCAATGTAAACTCTGCGACTAAATGTAATCCGGTTGAGTCTCCAAGAATTTGAACCTCATTGCCGAAACATTCAGTCATGTGCTGCCGTAGAAAGTTACGACGCTGGCGATAGAGCTTTTTCATGCGTAAGATATGTCGTTCGAGATGTCCGTCTGCAATAAAACAAGCTAAGGTCAATTGATCGATGGTAGTCGTATGTAGATCACTGAATCGTTTTAGTTCTCGACCTCGATCGATGAGTGCTGAAGGCAGAATCAAATAGCCCAATCGCAAACCGGGAGCCAGTATCTTGCTGAATGTTCCAACATAAATTACACGATCGGGTGCTAATCCTTGCAATGAACTTACTGGCGTTCCTTCATAGCGAAATTCACTATCATAATCATCTTCCAGCACATAGCTATCCGTTGCTTGAGCATATTCGAGCAGAGCGATCCGACGCTGAATCGTTAAAACACTTCCCATTGGAAACTGATGCGAAGGTGTGACATGAATGAAGCAAGGGAATTGATCGTGTGGGAGCAGATTCGTTTGCAATCCATGTTCATCAACGGGAATTGAATAGAGGTTGCTATAGGCTGAGTAAATCGATCGTAGTTCTGGAGCAGTTGGATCTTCGATCGCAATCATACGATCGGGTTTTGCCAGTAGTTTTGCAATCAGATTAAATGCTTGGGTTGCTCCAGTCGTCACAATAATCTGATCTGGATGACACTGAACGCCTCGACTGCGCCATAGATACTGTGCAAGAACTTGCCGCAATTCTGCCAAACCTTCTGCGGAACTATAGCTTAGTGTATGTTCAGACAAGGTTGTGCAAACTTGGCGCGTCAGTTGTCCCCATAGTTTTTGTGGAAACTGATCTAGTGCAGGAATGCCCGATCGAAAATCGATCCAATCTTCATCGATCGTAGATTCGATCGACGAAATTGTTTGAACGGTTCCTATCTTCCACGTTGCACCTTTAGCAACATAAGTTCCCGCACCTGGACGAGTTTCTAAGTAGCCTTCTGCAATCAATTGATCATACGCTTCAACAATCACATTGCGCGATACGCCTAAATGCAATGCCCATTCCCGCGAGGCAGGTAAACGCTCACCCGCTGATAGCTGCCCATTGAGAATACGATCGCGCAATTGCAAATAAATCTGTCGAATTAACGGGACATCAGAAGTTCGATCGAGTGATACCCACAACAAACTGGTACTCCCAAACTGCAATAAAACTGGCTCTACCAAAAACCACTTTAGCGGCTTATCGTAAACACTGTCATTGTTTGCAAAGCCTATGCAGCCTTATCATCTAGCTCAATTCAACATTGCTCGAATGCTTGCGCCGCTCCACGATCCAATCATGGCGACCTTTGTTGAACAATTAGAAGAGATTAATACGATCGCAGACAACACTCCGGGTTTTATCTGGCGCTTAGTTGGCGATGATGCGATCGGGGCAACGAGTATTCGCCCTTATGAGGACGATCGATGGTTGATTAATCTATCGGTGTGGGAGTCGATCGAAGCACTCTCGGACTATGTTTATCGCAGTCAGCATGGTCGTGCAATGCGAACTCGTCGCGATTGGTTTGAGAAATCGGATCAGGCAACCTTTGTTCTATGGTGGATTCAAGCTGGACAGATTCCAACGGTTGAAGAAGCTCAGATTCGTTTAGAGCATCTTCGGCAACATGGAACAACTCCCACTGCATTTACGTTTCGGCAACCTTTTCCGAGTCCAATCCAACACTCTGAAGTGTAATTCCAACTCTGGCAAGACGCTACAATCAAAGCGCTCTTTAGAGATTGAAGGCATGACACTGACTCGTGCAGCGCTAGTTACGGGAGCCTTGAAACAGATGATTCAGGCGTTCCCCGAATTAAAATCCTTTCTGCTCACTGAAGACGAGTTACAAGCCTCGATCGACCAAATTCTCCAGCAAAAACCGCCCCAGTCTGATGTTTGGATCTTCGCTTACGGCTCATTGATTTGGAATCCGATTATCGAATATCGCGATCGCATTCCTGGAAAAATCCACGGTTGGCATCGTAGCTTCTGTCTACGCACTCCGGTTGGGCGCGGAACTCCCGAAAATCCGGGGTTAGTTCTCGCTTTAGAATCCGGTGGTAGCTGTCGTGGGATTGCTTATCGAATTGCACCCGAACAATTGGCAACAGAACTGTTGCTACTGTGGAGGCGTGAAATGGTTGCGGGGGCATACATTCCTCGTTGGGTGAAAGTCTGGACAGCAGGCACTTTCATTGATGCCATTACGTTCACAATCAATCCTACTCATCCGATGTATGATCCGCATCTCTCAGTTGAACAAGTTGCAACCACGATCGCAACGGCTGGAGGTGCGCTAGGGTCTTGTTCGGATTACTTATCGCAAACGATTCAAGGATTGGCAGAGCATCAAATTGTCGATCGAAGCTTACTGAACTTAAAAAAACGAGCGATCGAGATTGATTTCGATCCTCAGAGATAAACAATCTGTAAAGATACGCAGGAAAGTTCTGCTTTCAATCTGACCTACAGGTGCGCTTATTTCAAGGCTTGCCGATCTCAGTTACAAGTTAGAGCGAAATCCTCCGGACAAACCATTGATTCTCTGAAATCTGAAGTAATTGTTTTTACTAGATTTAGGCTTTATCCGCTTGGGTGTATTACCAGTCTGCAAACTTACCCGATCTGGAGACAACTCCGGTGCTATCTTTACCTGAGCTAATGGTCTCTGTTGTGATCCCCGTACACAATGGAGGCGAAAACTTTCACCACTGTTTAGTAGGAGTGTCCAGCCTCTCTACAGCACCTCTAGAAGTCATTGTCGTGATTGATGGAGAGAGCGAAAATTCATCGGATGTACAACAGGCAGAGCTTTCAGGAGCCAAGATTGTTCGATTACCGATCAATCGCGGTCCTGCTTGTGCGCGAAATGCAGGAGCCAAAATTGCTCAAGGTGACATTCTGTTCTTCATAGATGCTGATGTTGTGCCTCATCCGGCTGTGATTGCTCAAGTTCAGCAAGTCTTTCAGCATGATCCAAACCTTGCAGCTTTGATTGGGTCTTATGATGATGCACCAGGACAAGAAAACTTTCTCTCTCAGTATCGAAATCTCTTGCATCACTATGTCCATCAAACAGGCAGCGAAAGTGCTTCAACCTTCTGGGGCGCGTGTGGGGCAATTCGTCGATCGCTGTTTCTCTCAATCGGTGGATTCGATGAACGCTACCCGAAACCGTCGATCGAAGATATCGAACTCGGCTATCGCTTGAAAAAAGCAGGCTATCGAATTCGACTTTGTAAGCAAATTCAGGTCAAACACTTGAAGCACTGGGGTGCAGGGTCGATTCTGAAGACGGATTTCTTCTGTCGGGCACTGCCTTGGACAGAGTTAATTTATCGCGATCGACAATTTATCAATGATCTGAACCTACAAACCTCGAACCGGATCAGTGTTGTGCTGGTTTATAGCTTGGTTTGTAGTTTGGCGTTGTCTTTGGTTTGGTCTAATGCCTGGATCGTGAGCGTGATTGCAGCAGTGTTCTTAACGCTACTGAATCTATCTGTTTATCGGTTTTTTGCTCGAAAGCGAGGATGGAAATTTGCGATCGCGACCCTTCCTTGGCATTGGTTGTACTACGGCTACAGCGGATTAGCATTCGCGATCGGAACCCTTCGGCATTACTCACGCAATCTGATCAAAGCGGGCAAGTCACGTCTGCCACAAGCATCTTAGTAGATTTGAAAACAGCTCGGAGATTCATCTGTGAAACATCATCCTGTGATCATTGTGGGCGCGGGTCCTGCTGGACTGACTGCGGCTTATGAACTGGTAAAGCGTGGAATTAAACCCCTCGTGCTAGAAAAAGCGGATAAGGTTGGCGGAATTTCGCGGACTGAAACTTATAAAGGCTATCGCTTTGATATTGGAGGACATCGGTTTTTTACGAAAGTCGAGGAAGTTACGCGCTTGTGGTATGAAGTGCTGGGCAACGATTTTATCAAAGTGCCGCGAATGTCCCGGATTTACTATCAAGGTAAGTTTTTTAACTATCCACTGGAAATCTTTGATACGCTGTCAAATCTGGGAATCGTGACCAGTGCTTTGATGGTTCTGAGCTATTTCAAGATCAAGGTTCGTCCCTTGCCTGTGGAAGAGACGTTGGAGCAATGGGTTACAAATCGCTTTGGTGGGCGGCTTTTTCAAGCCTTTTTTAGAACTTACACCGAGAAAGTTTGGGGAATTCCTTGCGACCAAATTCAGGCAGATTGGGCGGCACAGCGGATTAAAGGACTGTCGTTGAAAAAAGCGATCGTCAATGCTCTTTTTGGAAGTAACGACACGAAAACCTTGATCAAAGAATTCGACTATCCGCGATTAGGTCCCGGCATGATGTGGGAAAAGTTCCAAGCGCGAGTCGATGAGCAAGGTGGCGAAGTTCAGTTGAACACAGGCGTAGTTCAGTTCAAGCGCCAAGGCAAGAAGATTACGAGCGCGATCGTGCAACAGGCTGGAAATCTCATCGAACTCACCGCAGACCACTACATTTCCAGTATGCCTGTCACGGCTCTGATTCATCGCCTTGATCCGCCTGCTCCAGATGCAGTGATCGAAGCTGCGAATAGTTTGAACTACAGAGCCTTCATGATTGTGTCGATCGTCATCAATCAGCCGACTCTATTTCCGGACAATTGGATTTACATTCACAGTGCTGGTGTGAAAGTGGGACGAATTCAGAACTTCAAAAACTGGAGTCCCGAAATGGTTCCTGATCCGAGTAAAACCTGTCTGGGTATGGAATATTTCTGCAACGAAGGCGACGAACTCTGGAATCTAGCGGATGCAGAACTCTTAGATTTAGCAACCAAGGAAATTGCAGAACTTGGTCTTGCTTGTGAATCTGATGTTGAAGATGGCGTTGTGATTCGTCAGCCCAAAGCTTATCCAGTGTATGACCAGCACTATCGGAAGCATCTTCAAGTGATTCAAGACTATCTCGCAGATTTTGACAATCTCCAAACGATCGGGCGGAATGGAATGCACCGCTATAACAATCAAGACCATTCCATGCTGACCGGAATGTTAGCAGCGAGTAACTTGATGGGCGAAGAGCATGATTTATGGGAAGTCAACACAGAGCGGTCTTACCACGAAGAGTTTATGACCAAAAAGACAAACTCTGAGAAACAACCCGCTTCAAAGATCTGAGCCATCTCTATGAAAGTGCTGCTTTTACATGATTATGGAACCGCGATCGGGGGTGCTGAATTGATGATGTTAGCGCTGCGGGATGGGTTGCGTCAGCGGGGACATGATGCACGACTGTTTACAACTCGTGCTGAAGGAACGGGGATGCAGGCTGACTATGATTGTTTCGGCACAACTTCGCGCTATCGTACCTTACTGCAAACGGCAAATCCTTGGGCGTTTTGGCGATTGCGTCAGGTGTTAGCTGAATTTCAGCCCGATGTGGTTCACGTCCGCATGTTCTTAACACAGCTATCTCCGCTGATCCTACCGCTGCTCAAACCCTTTCGGAGCTTGTATCATCTGGCGTGGTATCGTCCGATTTGTCCGATCGGGACGAAGATGCTCCCCGATGGCACAGCGTGTACAAACGATTGGGGTAAAGCCTGTTTGGACTGTTTGCCTGTTTGGGATTGGTCGGCTCTGATGCTGCAAATGAACTTATGGCAGCATTGGCGAGATGCCTTTAACTTGATCGTGGCAAATAGTGGAGCGGTTAAACAGCAATTGATTTCGCAAGGAATTTCTCCGATCGAGGTTGTCTGGAATGGGATTCCGGTTCGTCCGGTTCGTCCGGCTCTGACTTCTCCGCCTACGGTTGTCTTTGCAGGTCGATTAGTTCCAGAAAAAGGAATTGATCTCTTATTGAGTGCGTTTGCCAAAGTGGTTCAGCAGATTCCAGAAGCTCGATTGTTAATTGCAGGAGATGGAGCAGAACGCGATCGCATTCTTTCACTGATTTATTCCCTCAATTTGCACTCGAATGTTTCTCTGCTCGGTCATCTCTCCCGCTCAGACCTTGAACAAGCCTTTTCAACCGCTTGGGTGCAAGTTGTCCCATCTCGCTGGGCAGAACCGTTTGGAATTGTAGCAGCGGAAGCCATGATGCGAGGAACTGCCGTGATTGCGAGTCGGGCGGGAGGATTGGCAGAGATTGTACGCGACGGGCAAACTGGTTTTTTAGTGCCTCCAGGTGAAGTTGAACCATTGGCAGAAGCACTCTTGAAGGTTTTGCAAAATCGGGAGCTTGCTGAACAAATGGGACACACGGGACGCACGATCGCACTCTCGCAGTTTAGTGAAGGGGCATTTGTCGATCGATTCATTGAACTTTATCAGCAGCTTTTACAGAATTCAGCTCACTTCAATCCTGATTGGGAGGCTTCTTATTAATGGCTGAAATTACGATCGTCGTTGTTCCTCGTGAGCGTTTCAGTTACACTCGCGAATCCTTGGAAAGCGTTTATCAATATACGACTGTTCCGTTCAAATTAGTCTACGTAGACGGCAACTCTCCTCCAGACATTCAAACCTATCTCCAAGGGCAATCTCAAGAGAAGGGATTTCAGATCATTCGCACAGACTATTATCTCTATCCCAACCGCGCTAGGAATCTGGGATTAAGCTTGGTCGATACCCCGTATGTTGTGTTCCTTGACAATGATGTGGTTGTTTCTCCTGGCTGGCTAGAGGCATTGATTCACTGTGCCAAAGAAACAGACGCAACGATCGTCGGACCGCTCGTCTGTCATGAAGAACCCGTTCATGAAGTCGTGCATTGTGCAGGCGGCGAAGTTCACATCAATGTAGACATCAAAGGAAGACGACGATTACGAGAAAAAATGTACAAGCAGGGACATCGAGTAGAGAAAGTGCGACCCAAAATGCACCGGACTCAGACTGAACTCTGCGAGTTTCACTGCATGTTGGCGCAGACAGATATCTTTCAACGAGTGGGACTGCTCGATGAAACTCTGCTCAATTCCAAGGAACATCTAGACTTCTGCATGACTGTGATTCAGGCGGGAGGAACGATTTACTATGAACCTGATTGTATTTTGACCTATGTTCCTAGCACTGCATTAAGACTCTCGGATCTACACTTTTATATGCTGCGGTGGAGTGATGCTTGGGAGCAAGCCAGTCTAAGTCGATTGCGAGAGAAATGGGATTTAGCAGAAGATGGATACTTTCAGCACAAGTACAAGATTATGGGATGGCGGCGGAAAAATACGATTCTGCGTCCGCTGGCTCGTCGATTAGCCTTGGGCTGGAAAGGGAGCTTATTAGAGAAAGGATGGGTCTTCGTATTAACTCTGGCTGAAAAACCGCTAAATCGCTATCTCACGGCTCGGTATGCTGCGATCGAACGTCAGCGCACAGAGGTATCACAACAGGTGAAGCCGCCTGTGTTGGAGACCACTCGATGAATCAATCCACGGCTTCTGCTAACCGTCGGATGCTGAGTGGAGCGCTGCGGATCTTTCTTGCGGAAGCCGTTCTACTGCCGACCGGATTGTTAACCGCAGGTTTTCTCAGCCGTCAGCTTGGTCCAGAAGGGTATGGATTATTTACGCTGGCGGCAGTGATTCTCACTTGGGTGGAGTGGGGAACTAGCTCTGTGTTTTCCAGAACCACGATTAAGTTTATCAGCGAGACTCGCGACGATTGGCAGCCTGTCATGGTGACTGTGTTGCGGCAACATCTCTGGTTAGGAAGTGGAGCCGCGATCGTACTTTGTTTGTTGGCAATCCCGATCGCAGGTGCAATGGGAGAACCGAAGCTGGCTCCCTATCTCTGGCTGTTTGCGCCCCAGATCTTATTGTTCAATCTATCGCGTGCCCATCGCACGACTTTGACCGGATTGGGACGATTTTCAGAGCAAGCGATCGCGGGTGCAAGTCGATGGATTGCTCGATTAGGGTTGATTGTGCTCTTTGTAAGCTTGGGGTTTTCGATCGGGGGAGCGATCCTTGGTAGCGTGCTGGCAACCTCGATCGAGTTACTTATGGCTCGTCGTTATGTACAGTTGCCGCTGTTTCATCCCAACCCGATGCCCGCTCGGAAACTTTGGGCGTATGCGGCTCCGATGACGTTCTATTCTCTGGCGCTTCAGCTTTATACCAAGATTGATTTGCTGTTGCTAAAAGCGTTGGGCGGAACTGCTGAACAAGCTGGATTTTATGGCGCGGCTCAGAATCTGGCGCTGATTCCAGGACTGTTTTCGATGGCGTTTGCTCCCGTGTTGCTGTCTAGTTTGGGGAGAATTCGTCGAGAGGACGATTTGGGGGCTGCCAAAGAGATGAGTCGAAATTCAATGCGACTGGGGTTTTTGGTGTTGCCGCTAGGGGCGATCGTAGCAGGTGCGGCTCCAGAGATTGTTCGATTTATCTTTGGAAATCAGTTCTTTGCAGCGGCTCCATTGTTGGCGTTGCTGATCTTTGGAGCATTGATTCAAATCCTCACGTCTGTAGCATCGGTGACTTTGGTTGCTGCGGACAAACCGCAATGGACGGCTTTGTTAACACTCCCCTTAGTGCCGATCGTTTGTGTCGCGCATTGGATCATCATTCCGCGTTGGGGCGCGATCGGGGCGGCAAGTGTGACGGTCGGAATAATTAGTCTAAGCGCGATCGCAACGTTGATCGCGGTTTATTTTACTTGGCGAATTGTTCCACCGTTGGCAACCTTTTGTCGATCGATATTAGTTTGTGTTGGCATTTATTTCTTATCCGCGCATTGGTCAGGAACCGGACTTTGGTTGTTTCTAAATCTAAGTGCGATCGCGCTTTTGGTTCCTGTTTGCTATCTCTTGCTTGGAGAATTCACTTCTAAGGAAATTGCTCTGATTCGTCACTTGAAATCATGATTCAGCCTTTATTCTCGATCGTCATTCCTACGTTTAATCGTCCGGTTCAGATATTCGCTTGCTTACAGTCGATCAGTCGATTGGACTATCCCCGCGATCGCTTTGAGGTGATTGTGGTCAATGATGGCGGTGTGAGTCCGAACATTGAGCCTTTTCAATTTTTGAATCTCAGTGTGATCGATCAAGACAATGCTGGACCTGCCAGCGCTCGAAATACTGGAGCAAGTCACGCAAAAGGACAATTTCTAGTCTTCACCGATGATGATTGTTCGATGCTTCCGAACTATCTCAGTGTTCTAGAATCTCATTGTTCAGAGCAAGGATTAATCGGTGGAAAAACTTTGAATGCACTGCCACACAATGTTTTTTCCACTGCGAGCCAAATTCTGATTGACTATCTTTACGAGTACTACAATCGCGATCCGAATCGAGCAAGCTTCTTTGCCTCGAACAACTTCGCAATGTTGCGCGATCGCTTTCGAGCTTTGGGCGGATTTCACACCGGATTCCCACTCGCTGCGGGTGAAGATCGAGAATTCTGCGATCGTTGGTTGGCTCAAGGCTATCCATTACTCTATGCGCCAGATGCCCAGATTGCTCATGCTCACAGTTTGACTCTTGCTAAATTCTGGCGGCAACATTTGAACTATGGACGTGGAGCTTATTGTTTTCACCAAATTCGCGCCGAGCGGCAACAAGAATCGATCAAAGTCGAACCGCTGAAATTCTACTGGAAGCTCTTAACTTATCCGTTTGTTTGTCGATCGACACAACCGCCAATTCTGCTATCGATGCTACTCTTTGTTTCCCAAGTTGCGAATGTATACGGATTCTTTCTCGAACGCTGGCAACAAAGAAGAAACTCAGGTGAACAAGTCTGGAGTGCAGGAGAATGATCGATGTTTTATTTTATTGTAGTCTGGTTAATCTTATTGATTGTTTGCGGCATCATCGGTACAGGAATTCTGAAGGGATTGAGAGTTAGTTGTTTTGATCGAATGGGCGATCGAGCAGTTTTATCTCTGTGGTTGGGCGTGATCGTGATGTCGATCGCGTTATTAGTTACCTCTTGGTTTCTCCCCTTATCCCCACTCACCGGAATCATACTAGCAGCAATCTTTTGTGGTCTATCATTCAAATCAGCACGATCGGAGCTAGTCCAGCTTTTCACTCAACTGCATCCCAAGCAAATCCCTCTACTGTTGATGCTTTTAGTTGGGATTGCAGCCTTTATCATGCAGCCTGTCACTTGGATGGATTCAGGATACTATCATGCTCAAGTCATTCAATGGTTTGGTAAATTTGGTGCAGTTCCAGGGCTTGCTTTATTGTTTAACCATTTGGGCTTTACATCGTCCTGGTTTGCGTTTGCGGCTCCTTTGAATGCAGTTAGCTTAGAAGGGCGAGTTCTAGCGATCGCGAATGGATTTGCTTTGTTGCTGGCTATCTTGCACTGTGGTATGGGTTTGTTTTATATTGCTCGATCGCAAGCTAAACTCTGTGACTGGTTTATCGTTTGCTTCTCGATCATCCTGTTGCCGACCATTGTCCAATGGAATCACATCTTAGCGGAGATCTTTGTTTCACCGTCTCCAGATATTCCCGTCTTGTTCATCACAGGCACGATCGCTTGGTCGATGATCGCGATCGCAGAATCCGAACAAAGATCTGCACCCCAAAACCGCCTCCTTCCAGTCATCTTGGCAGGTGGAGCCTTCACATTCAAACTAATCGCACTCCCATTGGTTGCAGTCACAGGCGTATTCTATCTTCTGAATAAACAGTTAAACCTCAAGCATTTGCTACTCAGCTTAGTAATTTTAGTAGGATTGCTTTCTCCTGTATTAATTCATGGCGTGATTGTTTCTGGATGTCCCCTATATCCTTCTACAAAGCTGTGTTTCGATTTACCTTGGACTCCCGATCGTGAAGCTGTTCAACAGATCGCCAGCAGAACGCACCAATGGATACCTGAATATCAATCCAACTCATCGGGTCTAGTCTCTGAAATCCAGCAGCGATGGCGATGGTTTGAGGACTTTATCGGGAACCCCAAAATTGTCGCGAGTTTGCTATTGGCTTCGATCGTTTCTTTGATTGGCTTATTCAGCATTCGTAAACGTCCACTCGGTTCAGAATGGATTGCAGGATTAGCGATCGCGGGAATTACTTTTTTCTTTCTAACTTCGCCCCTAACGCGATTTTGGATTACGTACTTATCAATGTTGCCGATCCTTTGGTTGGCGATATATTGTCGATCTCAAATCAAGCTAAAAATCGCCAAACTGCCCCAAACTGTTCTAGTCGTTCCAATTTTTCTAACTACAATCCTATTGTTCAACTACCTTCATTCACATTCAGTTGCAGAACTCTTGTTACCGCCTGCTCGATCGAGCCTTCCTACATCTCAAATTGCGGTCAATAATATCGTAATCAATGTTCCCAATGAAGGAGTTCACTGCTGGGCAACTGAGATTCCTTGTGTTCCGAAACCGCAGATCCCAAAGCGAATTCAACTCCGTGATCCAGAGCGTGGAATTGGAGCAGGATTTGCTCGCAATTGAAGCGAAATCAAGATAACAAAGCTTGTCCGCTTAAACGGATCATCCGAACTTGGCAAGGATCGCTCCCGGATGCAGGTCATTTTCTGCGATCGTTGCTTGTGATCGAGCGTTAACAGGCAACGATCGTGCCTTCCTGCTTCATGCTTGCCACTCAGACGAGAATTGATTGTGCCTTCTTCCCCGATCGTTGCTGCTTCAACGGACAACGATCGAGCTTTGAGAGGAATGGATCGTGCCTTCTTCCCCGATCGTGGCTGCTCCAACTTGGATTCAAGGAGCTTGCCACAGAAAAGGAGCATCATGACGATGCTCCTCTGCTGGTCACGAGTGGAATGATGACCGTTAATTGAGCGAGACGGTTGCGCTCTTCTCCTCGGATGGCTTCGATTTGCGCGATCGACGGAAGTGTTCTCGCATCTCAGCCACGATCGGCTCCATGCCATTCGCATTCATGCCGCTTTTCTTGGCATAGTCATAGACGGTTAATGCTGCCGTATAGGTTTGACTGCCGACGAGCATACAGGTATCGTCTACCATGTCATGAAGCTGAGTCAGGCTCATCAAAATTTGGTTGAGATCTTGAAACAGTTCCAGGTCTTGCCGCATTTCCTCGACATCAAACGATCGCGGTAAAAAGTCGGGATTGTGACTGGCAAGATTCAGGGCAGTGCTGACGAACGATCGCGATTTAGGGCTGAGTTTCGGCAGCGATGAGCGTTCTTCCGCAACTAAATCGATTAGAAAAGGGAGATGCTTTTGGATCGTGGTGATGGCTTGTGCGATCGCGTCTCGATCGGCTTGAGAAAGGGTGGCGCTAATAGTCATCTGAGTCTATCGAGAATAAAAGGACTCTCCCAATGTGATAAATATTACAAGCAGTGTGCAGAGGGTTGTGACCCCTCAGTTGGATTTAGCGCGATCGTGACCAGACGAATAGACAAGAGACGTTGTTGAGAGGAGCAGCATATTCTATCAATTGGATATCGATCGAACTTAGAATCTGCGCTAACGAGCGGGAGTTGAGTGACGATCGCACGACTCTGATTGCTGCCTAGAACAGGGCTTCTAAATTTCGTCGTCCGCTGACAACTCTCAAAATTTCGATTCTGACCAACCCGTTTATTTCACTCACTCGGTACAGAATAATAAAGCCACGTAATGCTAACCCACGTAGATCAGGACGAATGTGAGCATAACTCCGTCCGATGTTGGGAAAGCTCACGAGTTGCTGACATTTTGTATTGAAGGCGATGAGGAACTGTTCGCCTGCTTCCACATTGGTTTGTAAGAAGTAATCAGAGATATCGTTGAGATCCCAAATTGCTTCATCGGAAATAACATATTGACTCATTCTGGACTCTGCCGCGCCTGTCGAAACTTATTAAGAAGTTGATTGACCGCAGTTTCTCCATCTGTACCGCCGTTTTGCTCCAAGGATTGAATCGCAGCATCTACTTTTTGGCGAGTCGATTCGATCCAGGCGGGATCTTCAGTTAAACTTTGCTCCTCCCAGTCGTCGAGAAGTTGAAAGGCTTGTGCGAGAAGATCATCAAGAGTTTGATAACGTCCACTTTGCAACTTCTGTTGAATGATTTGGGCTTGTTCGGGAGTGAGAGTAATGTTCATTGTCTGAACAATTATGATGATTTGCCTTTAGTGTAGCACTGGAGAGTTTGACAAATTGCGCTCTTGATCCCGAAGCGTACTTTCCAAAACTCTCAGCGTGGAAGGTCGTTGAGTGCGTCCAAGACACTTGCGCTGAGTACCACAAAGAACTAAACATTTTCCGTAATCCAAAGCATCGAAGCGAATCCTGTGTTATTTCTGTAAGAAATCGACGCAGTTCCTCTTTTTGCTAGTCCCTATGTCGCAATCGATGACGCATGATGAACTCTTGAAGCTGATTGACCAAGCGGCGGCGGAAGGCTGGGAAGAGCTTGATCTGTCGGGAAAGGGGCTAGAGTCTTTGCCATTGGAAATTGGGAAACTGACAGGGTTAAAGTCACTTAATCTTTTTGACAACCAACTGACGGTCATCCCGGATGCGATCGCCCAACTGACGAATCTCACCACGCTTTACCTCTCTTTCAACCAACTGACGGTCATCCCGGATGCGATCGCTCAACTGACGAATCTCACCACGCTTTACCTCTCTTTCAACCAACTGACGGTCATCCCGGATGCGATCGCTCAACTAACAAATCTCACCACGCTTCATCTCTCTGGAAACCGACTGACGGTCATCCCAGATGCGATCGCTCAACTAACAAATCTCACCACGCTTTTCCTCTCTAGCAACCAACTGACGGTCATCCCGGATACGATCGCTCAACTAACAAATCTCACCACGCTTCATCTCTCTGGAAACCGACTGACGGTCATCCCAGATGCGATCGCTCAACTAACAAATCTCACCACGCTTGACCTCTCTAGGAACCAACTGACGGTCATCCCGGATGCGATCGCTCAACTGACGAATCTCACCGAGCTTTCCTTCTATAGGAACCAACTGACGGTCATCCCAGATGTAATCGCTCGACTAACAAATCTCACCACGCTTTCCCTCTCTAGGAACCAACTAACGGTCATTCCGGATGCGATCGCCCAACTAACAAATCTCACCACGCTTGACCTCCTTAACAACCAACTGACGGTCATCCCGGATGCGATCACTCAACTAATAAATCTCACTGAACTTTCCCTCTTTGGCAATGAACTGACGGTCATTCCGGATGCGATCGCTCGACTAACAAATCTCACCAAGCTTGACCTCTCTAGGAACCAACTGACGGTCATTCCGAATGCGATCGCTCGACTAACAAATCTCACCAAGCTTGACCTCTATAACAATCAACTTGCGGTCATTCCGGATGCGATCACTCAACTGACGAATCTCACCACGCTTTCCCTCTCTAGGAACCAACTGACGGTCATCCCAGATGCGATCGCCCAACTGACAAATCTCACCACGCTTGACCTCCTTAACAACCAACTGACGGTCATCCCGGATGCGATCGCTCGACTAACAAATCTCACCACGCTTTCCCTCTCTAGCAACCAACTAACGGTCATTCCGGATATGATCGCCCAACTGACAAATCTCACCACGCTTGACCTCTTTGGCAACCGAATCACAGAAATCCCTTCATCCATCACATCACTTTCTGAGCTAGAAGAACTTGATCTGCGTGGCAATCCACTTAGCATTCCAAGAGACATTTTAGACCCACCAGAAACATACGGACTGCCAGCCGCAAAGCCGATTCTCGACTACTACTTCACCGTCCGCGACCCCAACCAAACGACCCACCTCCACGAAGCCAAACTCCTCATCGTCGGTGAAGGTGGAGCCGGAAAAACCAGCCTTGCCCAAAAGCTGCTAGACCCCGACTACGAACTCACCCCCGAAACCGAGGATACCTCCACCCAAGGCATCGACATTCTCAAATGGGAATTTCAAGGTACAAACGGCAAAGACTACTGCATCAATATCTGGGACTTCGGCGGACAAGAAATCTACCACCAAACCCACCAATTCTTCCTCACCGATCGATCTCTCTATCTCCTCGTCGCTGACAGCCGCAAAGAAGACACCGATCACCCCTACTGGCTCAACATCGTTCGCCTCCTCAGCGACAACAGCCCCGTCCTCCTCATCCAAAACGAAAAACAAAACCGCACCTGCACCCTCAACCTACGAGAACTCCGCGCCGAATTCGATAAACTCAGCTTCCCCACCCCCATCAACCTCGCCGACAATCGCGGACTCTCCGACCTCCGCAAAACCATCCAACGCGCCCTCGAAGACCTGCTCGGTGACGGACTCCCCTTCCCCAACAGATGGCTCAACGTCCGCCACAGCCTCGAAAACGACAACCGCAACTACATCCCCCTCACCGACTACGAAGCCACCTGCCGCCGCCACGGAATCACCGAGCGGAGCGAAATGCTCGATCTCAGCCGCTTCCTCCACAGTCTCGGCATCTGCCTCCACTTCCAAAAAGATCCCATCCTTCGCAACACCTTCATCCTTAAACCCAACTGGGGAACCGCCGCCGTCTACAAAGTCTTAGACAACGATCGAGTCAAACAAAACCTCGGACAATTCCATAACTCTGACCTTGCCGAAATCTGGAGCAGTCCCGAATACGCCAACCTCCACCACGAACTGCTGCAACTAATGAAGGAGTTCAAAGTCTGCTACGAAATCCCTCGCCGTCCCGGTTACTACATCGCCCCTCACCTGCTCAGTCCTGCCTCCCCAAACTACCCTTGGGACAGTACTCACAATCTCACGCTCCGTTATCGCTACCAAGGCTTCATGCCCAAAGGTATTCTGACCCGCTTCATTGTCGAAATGCACCGCCAAATCGAAAACGTCTCCTGTCCCGGTGAAGCGCTCGTCTGGAAAACGGGAGTCGTCCTCACGAATGGCAGTGCCCGCGCCGAAATCCTCGAAAACCAAACCCATCGCGAAATCCAAATCCGCGTCTCTGGCAACCGCCCCCGCGATTTTCTCACCGTGATTAATCACCAATTCGAGGAGATTCACGCCAGCTTCGACGATCGCTTAAACTACGACACCCTCATTCCTTGCAATTGCAACATCTGTAAATCCAGCAAAACTCCCTTCACCTTTCCGCTCGATCGCCTCTACACTTGTCTCGATCGCGGTCGCTATCAAATCGAATGCCATGAAAGCGGCGAAGATGTTCAAGTCCGTGGCTTAATCGATGGCGTAATTGAACCTTATTTCAGTGAACCTGATTCGCCCGATTTCAATCCCAACCTTGCCTCTTTCCGAAAGCGCGATCGCAGATTCCGTAGTTATCCAAAACGTGATCGACCGATTGTGATCGAAAACCACATCCACAACACTAATCAACAGGCAGAAAACATGAATAATGACAAAATCTGGAACGGCGATCGCATTGATGGCGATAAAGTAATGGGTGACAAAGTAGCAGGTAATAAACAACAGATTGGAACAGTACAAGGCGATGCGATCGCAGGAAACAAAATTGTTCATTCCCAAAACCTTGCTCAAGCAGCCCAAGATATCAAATCGCTCCTGGATCAAATCTCTGCGGCTGATAGCACAAACAACAATACTTTAGTCGCTATCAAAGCGATCGAGGAAATCGAGAAGAATCCCACTTTAAAAGCCCGAATCATTAATGCTGGCAAAGAAGCTGGATTTGCTGCTCTAGACGCTGCTGTTGATCACCCTGCCGTTAAAATCGTCACTGCTGCAATCAAAGGCGCGATCGAAGCTTCATAGTCCTTCTAGAGAACTACGAAATTAGTCTTGTGCTGCAAAGACTTGTGCTGCGGTAACTGTGAGTTCGGGGAAAGTGGGGGAAACAATGCGATCGTCCCCTCGAAACGCCTTCATCTCGTATTCTCCATCCTCCAAAGAACAGACGAACACGGCAGGCTGTTTCGGATTGCCAAGAAATCGTCTTCCTCCGATCGCCGCATAGTCTACAATCCAATATTCCTGAATGCCTAGTGCTTCATAATCTGCGAATTTCTTGAAATAGTCATCCCGCCAGTTTGTACTCACCACTTCAAGAATCAGTTTGATCGAAGCACCATTCTCGATCACAGAGGACTTATTCCAGCGAGGCTCATGTGCCGTGGCTTGCTTATCCAAAACAATCCCATCCGGTTCGTAACCCGACCCTCCGTCCGCCGAACGCACAATACATTCTCTAGGAATGGCATAAGGCAGGTTAAGCTGACGGAGTTCAGAGTTCAGTTCACCACTGACAAATCCAGCAACATAAGAATGCGGTCCACGCGGCTTTGGCACTTCAACAATCACTCCTTGATGCAGTTCATAGCGCATCTCAGAGTTTTCTGGATACCATTCGATAAATTGATCAAATGTCACCGTCTGCCGTAGTGCCTGAATCATGGCGGCTCCAATGAATTGCAACTCATTGTACTTAAGATTCGGTCGAAGCGCGATCGCTTCCAACTAAAACACGCGATGCTGCAAAGAAGGCATTTGTCGTCGGACTTGTTCTAATCGACCTGGAACAATTTCCGCGATCGCAACTCCCGGCATTTCCCCTGCATCCGCTAAAATCACACCCCACGGATCAATAATCATCGCGTGACCGTGAGACTGTCTCAATGAATTGTGCCGTCCGGTTTGTGCGGGTGCGATGACATAACACGTATTCTCGATCGCTCTTGCCTGTAACAAGACTTGCCAATGGTCCTTCCCGGTATGAGCCGTGAATGCTGCGGGAACAAACAGCACCTCAGCACCCATCTGAGTCATCTGGCGATACAGTTCTGGAAATCGCACATCATAGCAAACCGATAAGCCAATATTGCCAAGCTCTTTAGACGGATGAATTGGGGGAACTCTCGTACCTGCGACCACCGTTGCCGATTCGCGATAAGTATTGCCATCCGGGAGATTCACATCGAATAAGTGAACCTTCTCATAACGCGCCAGTTCTTGACCATTCGGAGCTACAAGCAGCGCTGTATTGTAGACTTTGCCCTGTTCAACCGGAACCGGATAGCCGCCGCCCAAAATCGTCACCTGAAAGCGTTGCGCCATTGTTTTGAGAAACTTTTCGCTCTCAACTGCGATCGAGTTTGCTTGAGCAATCTTCGCCTCTTCATCTCCTAAAAACGAAAAATTTTCTGGCAAACCGATTAACTCTGCCCCACGTCGAACAGCTAAATCGATCAATTCTTCTGCTTGCGCCAAATTCTTTTGCAGATCAGGCAAGCTATTCATTTGGACAGCGGCAGCTAAGTAAGGCTTCATGGGATCAACTCACGGGGTATCGCTGGAAAAAAGTGATTGTACCGGGGATTTAAAACAGCTTTAAGTGAGCCACCAAACTCGATCGCTCACTTACTACTTTAAATCGCGTTGATCCCGATCGATCTAAGTTCTCTGAGAATCCGATCGCTCTGGCGGATTGTGATGCACAACTAAATGCACCATCGAGTTAATCGTTCCGGCAATTCCACCTACCAACAGAAACAGCATCAACATCGCTAATGCGGAAAAGGGGGAAAGCACAAACGTTAGCAGCAACGTCATCACTAAAAGCGACACAACTGCGCGATTCATATTCGGTCTCCTGCAAAACTTGAAAGCTGTTTTTACGTTAGCAACGCAACTGTTCGATCGACCTCTAACGAAAGCAGCACTTTAATTTATTCACAGACGAAAAGCGTAAGATTCCTTCACAGTTATGTCACGAACATTCAAGTTATGATCACGCCTATGAGTCGATTTGAGCGATCGTCTCAGTCATCTAAACCTGCTGAATTTCCCCGGCAATACCTGTTATGAACGATTGGCAAAAGGATTGGTTTGAAATGTTTGACACGATCGCGGATCAAATTGAAGGATTCTTGCTCGACGTGGCGCAGGATATGACCGATGCCATGAATGATTTTGTTGAGTTTTCCGAAGAAGTTTCGATGCAACTCAACACAACATTTGTGGATGAAATTGAGCAATCGATTACCGTGTTAGTCAGTCCGATTCTCGAAGCTTATTTTGGAATTGGTGGCGCGATCGAAGAGTTCACCCAGCCTGTGACCCAAACCGTTGAACCGATGTTAAAACAGCATCCAGCTTGTGTCGGTTGCCGCCATTTTCACGGGCAATACTACGGGGATAGTTTATTAGTCTGTGGAATGCACCCGTATGGAATGGCAGAAGGTGTGGAAACCTGCCCGGATAAAGAAGCCGTAACTTGGGGCGTGTTCCACGCTGATGATTCTGAAAATTGGTAATGCGATCGCATTCTTGTATGAGTGCCCTCCGAATAGAATTCGCCCAGGCATTCGGAGGTCTACTACATTCGAGGACGGGGAGCCGAAGCCATCCGAGACACCGGAGCGGTTGCGGCTCTCCGATTCACATGACCATTCGGAGCAGGCAGCGCAGCATTCAAAATCTCTAGATTCAGCCGATAACCGACATTGCGAACGGTCTGAATCAAATTCGGCTGACGTGGATCGATCTCAACCTTTTTCCGCAGCGACAGCACATGAGTATCGACCGTCCGAGGATTGTCAATTTCATCGGGCCAAGCGCGTTCAAGTAACTCCGATCGACTCAACGCCGATCCCCCCGCCTGCGCCAACACATAGAGCAGACTAAATTCTTGCGGCGTTAACTCGATCAATTCCCCTTTGAATCTCACGCGACGATGCACGAGATCAATCTTCAGATCGCCAAAATCCAGATTGATCGGAGGAGCCGCGATCCGTTGCCGACGCATCAGAGCTTCCACTCGTGCAAGAAATTCCTGCATTCCGAACGGTTTGGTTAAATAATCATCCGCACCCGATCGCAATCCTTCGACAATATCCGACTCTGCCGTTCGTGCCGACAACATTAGAATCAAGCACTGCTGCTGTTGTAACCAGCGACAGAACTCCAGACCGCCCCCTGACGGCATTTCGGCATCGAGAATGACGAGATTGGGCTGACGCAGCAAAAACACTTCCCGCGCCTGATGCAGATCAGCGGATTGGTGCACTTGGTAGCCCGCCTGCTGGAGATGCCATCCGAGCAGCGATCGCAGGTGCGGATTTCCTTCAACGATTTGTATGTGAATGGCTCCCACGGGGGCTGATTTCCTCAAAATGCTTGAGATAAGGGTATCAGAGCTTTATCGATGCAATTTGTAACGGGTGCTACTCAGCTAGACTCAGGTTGTACTACGATCCGTTTCCGAATATTCCAATCTGTAGATTTTCGATACAAAGCGAGAGACAGTGAGCCGAAATGTTAAGCTTAGGTAATACCAAAGTGAGTCAGATGTCAAACGGCATCTATTCTTCTCGTCGATCGCATTATGCTTCAAGATTCTTTGACGATCCGCTACTACCAACGCCTCTCCGACAACCTAGTCGAACTCTGGAACCGTGGCTATCGCTTTGATGATCTGCGGCTCTATTTAGACGGTTACTTGTCTGCCCTCAGACACGCGAGTGTGTTGGAACCCTACCAAATCAACCGTCTTGAGGAGGAAATAACTCGCTACATCTATGATCCGTCGAATTTCGATGCCGTGATGCCAGAACCCGATTACCGATAGAGAAGAAAGGGGCGCGTGTGTGCCCCTTCTTTATTGGAATTAGGAGGCGAGTGCGACTTCTACGAGTTGTTGCAGTTCGCCTTTCTGGTACATCTCGATCATGATGTCCGAACCGCCAATAAATTCCCCATTGATGTACACCTGGGGAATCGTGGGCCAGTTCGAGAATTCTTTGATGCCCTGACGGACTTCGGGGTTTTCTAGCACGTCTACGGTTTCGTAAGGGACTCCGAGCGTGTTGAGAATTTGCACGACATTGTTAGAGAATCCACACATGGGCATGAGTTTAGTGCCCTTCATGAAAACCATGATTTTGTTGGTGTCAACCAGGTTTTTGATTTGTTGTTGAGCGTCTGACATAGGGATTTAAGAGGGGGTAAACGTTAGTTTTTGGTCGCCCATTCTTCGGGCGTGAAGGTGTTGAGGGAAAGCGCGTGAATTGCCTCGGTGGAAAGCGCCTGTTTCACCGCACCATAGACGAGTTGATGCTGTTGAACGCGCCGTTTTCCAGCAAACTCAGAAGAGATGACCGTGACTTCAAAATGCTCACCATCGGGACTATTGACCGCAACTTGAGCATCCGGTAATCCTGTTTTGATCATTGCCTCAACTTGATCCGGGCTAATCATTCTTTCTCCTCGTGATTGATTCGCGACTGTTTCTTCTCTAGTCTAGCGGGAGATGCCAGAGAATTTTTATCGCGATCGTCGCCATTGCTGAATTGCTTTTTGTGCTTCGGCATACACTTCAGGGCGATCTTTGGGCACGAGTTGGGCGGCAGCGATCGCTTGCTGAAACTGCTTCTGTGCGGCTCTTTGGCGGGCAATGTCAAGAATATTCCGACTCCAGCGATCGATGTCTTGTTGTGCCTGAGCATAAAGCGGATCGCTCGGCGGAATTTCACGGGCGCGGACGATCGCTCTACTCGCATCGGAGGCAAGAGTGGGCTTGATCAGCGATCGGGCTTCATTCAGAATTTGAGTCGAAGATTCGGTAGTCGGACTCGGAGATGCCACTGCTGTTGGAGCAATCTGAGTCTTCGCAGTTTGTTGCTGTCCGCCCATAAACGCTGACCAATTTCGGAACAAAACACCGAGCAGTAAGACCAATAGAATCGCACTGCCGCCAAATAGAAGCCGTTCCCAAAACATCTGATCCTGACCGTCGGATTCTGGAGGAATCGGAGAAGAAATCGGAGCGGGATCAGGAATCGGATCAGACAGAGTGAGATCGGGAACTGGCTGAGAAACTGTTAAATCAGGAGCCGGGTCAGAAATCGTTAGATCTGGTATCGGCTCTGGATCATGGATTTCTACTGGGTCAAGTCGGAATTGATCGGGAATTTCTTCTTGAGATGCTTCTGCGGTTGCGCCCATGATCGTGGACGGATTGATGAAATCACCGAATGGAGAATCACTCTCGCTTGTGAGATACAAGTCATCTTCGATCGCGAACGGATTCGAGTTTGCTGCCACCCAAGAATCGGTTTCCGCCCAATTCACAGGCATGACCACTTGATAAAGCTGGTCGGGA
The DNA here is from genome assembly GCF_050565645.1 of Leptolyngbya sp. AN10. Taxonomy (NCBI): domain Bacteria; kingdom Bacillati; phylum Cyanobacteriota; class Cyanophyceae; order Leptolyngbyales; family Leptolyngbyaceae; genus Leptolyngbya; species Leptolyngbya sp. AN10. Next base: position 164,545 of record NZ_JBNXVP010000012.1, read on the forward strand.
TCAGAAACGACGAGAACCGGATCTTGTAGCGGTCGATCGCTGTGATCACATAGTTCTGGTAAGCGCAGTTTGAGAAAATCTTCGAGAGCAGACAGCGTTGAACATTGATGCGATCGCAATCCCTCCAACAACGCCTGAGTAAAGAGTCCGTGATTGTAAGCGGGCGCTTCATGAGAAAACTGTTCTGGACGGCAAGAAAGCATCGTAGGGATGCCATACTCCCGTGATAATGCAGCCGTTTGAGACCCAATTTTCTCATTGGAAACCGACGAAGAACGATTGAAATCGAGCAGGACAAAAATCTTTTGAGTTGGAAGCGATCGTAAAGTTTGAAAGAGAGTACGAACCGAGAATCCGGTTTCTTTAACGCGATTGGGATCAGCATCGATTGGTAATAGAAAATCTTCACCATCGACACAAATTCCATAGCCGCTGAAGTAGCACCATAAGCCATCTTCGGGCTGAATCTTTTCCTTGATAACTTTTATCCAATACTGCAAATTCTCGTGATTTGGATCAGTGGAATGTCCGAGTAAATCCGGAGAAGTATCGGTGAGTAGTAAGCAATGATCAGGTAAAAATCCAGCATCACTCACCAGACTTTCACAGAGAGATTGGGCATCCGGTTGGGCAAAATGAAGAGGTTGAAGGAACTGGTAGTGATTGATTCCGACTGCGATCGCCCAATAATTGCTCATCCCGATACCTCAACTGTTTAGAAAGATTCGCGCAAACACATCATAGAAAAAAACTGCTTTTTTGCAGCAAAAATCTATCCGTCAACTAACATGATTCACAACTTTTCCCGTATTGTTCGTTTTTTGACTTCTCCTATGAATTTTCGTTCTTCGGTGGTTCTGAGTCTACTTACGCTTGGATGTGGTGTTTCAGTTTGGGGAATCGAAGCGATCGCGAATCCGGTCTCCGTTCAGGCTTATACGGCTCGGATGGAGGTAATGCTCGATCGCACTGCCAATGAGACGTATGAAGGAATGGTGCGTCGGGCGGAATTGGTCGCACGAACGGCAGCGCAACGGGGATTCGATCGGGATTTGTTGGCGGATCAGGTGTCGGTGATTGTGGTGGGACGTAATGGCGGAATGGCGGCTCCGGTCGTTACGTTGTGGGTGACGCGATCGCAGTGGCAGCAACGTCCAGAGGTGCGACGCTGGGCAACGTATTATCGGAATTCGTCGGCGCTATTGGGATTTTAGCGATCGACCTTGCTCTGACTTTAGAGCAGTAGAAGTTTAGATTAGGACATCCTCGGAGTCGCCCCCAAACCCCCAATTCTGGGGGCTTAAGACTCTTGCTCCCCCAAACTTGGGGGCTGGGGGGCGAGAGATCTCTGCAATGACCAACTCGATCGCATTTTGCTTCATTTAATGCGCGTACATCTGATCCAATCGCAGAAACGTTTGTAGCAACACATTCGTCCCTTGAGCGCATTCTTCAGGCGACGTATATTCCTCCTCAGAATGACTAATTCCCGCCTGACTCGGAATAAAAATCATCCCCATATCCGTCACCCGTCCAATCTCTTGAGCATCATGCCCCGCACGACTCGGAAGCTGCATATTCCGCAACTTCAACTCCTGGCACACTTGCTCGATCGCATTCATAATTCCCGGTGCTGCCAACGTCGGAAGAATGTGTAACGTTTGACGCATCTCGATTTCGGTTTCAGTGGATTGAGCGATCGCATCAATTTCCGTTTTCAACTGCTCGACCAATTTTTCTAAATGCGACTGCGACAAATCCCGCAAATCAATTCTCAAATCGACTTCACCCGGAACCGTATTCGTCGCATTCGGAGAAACAGTGAGATAACCAACTGTTGCAACCTGATCGCCTGGAGTCTCTACCGCGATTCGATTTACCGCAAGAACAATCTGTGAGCCAGCAACTAGAGCATCCTTTCTCATATTCATCGGAGTGGTTCCTGCATGATTCGGGCGACCTTTGATCTTGAGCGCGAATCGATACTGACCAACGACACCGCTCACAACTCCGATCGGCAATTTTGCATGTTCTAATACGCCACCTTGTTCGACGTGTAATTCGACAAAAGCAGCAATATCACTCCGTTTTGCGGTAGTAATCTTTGACCAATCGCCGCCCACTTTTGCCAAACAGTCTTGAATCGGTGTCCCGTCTAAGCGGACATAGTAAGCGGGATCTTCGTGAACTTCACCCGCGATCGCTTTACTGCCAATCACCGATCGTTCTTCGTCACTGAAGATAATCACTTCGATCGAATGATCCAACCGAATGTTATTTTCTCTCAGCGTCCGAACCACTTCAATTCCGGCTAATACGCCCAAACAGCCATCAAATGCACCACCAACCGGAACCGTATCAATGTGCGATCCAGTTGCCAATACGGGCGCATTCGGAAACTTGCCTTCGTAGCGTCCGATCACATTTCCAGCCGCATCAATTCGAGTGGTCATGCCTGCGTCTTCCATCCAGGCTTGAACTTGATTTCTGGCTTGCAAATCAACATCGGTAAAAGCAATTCGGCAGACTCCACCGTTTTCGAGTTTGCCGATCGAGGCGAGGTCAACAATACTCTGATTTAAGCGATCGCTATTGATCGTCAAACGTGCAGTAGTTAAGGATACGGGAGTCATTGTCATACGTTCACCTGTTGTAAGAGTCGAAAGTAAGCAATCTGGGAAATTTCAGAGATCGCTTGACGCATTTCGTCGGGTTGGGAATGTTGAAGTCGGGTTTCAAACGCTTCGAGAATGCTGGATTTGGTGTGGTTTTTCACAGCAATAATGAAAGGAAACCCGAATTGAGATTTGTACTGATCATTCAGTCGGTGAAAGCGATCGTATTCTTCGGGAGATAAGCGATCGAGTCCGGCTCCAGCTTGCTCTTGAATGGATGCTTCCGCCATTTTTGCTTTGCTGCCTAGATCCGGATGGGCACGAATCAGAGCTAACTGTTGCTCATTGCTCATTGAATTCACAACCGTCAACATTTTTTGATGAAGATCATCGACATCAGTAAACGGTCGCTGCTCCCAAGCTTGAGAAACGATCGTTGGAGTTTGTTCAAAGATCTCGCCTAATGCTTTTGTAAAGGTGGATTGATCCATCTGATTGAGTTGTGAGAGCGAATAAGGCATCAGTGCATCGGTCCTGTCAAAATGGTTTTCGCGATCGCGCTGGTGACATCACTGGGCGATTCTGTTCGCAGTTGGTCGTACCATTGGGCGGTGAGTTCAGGATCTTTTCCGTGGATCATTTCGGCACGACTGCGGGCTTTCTTGACGATCGAACTGGTGCGATCTTTCCGCGCCTTCTCGTATCGCTTCAGGGCATCTTGAACGCTGATATTGGTAGTCATTAGAAAATGGGTCAGCATATAGACATCTTCGAGCGCCTGACAGCCTCCTTGACCGAGATCAGGACAAGTCGCATGAGCGGCATCACCGAGGAGGGCAACTCGACCGCGCACCATTCGATCGACAGGTCCCACATCGGAAATCTCCAAGCGATTCGTTTTTTCAGGATCAATCCGCTGAATCAAAGTTTGAACGGGTTCTGCCCATCCTTTGAAATGTTCGACCAGTTCCGATCGAATTAATTCTGGTGGCGCACTCGTTCCGATCGGCAAGGGCACATCGAAGAAGAAATACAAGCGATTTCCCCCGACAGGCATCATTGAAGCGCGTTGATGATTGCCGACGTAAATCGTCCAGGTATTCGGGGGAGTAATCACTTCATCGAATTCGACCAAGCCATTCCAGTTCACATAATCGCGATACGTTGGATGGACTTCGTGTTCGAGGACATATTCACGTAATGTCGATCGAACTCCATCGGCTGCAATGACTAAATCGCCAGTCGCTTGATGTCCATTGTCAAACGTCGCTGTCACTTGATCCCCGTGTTCTTCGACTCCAACACAGCGATATCCCAAATTCACAGTTCCAGGAAACGCTTCTAACAGCATCGCTTGTAAGTCGGCTCGTGCGACCGGATAAGGACGCTGCCCGACTTCCTCGATCAAAGGCTGGAGGTGAATTTGGTTTAGAACTTCGCCCTGAAAGCCGAGATACTGCATCTGATTCATCTGACCGCCGATCGCGGCGATTTTCTCTCCCAATCCAAAGCGATTCAGGACTTTGACACCATTCGACCAGAGCGAAATTCCTGCACCACGGGGACGAAGTTCTTGAGCGCGTTCGTAGACTTCGACTTCATAGCCCGCTTGAGAAAGTGCGATCGCAGCCGTCAGACCCCCAATTCCCGCACCAATTACCACAACTTTTAAGCGATACATAACCCATTCCCCCTAGAAACTGAGCGGACTCTCAAGCAATGCTGCGGTATATCTTGATTGTCACAGAATTTAAGAATACTGTATACAGGTAGATCTAGCAGTCACCATTGAGAGAGATTTATGGCGCGATCGTTGTAATCGCACCCTGGAAAAGATCCGAAAATCCAGACGGCACAAGGCTGTCAAAATGGAGAGTTGCTCGGATGGAATCGATTCGATCGGATCGTTCCTCTCAAAGTTCTATAACATTACAGAAGGAGCATTGGTATCGTGACGAGCAAAGTGAACCCCGGAAATCGGCGTGTATTTATTTGTGGTTCTGCTCTGCGTGGACAGCCCGACCACCAAAATCTACAGGGAGCAGAATTTGTTCGATCGGCTGCAACTCAACCGCGCTATCGGTTGCACGTGGCGGGAGAAGATTGGCATCCAGCGATTTACGAAACTGAGTCGGGTGGGATCTCAATTCCGGGTGAGGTGTACGAAATGACACAAGAACAGTTCGATTATCTCGCTGCTAATGAGCCACCCAATATGTATCCGGTTGAGGTGCATTTGGACAATGACGAAACCGCAACTGCGTTCTTGTATCCCAAGGCACTGATTGACGAGTACAATTTGCCCGACATTTCTAATACTTATGGAGGTTGGGCAGCTTACAAAGCGAGAGTTGCCACTGTTTAATTTTCTTTTAGTAACTCATGATGACTCAGGCGTTCGAGAATCGATTGTGTCTCACTCTGAATGGCGATCGCATTACGCTCAAAAATGTGTCGCCTTCGATGACTCTCCTTCAATATCTCCAGCAATCTAGACGGACTGGAACCAAAGAAGGCTGCGGAGATGGGGATTGTGGAGCTTGTACGGTTGCGATCGTCTCTCGTGATCCAGGAGGCAATCCAACGTATCAAGCGGTGAATAGCTGTTTGATTCCGATGGGCGCGATCGCGGGTCGGGAAATCGTCACCGTCGAAGGAATTGCGAATGGGAAGCTTCATCCGGTTCAAGCCGCAATGGTAGAAACGGGTGGATCTCAATGCGGTTACTGTACGCCCGGATTCATCATGAGTTTGTTTGCAGATTACTACACAGGCAAAGTTGATGATTACACTGTCGAAGGAAATCTATGTCGCTGTACAGGCTACATTCCAATTCGACGAGCCGCCCAAATGGTTACGGGTGCTGAACCTTCCGATCATTTCTCAGAACGATTAAAGCAAGCAGAATTAGATCTCAGTTCAGTTACTTACTCGAATCAGGAACAGCAATTTTATCGCCCAACCCAACTATCAGAAGCGTTGGAACTATTGCAGCAACATCCAGAAGCAACCTTGGTCGCGGGCGCAACTGATTTGGGTTTGGAAATGAGCCATCACAGGCAGACCTTTCCAATTTTGATTTCGTTGGAAGGTGTGGCGGAACTTCGACAAATTGAACAAACCAACGATCGAGTAACAATCGGTGCTGCTGTTCCGCTCCATACTATTGAAACGAACTTACACGGCATTTTTCCAAATCTCGATGAAATGCTACATTGGTTCGCTGCTAAACAAGTGAGAAATCGAGCCACGATCGGCGGAAATATCGGAACGGCTTCACCGATTGGTGATCTTCCTCCGGTGTTGTTGTCATTGGATGCGGAACTATCGATCGCGCATTTGACCGGAACCAGAACAATCCCATTAATTGATTTCTTCAAAGGCTATCGTCAAACCGATCTCAATCCTGGCGAAATCATTGTTTCAGTGACAATCTCAAAGGATATTGCTGAAGGTGCTGCCAAACGCTTGAGTCAGTCTTACAAGATTGGAAAACGTGGAACAGATGACATTAGCATTGTGGCTGCATCGTTTGTGATTGATCTGGATGCAAATAACACGATTGTTCATGCACGATTGGGATATGGCGGAGTTGCAGCAACACCTGTAAGAGCGATCGACATTGAAAACACTTTGATCGGTCAATCTTGGACAATTGAAACGGTTCAACGAATTAAACCGCTTTTAAGAGAAGCCTTTACACCGTTAACTGACCTGCGCGGCAGTGCTGACTATCGAAAGCTATTAGTTGCAAATCTATTTGAGAAATTCTTTGTAGAAATGGAGGGCGAATCATGAGTGTCGGTAAACGTCGATCGCACGAAAGCGCAGAACTCCACGTGACTGGAAAAGCCATCTACACCGATGAGCAGCGTTTACCTGCGGGAATGCTTTCTGTTTATCCGGTAATGGTTCCTTGTGCCAAAGCAAAGATTCACAAAATTGATTGTTCTGAAGCTTCAGAAGTTGATGGATTTGTCACAGTTATCACTGCTGATGATGTTCCAGGTTTAAACAATACAGGCGTGATTGTTCATGATGAGATTTTATTACCCACTGAGGAGATTAGCTATTGGGGGCAAGCAGTTGTCTGGACAGTAGGCGAAACCGAGGATGCAGCGCGGGAAGCAGCTTCTAAAGTGAAAGTGGACTATGAACCGCTTGAGCCGATATTGAGTATTAAAGATGCGATCGCAAAAGATAGCTTCCATTCCAAGCTACCTACAATTAAACGCGGTGATATTCAAAGCGCTCTATCGTCCTCTGCTTTTACTCTCAGCGGCGAAGTTTCAATGAATGGTCAAGACCATTTTTATCTTGAAACGCAAGCGACTTGGGTGATTCCAGATGGCGAAGGGAACTATCAAGTTTATTCTTCAACTCAGCACCCGACCGAAACTCAAATCATTGTTGCTCAGGCGTTAGGATTGCCCTCAAATCGAGTGATTGTCACTTGTATTCGGATGGGTGGCGGATTTGGTGGAAAGGAATCACAAGCGAATCCTTATGCCTCGATCGCAGCAATTACGGCTCACAAAACAGGTCGTCCGGTGCGGGTGAAATTAAAGCGATCGCACGATATGACCTTAACCGGAAAGCGTCATGGTTTCCTTGGAACTTACCAAGTTGGATTTTCTGAGACTGGAAAAATTACTGCGCTTGATGTGGATCTCTATTCCGATGGAGGCTGGAGCTTAGATTTATCGCCACCTGTCTTGTTGCGAGCAATGTTGCACGTTGACAATGCTTACTATATTCCAAACTTAGAAGTTAGAGGCGCGATCGCAAATACAAACAAAGTCTCGAACACGGCTTTTCGAGGGTTCGGTGGACCTCAAGGCATGGTCGTGATCGAAGATATTGTTGATCGGATTGCTCGTACATTGAATCTTGCACCCGAAATTGTTCGAGAACGGAATTTTTACTATGGTTCTGGCGAAACCAACACAACGCACTACGGACAAGAGATTTTTGAGAATCGGATTGAACGAGTTTGGACAGAAGCTCAAGAGCGATCGAGCTTTTCAGAACGGAAATTAGCGATCGCTGAGTTCAATCAATCTCACCGCTACAAAAAACGTGGACTTGCTATCACTCCAGTAAAATTCGGGATTTCCTTCAATAAAACTCAATACAATCAAGCGGGCGCACTCGTTCACATCTACACCGATGGCAGCATTCAACTAAACCACGGTGGCACTGAGATGGGACAAGGCTTGCACACTAAAATGCTACAAGTCGCAGCGATAACATTGGGAGTGAACATCGATCGGATTCGGATGATGCACACTAGCACCGATAAAGTTCCGAATACTTCTGCAACTGCGGCTTCTAGTGGGGCAGATCTCAATGGTCAAGCAGTGAAAAATGCTTGTGAAACCTTGAAAGCTCGAATTGCGATCGTAGCGGCTCAATTACTCGAACTTGATACTCCAAACGATTTAGTATTCGAGGATGATTGGATCTATTGCAGAACTTACCCCAGTGCTCGGATCGAATTCGATGAAGCGGTGAGACAAGCTTACGGCTATCGAGTTTCGCTATCTGCAACGGGTTACTACCGAACACCGAATTTATCTTGGGATGCTGAAACTGGAAAAGGTAGACCATTCTACTATTTTGCGTATGGTGCAGCCGTGAGCGAAGTTGAAGTTGATGGTTTGACAGGAATGTTCAAACTGCGACAGGTTGATATCGTGCATGATGTTGGGGAATCTCTAAATCCATTGGTCGATCGAGGTCAGATCGAAGGCGGTTTTGTTCAAGGAATGGGCTGGCTCACAATGGAAGAATTGGTCTGGGATGCTCAAGGACGACTCCGAACGGATGCACCGAGTACTTACAAGATTCCGACGATTTGCGAAGTCCCTGAAGCCTTTAATGTTCATCTGCTACAACGTGCGGCACAAGATGGCGTGATTTACGGCAGTAAAGCTGTAGGAGAACCGCCGTTTATGTTGGCATTGTCGGTTCGGGAAGCCATTCGATCCGCGATCGCATCTTTCGGTCAGGTGGATTCTGTGCCGCTCCCCTCTCCTGCAACTCCTGAAACGATTCTTTGGGCGATCGAGCAAATCCGAGCAACTTCGGCTCAACCTCAACTGAGTCAAGTTCATTAGAGTCCGATCTTGCGTTTGATCGATCGTACATAGCTCCGAAAAGAATTAGGTGCAAATCCATGTTTGTAGAGCTTCCTGAACTGCTCAAGTTTGTTCTCATTGAACGCTGCTAGTAAGTTTGGGAAGTTGCCTTGCAGAATGTGATGATACATGACTGTGTAGCTTTCATCTTCATTGTGTAGGTTCAGATAGTTCGAGTCGTCGATCGCTAAAAGAATCGGAAATGTCGATCGCAGAAAATCAAAAAAATCTGGGATCGAGGTTCGCTGGAACGCATTCAGACACCAATGATTCAATTCCAGAACAATGATTGGCTGATAGGTTGAGAGTGTTTCTGTTGCTCCTCGAAGCACTTGTCCTTCAAATCCTTCCACATCAATTTTGATGAAATCTATCTTGGATAAATTCAGCGATCGAACTATTTCATCAAGCGGACGAATCGTAATCGTTTCAGTCACATGACCTGCATTAATTTGAGTTTGATTTGAGACGAAACCACCCGATCGATTTGCAGGTGAAAATGTCAAAGTAAACTCACCCGGTTCGGCTCCAAGCCCAATGTTTTGCAGCGAAATATTCTTCAGTCCTGACTGTAAAACATTCTGTTCAAGAAAGTGAAAAGTCGTTTGAGAAGGTTCAAAAGCGTAAACCCGCTTCGATAGTTCACCAAACAGTAATGCAGTACAGCCAATATTTGCACCGATATCTAGAATCACTTCACTATCAGTTGCAAGTGTTTTGAATAGCTGCACCATTTTTGGTTCAAAACGGTTTTTAAGCTGCTTCACATAGTTGTCATCAGAGCAAATCGTATATGTTCTGCCTCCAATTTCTACGATCGATTGTGTGATAATAGTTCCCATCTTCTTCCGCGCTAATAATTCTGTAATAGCGTATCATCTGCGCCCTTTACGCGGATTGAAAAATTGCATCACACCTGACACGAGCGATCGCTGTGGAGCGCGTTCACCTCGATTGCGAGTTTCTAAAGCAAAAATGCGATCGCTCATCACTGCCATTTGTTCGGCTTGATTCGCTAATTGTTGCGCCTGAGATGCGATCGTGGTTTCGTGGTCTTTTAGGTTCTTTGTAAGAATCGCGACTAGCTCCATTAATCGAACTGCTTGACGGTCTTCGGATGCAACTAAATCTGGCACTTCTTCTGCAATAAATCCGGCACGAGGTTGTTGTTTTTCATCTTCTCGACGCACAAATTTAACTGGATTCAATCCTCTAAGCAGTGATGTAGCTTCTTCGCTCGTGAGATCCACAATGTTATCTTTGTTTGCGCTTGAAGATGAAACTTGGGCATCGTTGTGGAGCACTTTGCCATCGACTTTAATATCTCCGGTGATGTGCAGTTTTGCTTCAGGTGTCGTTGTTCCAATACCAACATTGCCAGATTGTAAAACAGTGATCTGAGCAGTCTTGTTTGTTTGAAATGACAGCATTTTTGGACTGTTTAGAATGCCAGATGCGATCGTAATCGATTGATCAAAGTGATAGCCGCTTGTATTCGTTTGAAACTCAGTTTGATCATCAGTTTGTACTTCAAAAAAGCGATCGCTATGACTTAATCGTAGAATTGCAGGACTATCCGAAGCGATATGAAGCCTAGTCGTAGGTGTTTCCGTTCCAATACCAACATTGCCATTGTTCTGCAACACAGTGATTTGATTGTTCCCTGCGGTTTGTAGCTTCAAATCCTGAGTGCTATTGATGATCCCAGATTCAACATTGATAGATTTATCAAAATGGTAGCTTTGACAGTTTGTTTGAAACTTTGCTTGCTCTAGAGTACTGAATGCAAAAAAGCGATCGTTGTTACTGAGCCGAAGTGTCTGTCCTGTGGTTGTCGCAATGTGTAATTTTGCTTCTGGTCGATCAATTCCGATGCCAACATTGCCGTTTGCACCGAGAACAGTCATACGATTGAGGCTGGCAGTTTGGAATAAGAGATTTTGTCCAGCGATCGCATTAATGCTTCCTGTCGAAAGTCGAATGTCTTCATCGAACTGATAACCGTTTGTATTGGTGACAAAATGGATCAGATTATCGTCTTGAATGCTTGTATTGATGAAGCGATCGCCGCAACTCAATTGTAGAATTTGAGGCTGTTTAGAAGCGACTTGGAGCTTAAATTGGGGATTCGTCACACCAATGCCAACATTCCCGGTTGCTTTGAGAATTGCAACTTGAGATTGATCATTGGTTTGCAACAATAAATCGGTTGAACTATTGAGCTTTCCTGATTTGAGTGTGACCGTTTCGCTGTTTAGGCTTTTAGTGGTTAAGGATTGATCAACTGTGAGAGAATCTGCGATCGCTAATGAGCCAGTAATTTCTCCACCCGTTTTTGGTAAACAATTTGCGAGTGATGGTAGAGAATTGCGATCGTCTTTAACTTCCAGCTTTTCGTCTGCATAACTGAGCAATGCAAGACGCGCATAAGCATGATTGATACCATCAATTTGTTGGGGAAGCGGTTGGCGAAAATCGTCTCGTAACCATTCAATATCATTCGTAATCGTTCGCGCTGGAATTAGCCAATAATCGCCAGTATTATAGTCTGAATTCTCATCAAACCGAATCTCAATGCCTTCCTCGCCTAGCGGAATCCACTTGTCTTTTGCAGTTAGAATCTCAGCCGTCGAAGTGGTGTGATCCCATCGTCGCACTTTTGGCTTCTGAGCTTTCGGAAACTGAGTAAGATTGACACGATCGCGATCTTTTGCTTTTTGAAAGACTAACTTTGTGCCCGAAGTTGCTGCTGTCAGCCTCACCAGTGTTCCTGGGATACGATTAAGGTCGCGCACTTCATCCGTAATCTCAACCCATTGATTCGGTGCAAACAACTGTGATGCGTCGCGATGGGATTGAGCGATCGTCATTGTATTCGCGATCGTATCGTCCATCATCTCGATCGCAGCCACGATCGCGCCATTGTCTCGTGACCATTTGAAGGTTGCTTGCCCTGCTTTACCGGGTGAATGAATTTCGATGCGATAAAGCTGATTTTCGAGCCGTTTTAAGCTTGAACTGGTGTTTGTTGCTTGTGCAGTTAATAGAGCAGTTCTCGGTTTGAGAAACGTCTGCCATTGTTGATCTAGATCAGTGTTAGGCGCTAATTCTAATAGCTTGACTTGCCAAACTGTTTTCGTTCGAGTGGTAGTATCTGGAAGACTGAGGGCAGATTCGCGGATGGTTGGATCTTCGATCGCGGTAATGTGTCGCTGCCAAACATCGAGATAAGCAAGATACCGCTTTCCTAATGTGAGTGTTTGATTAGATTTTGGATAGTCTGGCTGTGTGTTGAGCGTTAAAATTCGTCGAAGTATTCCCGTCGCTGGAAATGGTTTAGGTGGAGCAGTAAATGGCTCTAATGTTTGGGGATCGAGAGTAATGGTAAAACCAGTGCTACGGGAAGTCGGATCAACAGTTAAGATCTTCACGCGATAGATTGGTTCAACTTGATCGAACTCTGGATCAAATAGTTCGATCCATTGATTTGCTTCCAGATTGCGCCCATCTAATAATAGTGTTTTAACTTCGATTTCAGTTCGATCGAGTCCTGGAGTAACTTTCTGTGTAAACGTCAAAGTGCTTCCTGGCTCTAACTCACAGAGAATCCCATCGACATAGATGCGACCGGGAGTAATCGTGAGATCTTTGCCCTTATCGATCGCATTCAGTTGAAAGCTTAATTCAGTACTACGATCGGCTAAAGGCACACCCGCGACACCGAGCATATCTCGCGCTTGCATTTGCAATAAATGTCGTTGAATATCAATTTGCTCATTCCAATCGGCATCAAGTTGTAAGCGTCCTTGCTGCATTCGGACACTGCTGTAATGTTTTTCGCGTCGAAATGTCGATCGAGTAAAATCACCTTTCATCGTCAATCTCCTCAAGTTATATAAAACGGGTTAACTTCTAAACCAAATCGCAGATATTCAGTGAGACTCGTTTGCAGGTTTGCTTTGCGTTGAGGCTGCTTCAGACTGTTGAAACATCCAATTTCGGCACTATCTTCAGCACCCACACAAATTTCATTTGCACAAGTTAAACTCAGTTGAGCATAACCCGGATCGCCATATTGTCTTGAGGTAAAACTCGGCTGTAGTTGATTGAGCAAAAGTTGCTTTGCTTCTGCGTTGTTAAATCCAGTTTGGCTCGAAGTCCAATTTTCTCCATTGTTCTGCGATCGCCAAATCATTCCTCCTGCTGTCCCCACAAAAATCTGTCCTTGAGCATTGATAGTTAGTGCTGTAATGTTCCGAGCAGGTAAGCGAGTTGTTGCCCAAGTTTGTCCCCCATTTTGAGAGTGAATGAGTCCTCCGCTAGTAGTTCCCGCAAAGATAGAACCATTCGGATGAATTGCGATCTCGCTAATGTTGCGCTGATTCACTGGAAGCTGTACAAAGACCCAACTTTCTCCATTGTTGATCGAGTAGAAAATGCCGCTATCTTTGGTAAACACTCCAGTCGTTCCAGCAAAAATCTTACCTTTGGAATCGATCGCTAATGCTGTAATCGTTTGATTCGTGAGATTGATATTGAGCGGTTTTCTCCAGCTTTGAGCATTGTCCTGTGAGTAGTAGATTCCACTTCCAGCCGTTCCCACGAAAATCCAACCTGTTAGGGGATGAACTGCGATCGTATTCATTGTCCAAATGGCTTGCTCTAATCCAGTTTGGGAAGCTGTCCAATCCCACGATCGAAACACTCGCCCGCCCAAGGTTGCCGCGAAAAGCTGTCCATCTTTCGCAATGATGTGATTGATCGTTGGTGCATTAATACTAATATTTCGAGTTACAACCTCGCTCCGAAGCTGAATCAAAGGCTTCCAATTTTCGCCATTGTCGGAGGTAGAGAAAATATAGCCTTCGGTTGTTCCTGCGTAAACTTGCTGAGCATCAATCACGATCGTTTGAATCGGTAGATTGAGCAATCCGGTGTTTGCCTCTTGCCAAGATTCGCCAGCATTTGTCGATCGCCAAATCTTCCCAGTTGCAGTTCCCGCAAACAAAGTATCATCATTGCTTGTCAGTGCAGTAACTCTAGAGGGAAGTCGATCCAAAGATTCCAGTACTTGATCGGGTTGGCAACGATACCGACGCGGTGTTCGAGATTCATCAGGAACATAGCAAAATCGTAAGCTTCCGACCTGTTGCCGCCAAACAGCTACATGCTCTGTGAACAGTGTATTAGTTGCTTCAAGACTTAGGACTGTGGTGCTACCCAAAACCGTTGTATTCTTGCAGAAAACCGGACTGCTCAAGGCTTCGATTTTATTTTCGATGATGCTATCTGCGATCGACAATTGCGCGATCGCGGCATCGATTTGAATTGCCCCACAAATACTATGATCGAGAGTAATTTCTAGCTGTTCATTATCCTCTGTGTCTACCGTGTAAGTTGCGAGAATATCACCAGCTTTCAGAGAACGACACGATCGCCAGCAATCCATTACCAGATGCCGAACCCGCTGAATTCCATGCTGAATCAATTGAGCTAGAATCTGACTCGAAGTTCTCTGACTATTGAGATTGATCGTGATTAGCTCTCGAATGAGATAGACATAGTACATTACAAAAGCAATCATTGACCATTCTGAAAACTCTGAATCAATCACTGGTTTTGGTACAGATTGAACGACAAGACGACCTAAGTTTGGAACCAATGTACAGTGAGTTAATTCAAAGTGTTTGAGGCTTCCAGGCAGAATCGTAATATTCCCTTCAATTAACAATCCTTCTAATGTAAATTCTCCAGAGCCGTGAACTTTGAGATTGCCCTGTAGATGAGAGCGAAACCCATTTGCAGCAATGATTTCTAAGCGCTTCTCTGAAGGGACTTGAACTTCTAAATTTTGAGTGTTGTAAGAGGCACTATCTTGAATCTCGATTCTGCCGATTTCAGCCTCTTCAGCAACCGCTCCAAATCGCCATCCAGAACGCGCTTCATAAGCTAAGAAGAGCACTACTGTTTGTCCTCGATAGTTCCGCAGATCAAAGTTCTCTTGGCTTGGAATGGTTAGAGATCGACCTTGAGCATCGATCGCAGTTCCCGCCCTGATCGATACTTGTGGAGTAGCAGTCTTAGTTTGAGCATTAACCTCTAACCCTTGCAAAATGCCAGGATTGAAGCGCGATCGCAGATTAACATCGGGCAAATCATACACTCGTCCCTGTGAATCCAGTGTAATTCGTGCAAGTGCGATCGCAGTTTTTCCTGGAGAAGTTCCAGCAACCATAATCGACCACTCTGAGGACTGATAGATCAAGTAAATCGTCACCGTTGAAGACGGATAACCTCTTAACGGAATTCGTTGATTGATTGGAACAGAAATCGTTTCTCCTTGTATCCCAATCGCGACTCCAGGAGTTACGATCGCTCGATTTTGACCTGGATAAGCGATCACAGACAAGCCCCATACAATGCCCGATTTGAAGTTCGGACGCATATCATTGTCTGTACTAGCGATTGATTGTTTAGGAGAACCAGGCAGTTGAACTAACCGGATAAATCGCTCACTCGGATAGTGATGTTCTTCAGATTTTTGAACCCAATCTAGTTTCCATTGTTGTCCTCGTTGTTTGCCAAGTTCAAGACATCGAGAGAGAACTAATAGCATTGTTCGATCGCGCTCTGGAGTGAATGCGATCGCGTCTTGAACTTGCACATCGATTAACTGTCCTGCCCCATTGACTGCTAAGCCTGGTTGAATCAGTAAACCATCTGAATCTTGGTTGAGTTCAACTTTCAAACCATAGATAATTCCAGGCTGAAAATTAAGCCGTTGTGCGGTCGAATGGCTGATCATTTGTCCATTACCATTCACAGAGACTAATGCAAGACGGATATAGATTTGAGGAGAGTGACGATCTGCGATCGCGGCAGAAATGACTTCGATCCGACTTCCCGAATTACTACAAACTGCAACTACGAACATAGTTTGATCTTTGTACTGATCGAGCAGAATTGTAAAGGGTTGCTCTAGTTGAATCAATCGTCCTTGAGTGTCGATCGCGCTTCCACGATTTACAATGATTGCCCCTGTACCTGGAGTTGCTAAAACCTCTAAACCCGTCACAATTCCAGGTTTAAAGAACTCTCTTACAGATTCCAAAGCAAGTCTAGGTAAGGATGGAACTTGCAATTTTGCTAGTGGAATGTAAGTATAATCTCGACAAGCTTGCCAAGCTTCGATTGTTTCATGCCATTGCGCGATCGCACTTTGCAAACTATCTTTGACTTGCCAAACGATCGTCTTAGTATTCGTTTCTACTCTCGGTCGATTGTACGAACCCCCACCAATATCAGCACTAAACCCATAGGAATAGCTCACTTCTACTCGTTTCGGTCGCGGACGATTCAATACAATAAACCGTCCTAATTCTGGATCGACTGCCACTTCATAACTAATCCTCGAATCATCACTCGGCAATGTCCAGTTCGGAACTTTCCAGGCTGATAAATCTGTGATCAAAATCTGCTCAGGTTGCAACGCTTCAGTTTGACCATCTAGAAAGATTTCAAATACAGGTGCAATTCCAAAGTAGCCGCCACCCATGTTTTTCGAGGTTCGTCGCTGTTGAATTTCGTTAAACAATGCGGCTCGATTGAGTCGATCGGGAACATGTAGCGCGATCGTCGGTTCTGTTGCGATCGATTTTGTTTGCGGTTGATTAAAGAGCGGCGCATCATAACCTAATGGATTGAATGTATATCGGTTTGAAGACAGTCCGATCGCTCTTGCGCTTACTCTGGTCAAAGGATAGCTCTGTAGTCGCCAGAGAAACAGTCCGATTGTTCCTAAGCTATATCGTCCATTGCGAATTTCAGTTGTAAATGCACCTTGTTCAAACGGTGAGCTTAACTGTTCGAGTTGCTGACTTCGCCGCAGGTCAACCGTATTAGAAACAGGTTCGGTAGCGATCGACAATCCTGAACTATGCCCTAATAAATTCACAGATTCGACGGCTCTTCCATACCAACCGCTGATGTCGATCGCTAATTGCTCAAGAACCGTTGTCGTTCCTTTTTGCCGTCGATAGCTAATCGTATTGGCGATAAATGCTCGTCGTTCTTGCCCTTGTCGCAAGCTCCGACTGTAGAGGGTTTGAGCATCTAGCAACTCTCCAATATAAGGCACAACCCAATCTTCACAAGTTTCGATAAACCAAGCTTCGTATAATCGATCGAGATCTGTTTCGACAATCTGAAGTTCTCGTTCTAACAATGCCAGCAACGCCCGCAAGGATTCGCCCTGGAGCGCGTCATAGCTCTGATAGATACCAGGTAGAAGATGATAGAGCCGTTCTGAGAGTTGAATCATACTTGAATCCTGAGCTTAGCGGTATGAAGGAGAAGCAATTGAGCAGGCGTGAATTGACACTCTGGACTCCAACGAGCTAACGAAGCCGTGAGAGATGGTTCTAAGGTTTTCGGTCGATCGACGCGATACAAGGCATCTAAATCAACTGAAATCACACTGTCGATCGATTGAATCAGCGCAATGATTTCTGCCGCAGTCGCGCTCTGCCCAAAGGCTCGATTGTTAAACGAAAACGTGTCTCGTAACTGTGTTGCAATTGTGGTTTGAACTTGTTTTGCTAGATAACGGGAATCAATCAGCACAGTTGCCTCAACATGAAATTCAATTCGTTCATAAGAAGTAATGATCGGTGGCGACTGGTAGGGATCGCGTCTTTGCTCGATCGCGTCTACTAAGCTTTGATAAAACGCGGATTGGTCTGAAATCTCTGCTCCTTCGCTACCTGCGATCGATAAATGAATTACTTTACTCTGTGCCGACCAAAGCGAAACGCCCTGAGCTTTCCCAATTCCTGGAAAGGTACGAGTGAAGTCTTCAAAATCGCGAACTGAGACAATTCGATCCAAGGTACGGATTGTTAGAGGAGCGCGATCGCGAATTTGATCACGAGGTTCAGGATTCGCTCCCCCTGTGGCAGGAACGGGATTGTTGACACCTTGAATGCCTAATGTTCTGGTTTTCAATAAGCTCAATTTATTAGGCGCAACATTCCCGCTTAGTCCAAGTCCACTCCGATAAGTTGCAATCACATTGTCAATTCCACTCGGCAATCTTGCACCTGTGATGCCGTCTCCGAATGTGATGTAAGTTGCGCCTTCATCTGTAGTTCGCACAATGTAAGCCTGCTCGTCTGGGCTGAGCTTGTAAAGTGCAGGAACTTCATGCCACAGAAGATTATTGACTCGGATTTCTAAGGAATTTGGAGTGAGCGGCGGTTTTCGCAGCACGAATGTTTGATTTGAAATGTTTCCATCTCCACTGCCTAAAACCTCGATCGTATCTGCGATCGTTTCTCCATGAGTAGCGGCGACCACATTTGCGTGAATTGCAACAGTGCTCGGATCATAACAATGCTTTAACGGTTGTTGAAACTCGATCACGGGAATTGATTGATCAATCGGTGCAGCGAGCAATGTTGTAAGTTCACTGATCGATTCATCTTCAGCGATCGCAGATTGTATTGTTACTTCCTCTGTGGTCGTGATCAGACTTCCTGGGAAACCTTCAGCATTTCGCAATCGCCATTCCACTGTATTCGTATCAAAAGTAGGTCTGCTCAGGACTTGCAAGGAATTGCCCGGACGAATTCGAGTGTAAGATTGTTGATCCTCACTCAGCAAAATTCCAAGACCACCTACTAGGTAATCCGCTCCTACTCTAGAAGGCGGCAGAATTGCTCGAATAGAAGTGTTTGTTAATCCAGAATTGTTGCTAATCCAGCTTTCACCTCGATCGAGTGAGTGGAACAATCCATGCGAAGCAGTCCCAACAATTAAGATTGGAATTGTATAGGTTCTGCTTTCAGTTGAGCTAAATTCGCGATCGATAGTAAATTCGACGATGTAATCTTGAGTTTGAGGATCAGTTGCAACCTTTTGAGGATCAGTCGTAACCGTTCGAGTTTGCTGATCGATAACAATCGATGCTCCTTTTCTAAAATTGAGCGATTCAGAGGACTTGAGTTGAACTCTGATTGTTGTTCCATATTGATCAAGTTCACCCACTCCTGGATGATGATAGGCAACTAATGTCGTAATCTGATAGCTTGCTAAGTCCTGACTTGCTGACTTCCAGTGGTTTCCACCATCGCTCGATCGCCAAATTCCGCCGCCTGCTGTTCCAGCAAAAATCATTATCGGGAGAGTCGGTTGCTCATCGATCGCTAAAGTGGTCACGTTCAAGTTACCTAGCCCAGTACTCAGTGTAAATGGTGTTCCTTCAGGCAAACCAGGCGACTCAAATGGATTGTCGATCGTTAATCTAGTATTCGGCTGCAAATCATCAACTGCCTGAATCGTGCGGGTTTGTCCCATTGCAATGATCAAATCATTTCGTTTTAGCTGCTCACTAAATTGAGTTCCAATTCCTGAAACGATCGTGTCGGTACTTGCGATCGCACCAATCCCTGATCTGCCCGAATAACCAACCCAATCCCAAGTTTCACCTTCATTGCTCGATCGCCAAACGCCATGTGCCACAGTTCCCGCAAACAGAACGCCTTGACTATCTGTGATTAATGCTTGTACTTGGACTGCTAATAAATCTCGATCGATAGCTGTCCAGTTCGCTCCTCGATCGACGGAGCGAAACACGCTTTTTTCTGTTGCAACAAAGAGATTGTCACTGGCGATACTATATGCGATCGCGCGAATCTCTTTGAAAGTGCCCATCTTATCCCAATTCTTGCCCTGATTAATCGATCGAAATAACCCAGAGTCAGTGCCCGCAAATATCATTTCTGAAACTGTACAGAGCGATCGGACTTCGAGTGTTGCAGCGATACCAGAATCAGGCTGATAGAGTGTATTGATTGGTTTCCAATGTCCTTCAGATCGTTGGAACAATCCTTGCTCAGTTCCAGCAAAGTAATTGTTTTCGCTGGTCACTGTTAAGGATAAAACACCCAGATTGGTTAAACCTAAATTGTCGTAGAACCAGCGATCGCTTTCTTGTTGAAACACTCCACCGACTTGATTGATCTGAATTCGTGGAAGCTTTCCAGAAACAATCACATGCTGCCCCGCTTGTAGTCCAGGTACAAATTGCTCTAGATACACGGATTGCGCTCCAATCGGGTCTTGGAACTGTTGCAAAACTGATCCTCGATTCACGCTCAATTCTGCAACTGTGAGTAATTCACTTTGAGCTAAAACAGTCGTTGTACGGGGTGGAAGCCGATCGAGCACTGTCTTGGCTGTAATGCGGCTCACAGGTGCTTCTAGCGTAAAACCTTTTGCGATCGCAGTATTCACATTCTCGATTCGCACTGCTTGGAACTGTTCCTGATTCAAGCAAACTAGCCAACTCTTCGGCAGAATTTGTGGATAGACTGCATCTAAATCCAACTCATTCTCTGGGGTTTGCGAATAAGACCAATCAGTTTCTACAAATCCAGCAAATCGAGTGCCAGCAATTAAGCGATTTTGCAAGACGGTTAAAGCTGTGATCGCAGTTTTGATGGCATTTGGATCAATTTCTGCCCCATCTTGTGTATTAAAAACTTTGCCGCTTGTCGTGGCAGCAAACAACGTATTATTTGCGATCGCAAATGCGCTAATACTTTCATCGATCGCGATTGGTTCCCAAGTTTCGGCGCTATTACTCGATCGATAAACACCATTCTTTGTTCCAGCAAATAGATAAGCTGTCTCACCTACTGTAATGGTTGCAAGACTGGTAATGCTTTGATCAAGACTTCCCGTTTCCCAAGTTGCTCCCTGATCATTCGATAGAAAGATACCCTGATCCGTTCCAGCATAAATCACAGTTCCAATCGAGAGTAATGCTCGAACTGAAGCCGTTCGCAAACCTTGAGCAGACCAGTTTTGCCCATCATCTTCAGAGCGAAATATGCCGTCATCCGTTCCTACAAAGAGATAGTTCTGTCTGGTTGTTTCTACTGTGAATTGATACGCTAGAATTGATCGAACGACTGTATTAGGAATGCTCGTATTGATTGTTTCTAAGCGATTTGCATCATTCGGTTGAACGCTAATACTACCTGTTCCGATCGCTGTCCAAGTCTCACCATTATCTTTCGATCGAAACACTCCCCCCGATGGACTTCCCGCAAACACTGAACCAGCATGATAGTACAGAACTGTAATGGACAAATTTGACAATCCAATGATTGCAGATTGCCAGGAAACACCATTGTTTGTCGATCGATAAATTCCCCGACTGCCCGTTCCCGCAAACAAAGCTGTCTCCGAAGCCGTTAAGCTCCAAATATCGATCGTGGGCAATCCGCTGCTAATTCCCGTCCATTGTTCTGTGTTCGATAGTTGAAAACAACCGCCCTGCATGGTTCCATAAGTCTGCTTCACTTCATCGGGCAGTGTTTCCCACTTTGGTGCAATGTTCCCAAACAATCCGATCCGCTGCCGAAACGCAAATAACTGAGGACGAAGTGGCGAGCCTTCACCCAAGTTTTGAGCTTCCCAAGTGATTCGAGTTTGCTGCTGGTCTGTGACTAATTCAACTGCGGTTAATTTCAGTAAATATTGATAGTCTGGGGCATCGGCATCACTCAGTAAGAGTCGATCGCCAATTTGTAACTGTAAATTTAAGCCTTGTAAATAGAGTTGATTCGTTTCCGGTGTGATCGTTTGCGATCGCGATTTTCGAGGTGTTAAAGCATTCCATTCGGCTCGTGCAATGAATGTTTCACTTGTCTCAAAGATCTGTGATTGTTCATTCTCACCCGGAATACTCGCGATCGCAGTTCCTTTCTCAACTGTGACGATTTTGGGAGCATTCAGCGTCGTCTCAACTGTAAAAACAAGATAAGTACTCGCAGCCGCTCCCGGATCTAATTCTGCGCCGATTGTTCGAGCTAGTTCCAACAACGATCGACGTTCAATTGCAGTTCGCCAAAATCCCTCATTGGCAATTCGCTCCTGATAGAACGTCAGCACATCGATTACCATTGCCCAAGCATCAATCAGCGCGATCGACAAATCATCTCGATCGCGTGTTTTCAATGCCGCTAATGTTGTCCCGTCTGGAATCAGCGGAACATACAACGACTCTAAAATTCTTTGTCTTGCAGTCGTATAATTGCTAATTCGATACGTCAACGCAGACAATCCAGGCGGATTCCGAGTAGTCAAGGATGAATCATTCATACGCTAATCCTCCCTGCATTTCAAACACGATCCTGCCGTCTTCTGGAGCGCTAGGATCACTTCTTAGCAACGGAATCTCTAATCGATCGAACAACAGTTTCCCAAGCTCTAATTCTCCCTGTGGAGGCTGCCAAAGCCGTTGAAATCGGCTTACTTCCACAGATGCGACTCCAGCAACTTGCATCGCCGCTTGTACAATTTCACTCAAATAAATCGGCTGAGCGAACGTGTGTAAAGTCGGATGGAAAAAGCCTAATTGCCCATTGCTTTGAATCCGATCGCTAAATGTTTCTTGCAGCAATGATTGTACCGATCGACGAAAATAATCAGGTTTAACTTGAACCATCAATGCAAAATCCAACGGCACAAAGCGCGGATTATCAATCTCTAAAATGTGTGCAGCTAATCGAAACGGCTCCAAATAAGCAAGTAACCGCTCCCGAAATTCAGCATCAATGAACTGTCCATTTGCTCGATCGACGGTGATAAAAATCGTGTCCCAACTGCCTGTCCAGCGCCGAGTTGCCACGGCTCTTTGCACTCCTGGAAACTGTTGAGCAAAGTCCGCATAATCCGCTTCTGTCACTGCACATCGACGCTCTCGAAACGCTTGAGGTGCTTGAAACCGCACTTGATCTAAAGGTTCTGGCTCAACACCTCCCGTTGCAGGTAGAGGATTACGAACTTTGATCACACCTTCAGGCTGAGCATAAAGATGTGCGATCGCTTCCGCTCCGACATTCCCCGCGATGCCGTTCCCAATCCGATAAGTTGCCTCGAACTGTGTTCCCGGTAAGGGTTTTCGCCCTAATTGATCATCTCCAAACCGCAATTGTGCCTGTCCATCTTCTTCCATCTCAACCACAAAATCTCGCGCAAATCGATCGCTAGCTAATAGATCGATTCGCGGCTGCCAACGATAGCCTGTTTTCAATTCTTTGAGTCGAATACTCGGCTGTAAATCTCGCAGTGCAACATGCTGCAATAACTCTGTTGCACTGAGGTTCTCTGGAATGCTCGGAGAACAATAAGTCAAAGATTCCTGTTGTAGCTTCGGACTATATCTTTGATTGCTAAGAACTTCTGCTAATCGTTCTGGTGGTAGTGTTTGACCATGATCGACTAAAACAACATTGCCCCGTACAACGCTAATATTCTCGATCGCAGTTTCATCGACAAGCTCATTCACCCAAACTTCAAACGGTAACGCATCGACGATCGACCATTCAATCTCAATCAAATGTTGTGGCTGTGTGACTAATGCGATCGCGCCTTCTTGTCCTAGAGGATCAACGATCGCACGAATACGAGTAATTCGCACTGCATGACGACGAACGGGATCAGCATCTTCTCGCTTTCCGGTTGTTCTGCCGCGAACTTGCTCAATAATTAAAACTGCTCCAGGTTGCAATTGTTGTTTAAGCTGTCCTCCGGTATCTTTCAAAGTCGCTTGGGTTGCACCTTTTGGTAAGCTGTACTGCAATGCTCCCCAGGCGTAAATTTCAATCTCATTCTGAGCCGAGTAAACGGTTAAATCGTGCATTACCTCGAAAAATTGCGCTCCAGATTCCAAGGCGGCAGTGTATAGCTTCTCAGGTTCAGAAGACGTGCTATTGACTCGTGTGAAGAACAAGGCTCCCGATCGATTCAGCGCGATCGAGGCTCCTAAAAAAACGGTTCCATCTAATTCGGGTTTAACCTCGATCGCAATCCAAGTTCGAGCATTCCGACCATTGTGGACGTAGTAATCTAACAATCGAGCATGGCGACGCACAGAGAGCCGTTTTCGTGCAGTTCCCAAATATGCCTCAGTTGCAACCGCATCTTGGTAATAGCTCAAATAATCTGCTGCATAAGCTAACAATTCCACCAGCATCATTCCGAGGTCGGCGGGATTGCGCTCGTCCCAGTTTGGAGTCGTGATTCTTAAGCGATTCAGCATCAATTCTCGAAAGCTAGAATAGTCTTTTGCCAGATAGTCGATTCCAGGTGATGTATCAGGAATGGTTTGATCGATCGCACTTTCTATCTCTGCGACAGCATCGGCTCGAAACACAAATTCAACCTGAGCAAGCTGTGAATCAAATCCTGGTGGAGGCTGAGTCGGATTGCTCGAATCAACTAGCCGTAATGTATAGACAGAAAGATCTCCAGGCGTATCGACTCGGATTGTTAACAGATTGTCGATCGCAGTTGCAAATTCGGCTTGTATCGATCGGAGTCTTGTGCCTCCTTCGATCAAAATATTGTCCGCTGTTAAAGCTGGAACGCCCGCAGGAGTCGCATATTGAGTCCCTGGTAAATCATGGATGAAGTACAGATTTAATGTGCGCTGACCATTTGCCACCTCAAGATAATCGATCCCATTGAGAATCGATCGTCCATCTGCCCCTTTCGTATTCCGAACGGCATTCCGTCGTTGAGCATTTTGATCAGCTTGTTTCAGCATGTCAAACCTCGCGAGTAAACTGTACCACCTGTTGCTGTTGAGTCCGTCGAACAATATATTGCACAATCACCTGAAGACTATCACCTTCGCTGATACTATTGATCGTCGTTGCCTCGATCGCTTGTACCTGAATCACATCTCCTAACCACTGTTCTAATGCACCTTGTAATAGAAACTGAGTTGCCGTAATCAATTCACTGTTATTTGGTGCAAAAACGACCTGCCGAATATTGCTCCCAAAGGTTGGACGATTCACCCGTTCCCCAGGCATCGTAAACAAAACTTGCTCAATCAAGTTGCGAATATGCTCATCTTCGGGCACATCTGCGGTTCGTCCACGCTGATTAATCTGAAAAGGATGAGCAATTTCCATTGTTATATTCCCCTGACGCGGATTTGAGTGAGAACGACTGTGAGCGGTGTTCCGGTTGGAGCGCAAACCGCCTGACTATCTTGTAGCAATACAGGCATTCCCATTGCTTTCACTCGAAGTGCTGCTACAACCCATATTCCAGTGATACAAGGACCCACTCCTGCAAGCGGCGGTGGATTGGTACAACCCGCAATCACATAAGGGGGAGGCTGCACTGTTACTGGCAATCCCATGACTCGAACTCTAGGAACGGGCGCTGTTGATTGAGCTTGCCCCCCGTGAGCACAAATTACAGTACTCCCCATGTTCAGCAGAAATCCAGGCATCTAAACTACCTCCAATGCGCCATTGTTGACATTGACCGCGATCGGGAGCAGTTTAATGTTGGCAGCCGTATTGCTCAATTCAATCTGAGCAGGCGTAATTTTGACCTGTGGAACGGTCGCACTCATTTCGATGCCACTACTGTTCAATTTGGCATTTGCGGGCGCATTATTGAGTTCAATGCCGCTAGATGCGGAAAGTTTGATCGTAGCGGGGTTGCAAATTAAATCGATCGTGCTTGAGGTAATATCGGTTTTAACACTGGTTTGCTTTGATTCAATGTTGTTTTGAGTAATCGTAATCGTAGAATTGGCGCGATTCTTCAGTTCGATAATATCCGCCTTAATCTTAATCGTGGTTTCATCTTTGTTATTGAGTTCAATGCCATCGGCGTTAAACACCATTTTCAGCGTTCTCTCAACCGTTGGACTTTCTACAGTCAGCGTCAGTCCTTTGTTATCTCCCAAATTGCTCAGAGTTAAAGTAATGCCATAAGGTGTTCTAAAGACTTGAACTTTATCAGGATCGTCAACTTTGGCATCCGCAGGCAATTCATCAGTTCCCCAAAAGCACCCTGACCAAATCGGATAGTCCGGGTCGCCTGCTTCAAATTCAACCCAAATATTGCTTCCGACAGGTGGAATCGTAAAAAACCCAATATCTTTTCCCGCATAAGGGGTACAAGGCATCGCCCAACTGGTTGCTCCCACACCATACACCGCTGGCACAGTAACTTGAACCCGTCCCAATTGCAGCGGATCTTTGTTCGCTGTGACTTTACCTCGGTACTTTCCAAAAAAGCTCGGCATCAATTTCTCCTCACACATTCACACTCGACCGTGTTGTTCCCACTCCTTCCCGCGTCATCACAAATCGCTGTTTATAGTCTCCTTGTCGAATTTCGTGTGTGACTTCGTTGACATAGTAGCGACCATCATAGGTGTAACCCACTCCACGCAAATCTACAGTTCCGCCTGCTTGCAACAAATCTCCGTATGTTAAGGTGTCTACTTCGCCTGTCGCTGTGATCACTCGATCGATAGATTGATCCACTTTCGCCTGAGCATAAGCCGATGCTTGTGTCGCCAACCGCGCTGATTGTCGAAACTGCGTTGTGCGAATGTGCGATTGTGTCGTTAAAGCAGGTTCTCGTGAGAAGAGCGATCGCTGACTACTGGTTTGCGATACAGCTTGAATTTGATTGGTTTTACGATCCTGAACTTGTCCAACAACCTTGGTCGCGGCTAAACCATCGTATTGAAAATTAATCGTGTCCACATTGGTAAACGATCCCATGTTAAAAGTGAGCGGTTTGCTCGGTACTGCCGCACGATCCGGCGAACCCCAATAAGCAATGTTCTGTCCGGTGACTGCTCCAGGCTTGATATAGAACACAAAGCCATGTCGATTCGCAAGTTCTTGAATGTACGCCAGATCAGTTCCAAGCTGAACCGGAACTCGCTCTGTGTTCAAAGGTCTTTCGCTCCACTGGGGAGTAGACAACTTTGGAACTAATCCATACTTTCCATATTGAGTAATTAAGGTTTCAACAATGGTTTTGTCGTTTAATTCGGGATGCTCGATCGACTTTTCTTCCAAGTCCATCATCACGCCCACATCTTCCCCAGTAATCGTAAAAATGGATTCCCCAAGTTCTAAGCTGGGTGCAAACTCATGAAAGGTAATGATCCCATCGAGCAAAACACGCGGCTGACTATTCAAAGTCATCGTGACAATCACTCGATTAAACGGTAACAATAGCTGTTCTTCAGAGCCTCGCAACAAAGGATCATCCTGCAAATCCGCAGGAGTCGATCGACCCACCCGAAACACAATTTGAAAACCCGATCGACCACTATCCCGATAGATGATCATCAAACTATCGATCGCTTCAGTCAATTTAGTTGGAGCAGGACGAGGTGTATTTGCACCAATTAAGATCGTCAGATTCAAGTTTCCCTGTGGCATATCACACCTGCGGTACAGGAACTTTCAGCGTTTGATTCGGCTCTTGTGTTAGCTGTCTCGGCTGCATCGCATCATTCGCATCACACACGCGCCAGAACAGTAAAGGATTCCCAAGAGTTCGATCGCTAATTAAATCCAATCGATCGCCATCTACGACAGTGACCTCTGCTAATAATGGAAGCTCTCGACCTTGTGGTAAAAATCTTCGCCGCTTGTAAGCCACAATCCGACCATCCGGCAAGGTCAATTGTGCAGTTTCGATCGCACTGTAACGACTATTCAGATCAAACATTAGTTCTATCCTCGTAAACGCCCTGCAACATTCACTCCTGTGATCTCCCGAACATTGGAGATATTCGCTTTAGCCGCCATTCGCTCTTTGCTAACCTGATGAGCAAAAAACAGCTTGGCACGCTGTTCTTCCCAGGGCACATCACTATAGGTCAACACTTGCAAATTCAGAGAAACTTCTGCTCGAATCGGATTCAATCGAATGTCATGATATGCCTCATCCACGGTGAAGCCTGTGAGCCGAACAGGAAGCACTCGCTTGTCTCCCCAAATCAGCAAAGTAACAGGAGCCGCTAATGGATTAATCTCTAGAACGCCTTGCTGTGTCCGCTGATTGGCAGCTTTTACCAGATCACTTTTCGGATACATCAACACTTCTAAGGCAGAAAGCTGAGGATAGATCCCCAACTCTAGAGCAGTTCGATCGCCTTTTTCGAGTTGGTCGATCGCATCGATTACAACTTTCAGATTAATCGTTTCTCGTGGTGTACGGTTCAGCAAAGTCTCAGGCGAAGGTGCTCCAGCACTTTCTTTGGTCGCTTCAGCATTGAGCGATCGACTAAGACTATCGGGATTATATTGAAACGCGATCGTACTTTCGATTTGGTTGTAGCTAGGGGCTTGCAACGTCACGATCGCACCCTTGATCAGACGAGGGGAACCGGGAAAAGTGGACATAGAACGCAAAATCTTTTAACAATCAGAGTCGAACAATGAACAATTCATATCCAATGATTGCAGCAATACTTTAGCTACAATTACTTCGCGAGCTAACAATCAAACGAACTTGTCAAGTAGTCATAGCTACCACAATAGACCCAAATTGAAAAAGTCCGGAACTTTGTAATGTTTTTTCTCAAAGTTCCGGATTCTTAGATTGTTACTCCATGATAGGGAATCAAGCTTTTGTTATGGAGGGTTGCATGAATCCGGTTAAAGCTGCCGCCTGGAATTTTTGGTATACCTTATCGAATGCAGAAACACTAGCAGTGTACCGATTTGCGATCGCAAAAACCTGGGAGTTGCTCAAACGTGCAGCACAGTTAGTGCTCTTACTATTCCTATTCGCAACAACGATCGCGGTTTGGTTATGGTCAGTCAGCTTCCAGAGTGGTCGATCGCTCCGAGTTTGGCTCGAAACTAAGAATCCAACTCTGCCAGAAGTCCTTACTGCTGCAAAAAATCTATTCTCACAAACGTTCCGCTCGATTTGGAACTGGATGCAATCTCAGATCAAGCAACAGTTCGGGATCGAGATCAAACTTCCCGTAATACCAGAACTTCAGCAATTAGATCCCATACAAAATGCGGGTTCTGTGACAATTACAAAACCCAGCAAGAAGTAGAGCATCTCTAACCTTTCGCTTCTTCTAAATTTAAAAGTCCCACCACCGAATCTTTGAGCTTTCCAGTGTTGGGATCAAGATAGCCTTTCTCTCGAAGTTGCTGCATTGCTTCGGGAGAAAGTTTAACTGTGACGGGATCAACAGTCGTTACGGGCGGCTGTATCAGCTTGCGAATCCCATAGGTGATGAAGCCCAAAATAAAAGGGATCAAGATGAGTAGTGCAAAAGACGTGTTTAGCATTGCGATCGCTCCATAAAGGTTATCGTTCTGTTTCCATTAAAGGCTGTCCAGATTTGTCTTTTTTCTGGATTGCAGGCATCTTCATTTGTGCTGCCTTTTGCCCCAGAGTATCCGCTTCTTGCTCTAACGCAGACTGGTCATTCACAGGTAAACCCTTCACTTGCGTAGTAGGTTTAACTCTGCCCTGCCTTTGCTGAACGACGTGAGCGAGTTCATGTCCTAAAAGCGCTTGACCCGACGACGTTTCGGGATTGAGTCGACCGGGTGCGAAGTGAATTTGGTTGCCTTGAGTGTATGCGATCGCGCCGATTGAATCGACGTGATTACCTTCATGCACTCTGACATCAGCAAAACTGGTATTGAACGCACTTTCCATTTTCGATCTCATTGGTGCGGGGATTGTGCGTCCGGCAGTGTTGGCGATCGCGGTGCGTTGGAAGGAGGTCTGAGCGTTTCTATCTAATGGTTGGGTGAGATGCGGTTGCTTCGCTTCGTCGAGTGTACGTTGCGGCATTGCTCGAATCCTCCAGAACAGAGTAAGAATTTGGTCCTTCAGGTCGTAGATTAATTGCTCAATCTTCTCAGGGTACGGCTAATCTACTGGCGCAAGTTCGTTTCGGCTGCGATTTTATCTATCTGAGCCAGAGTGAGAAATTCGGAGCGGCGATGAACGATCGCGACAGATAAAGTGAATTTCCTAGGGTTTCAAGTTCAGCAAGGAGAACATACCCTACGATCTCGACAATTGCGCTCCGCTTATTACAATTGCGCTCCGCTTATTATTGTGGCACTCGAAGCGTTTGGATACTTTCTGCGGAGTCCTCGGATTACCTCCACATTTTTAGTGATTTTGTGCAGCAAGTCCCAGAATGCTTCCCTTATCTCCTGGTTTATTTCCTCTCTACTCGTCTCCAAACCCGAATTATCCCATTGTGATTGCGTATACATCCATTTGGCACCCCGAATTAATGTCTCTTCATCCCAAATGCTTTGATCAACCCTCATTAAGGCATCCCTTAGAGATGACACAAAACCATCTCTGTCGTAGCCTGATGTGGGGTTTATCGCTGTTGATAATAGACCTTCCACGTCTGTTAAGCGTCCACCAGCAGAGGTGGAAATAGCCTCATTGAGAAACAGGTATTTCGGTGTTGCAGTGTATTGCGCCATTAATGATTTGGCAAATGATGCTCCTTCTTTGATTTGCTTATTACCTGGATCGGTGTGGTTTTCATAGTCGTTCCATGCTGCTGAAACGTCCTGTCCCCCTGGTGCGCGATAATAGGTTGTGGGTTCGATCGCGTACGTACGCATTGCATACTTTTCACTGATGCTATCGATTGTGATAGCCTCTGCCCTGTAGATTTCACGGCACAAATATTGAACAATGGCATTAGTTGAAGCTGGAGTTAAGTTGTAGTTGAACGAGATGAGATTGCCCTGATCCCCCATCTCTGCATTATCTTGCTCGACTTCCGCTAATTTTTGATTAATTTCTATATTGACATCATTTGGATTAGGGAATGGCATATCATCATCGCCCATCTTCCTCCAAACAGTGCCTGCCTGTGTTTCCAGATCTTGGTACAATGCAGTAGCACCCACATCGCTTGCTGCACGCCTTCTTAATTCTGCGAACGGAACTTCTCCTCTAATACTCTCATTAGGGTCTTGTCTTCCATCCTGCCATAACACCTTCACTACATTAATATTAATCGGGGGCGTGCTTGCTGCGATCATTTGATTTGCCGTCTGCTGCAACGCTGCCTGTTTTGCTGGAACTTGGCTAGAATTCTGATAATAATCATTTAAGGCAACGGTCAGCCCCACGGCATTCCTAAAATTCGCTGTTGCGGTGTTATACCGAGTTGCTAATGCGACACCATCACTCTTCTTGACCATCGTTTCATGAAGCACTGCTCGATTGAGGTTTGCTGCTTGAAGATTTCTGCCCGCAAAATTCCCTGCTTCAACATAGATATGTCTAGTAGCGTTTGGTGCGAGTCGATACGTATTTTGGTTAAATACTCCTTGAATCGTGGGTAAGCTGTTCGCGGTTGCTGATGACGCATTTCGCTGTGGTTGTTGGTCTACCTTCATCAGGGGAATCTGGCTAAAATTCTGTGGGTAGAACGAGGACTCGTTCCCCTCTTGCTGAAGATTGCTCCTTTCATCTTTCCTATCCAACGCCTGATGAATTGCCGGACGCTGAAAGGGACTTCTTCTCGAAGTTTCTTCCTCGGTGACGCATGACTTTTCACGATTTAACATACTTCCATAAATCGTCATTCCCTTATCCTCCTTAGTCCTCTATCCTGCAACAAGCCTGACATTTAATTGGTTGATCGCTCTCTCGAAGCTATTACCAGATCGCGATTGGTAGGAATCCTATCTGCCAACAGGGTTAACTCAGTTAGGCGCAGGCGAGAATGATTTCAGCTTTGTTTCTGGAAGTTTCCAGACAAAATCCGCTTCATTCACAGGTCGATCGAGCTTCCGAAATTCCGTCCGTGCCACTGTCAACACTAACGGCATCGTAATCTGTCGCTCCTCACTCGCTGCCGCCTCAAACGCTGAATTCAAAGCAATATTCATGATACTTCCTCCTGTCAATGGTAAACGAGCTAACCAAGCATAATCAAGATCTTTAGCTTTCGGAATTTGTGGCGGAAACACTTTCTCCCACAATCTTTGTCGATCGCTAATCGACGGAAACGGAAAGTTAATCACAAACCGCAATCGTCGCATAAATGCTTGATCCAGTGAGCTTTTCAAATTTGTGGCGAGAATGGCTAGACCGCGATAAGCTTCAATCCGTTGAAGCAAATAGTTAGTCTCAATGTTGGCATATCGATCGTGCGAATCTTTCACTTCACTGCGCTTACCAAACAACGCATCCGCCTC
The DNA here is from genome assembly GCF_050565645.1 of Leptolyngbya sp. AN10. Classification (NCBI taxonomy): domain Bacteria; kingdom Bacillati; phylum Cyanobacteriota; class Cyanophyceae; order Leptolyngbyales; family Leptolyngbyaceae; genus Leptolyngbya; species Leptolyngbya sp. AN10. Next base: position 196,363 of record NZ_JBNXVP010000012.1, read on the forward strand.
ATCAAAGAACAGAATCGCACCTCCATCTTCAGCGGCATCAAACAGTTTACGAAGATTCTTTTCAGTTTCGCCAATGTACTTGCTCACAACGGCAGAGAGATCAATCCGATACAAATTCAACTTCAGTTCATTTGCAATGACTTCTGCTGCCATTGTTTTCCCGGTGCCGCTTTCGCCTGCAAAGAGCGCAGTCACACCCAATCCTCGATTCATGCGATCGCGAAATCCCCATTCGTCATAAACGATACTTCGATGCCTCACCTGAGCTGCAATCTGGTGCAATAAATTCGTTTCTGATTGAGGTAATACAATGTTTTCCCAGGTTGCCTTTGTGTCTAATCGCTGTGCCAAAGCATCTAAGCGGGGACGAGTTCGCATCAGGCACGATTCCCAAAGTCGATCGAACTGAGTCGTATTCGCCGCTTGCTGAATTTCAGTTAAATTCAAGTTAAATTGTCCTGCCAGTAAACCTGCATGGTTAGATTGTCCTAAAAATTCTTGCCAAATTTGCCACTGCTCGATCGAGGTCGGTTTCTCCACTTCAAACGACAAGGACGGCTGATCGAATGAGCTTGTCTGCTCTCGCATATCCAAAAAGAATAAGCCTTGTGTACTCTCCAAAAAGATTTTGAGGGCTGCTGCGGCATTGTTCTCGATCGGTTGCCCGTCTAGATAAACTGCGATCGGAAATAGCTGAATTTCTCGCTGCCATAAACGAATCAGCGTTTCTAGCTCAGAAGCATGAGTGGGTAAGAGTTCTACGCGCATTCGATACAGTGGAATTTCAAACTGTTCCACAACCGCTAAAGCAACCGATTGTTTACTCGATCGATCGCTGCCTAGTAATTGAATTTTCGGTAGATCATCCCCATTGGCTTCGAGTTGCTCCACGATCGCATTCACGACTCGGTGTTGAGAGGGAGCCAAAGCTTGATCCGCATCAAGTGGAGCCAGCAGCGAATTTAAGCGATCGTCTAAATAGTTCAACCCCTTCGCATAGTTAACAATTCGTTCATCCGCTTTGATTGCGCTGACGGTGAGCGGTTGCACTCCTGATTGGTGAATCTCAATTAATCGCCACGATCGTAACGGTCGCTCTGGAGAAACAACATCCCAAACTGGATGATCAAACAGAGATAATGCAAGGGCATAAGTCGGATAGCATCGAGCCGGATCATCTTGGACTTTGGCACAGAAACTTGCAATCTGGGTGTCGAGTTCCATTGCAACACAGAGCAATAGGATCAACTGTTCAAACCGAGTTAATCCTAAAATTGAACTTAATGTGATCAGTGCAGGTGGTGGCTCGATCGCTTCGGCATCCAGCATCCTCGTTTCAGCTTCAGCAAGTTCATCCTCTGTTACGGTTGTGTCTGGAATCATGCGCTGAAGCCGAAGCCGCAACCAGTGGATTGCAACCGATAAGTAGTGAGAGTTTGCTTCTTGCCAAGTCATGTGATCCTCACCGTTTGATTCTCTGCAAACTGAAGGGGACGCGCCCCAAAATTTACCGGAATGCTATCAACCCGATCGACTCTCAACCGAATCACATAGTTACCCGGTTCAGCATTCGGAATGCGAAATCTTAAAGGTGAGATGGATTCAGGTGGAATTTCTCGATCGCCCCACAATAAGCTGATTCGCTGTGTCGATCGAACTTCTGGAGTACAAGTTAAAGTTAGCGTCACATCGCCGCTTGGTGCAGTTAAGGGATCAACCGTTGTTACTTTAGGAGCCAACGCGATCGGCAAATCATTTGTTGCCCATCCTGGAGCAGCAGAGCGATCGACCACTGAAACTGTATAAAGTCCGCCTACCCAATCTAAAGCTTCAGAGAGTTGCACTCGAAGTTCGTTGATTGTGCGATCGCTCAAAGGAGCAATTTCAATCTCAGCATCAGATAGCACACTGCGAAACCGAACGGTTAAATCTCCTTCTAAGCGATCGCCCCGAATGACTAAAATATCTCCCAGTTCTGCACTCGGTTTGCGATTCGGCGGACTAATTTCTAACAAAGTTGGTGGGAGTGAAGCAACCGCGATCGCGCCTCGATCATCACTGCCACGACGCAACACAGGCAGTGGAGTTTTCACGGGTAATCCACTTTCGATCAGTACGATCGAGGCTTGATAAGCGGCTGAGATTCGATATTGTGCCTGAAAGGGTCGCCAGATTTGAGCAATTTCATCAAACGATAGCTTTAATAGAACAAGGCGAATTCGTTCAATCTGCTGATGTAGATCACTACTAAACAAAGCACTATCCGCTTCAGTCGGACGGGTTGCAAGTTCGATCTCTGCGGGACTCAAAATCGTGTGATCATGTAATACGCTCATCGCCTGTCCAAGCAACCGATGACTTTGGATATCATTGTCGTTTTCGCCGTAGGCTGTCACAAGATAGTAAAGCTCCAGTCCCAATGGAAATGGGCGAGTTTCACCCGCTTTACCCTGATGTGGCATGTCCATATTGCGCCACGCACCGCTGACCGCAGTATGGTACAGAAATAGATTAATTTGATTCCCGTCATTGTTGCCACGTGCTTTATCAAGCGGTCGCACAGTGACACTTCCACTCCCTAGCTCATTTCTGACCCCTTGAAAGAGCAGCGATCGTAAAGTGGTTGTCGTTGCCGCGATCGCGAGTGCGTTACTCATGTGTCACCTCTGCGCCGTTTAAGATAGTCACCGAGCTTGAGCGACGGACGAAAATAAGCGATCGTTCTTGGAGCGGGCGGCTGTGCTGGCTCTGGTGCGAGAGTTCTTTTTCGATGCTGTTCTTCGATCTCTTCTCGTATTGTGGACGTTAGCTGAACGTTTGGAATTTGAGAAGATTGATAGTTCTGCGAAGGGTTGGATGTTTCTGGAATACTGCGATCGCGTCTTGCTTCCAAGGGTGATAGTTCAGGAAATTGCTCAGAAATTGATTCGTTTTCGTCTAACTGCGATCGAACAATCCGATTTGGCGATCGATCTTCTTGAGTAGCAACAATCTGAGGTACAGATTGCGATCGAGATGTTACTTTAGAGAGCCGAGCCAATTTTTCTAAATCAGGCTCAGTACGTTTTTCAGGTTTGGATAAATTGCTCGATCGGACTTGAGAAACGATTTCAGGTTGAGCTAATTTCGCTTGAGAATCACATTCTATCTCCTTGAGAAACAAGGAACTTACAGATGGACTTTGTACAATTTGCTCTGAATGATCGACTGTACTGATTTGATCTTCAGCGACTAATCTGACTTGCTGTGGATCAGGCGAATTCTCAATAGTGCGATGAACCTCGGCTCTAAATCCCGATTGTTGGGCTTCTGAAATTGAAGAGAACTCTGAATGATCTAAACCGGGTATATCTTCACGAACTAAAACGATATTTTGGTCAACTGTTTTTGTTCTATCTTCCGAGGAAAAGCCTCTTTGATTCGGGGCTGTGTGATCAGAAGCTTGAGAACGATAGTTTGCCTCTTTAATTTGTGCGATCGCTGAATCCAATAGTTGCTCATTTTCAGCATCTATCAGAATCGGGGCGATGATACCAGGTGCGTTCTTCAAGGATGCTTCTTCAATATCTTTCCTAATAGATGAACTGTTAAATTGTTGATTGTCAGACCAAGAACTCGTAGAAATAGGTTCATTCAATCCATCTTGTTGTGTCTTTGTCCTTTCTGTAATTAGCAAACGATTGTGATTATCAAATTGCTGAGTCGAACTAGAGGCTTGAAATCGATCGATCAATTGCCCTATACCGTGATGTTCAACTTGAGGATAGTTCTCATTCCCTAACTTAAATCTTGCACCATTCCCAACAAGACGTATTTTAGGCATTTCGTCCTCTGCGCTATCTCGCTCCGGAGTAGAATTTGGGGCTAACGGTGCGAAGTCCGTTTCATCGGACTGAAGAAGCTGAAATGTGCTTTCAGTCCCCTTGAGTGGACTTGGTTCTATTAGCCCCGACTTCCAGTCCGGGGCGGGTGAATGCAATGCACGAGAACCTGGAACAATCGCTTGTTGAGACTGCTGCAAGATCTGAGCTAACCCTTTCTCCAAAGGTAGAAACAAAGAAACCAAACTCTTGCTTCCCTCTCCTGTCTTCGGAGAGTAGGGTGGTTTCATTGTCAGTGATGAATCTTCATCTTCGTTCTTGCCGATTCTGCCCTCATCCCCTAGCCCCTTCTCCCAAGCTTGGGAGAAGGGGAACCGGAACTCTTGCTCCCCTCTCCCAAACTTGGGAGAGGGGCTGGGGGTGAGGGCACTCCGAGAAGTTTGCACATCACGTTCTGTCTCCTTAAACCCCAATTGAGATTGAACAGCGAACCAATCCTCTCCCACACGATCCTCTTCCAAGTGAGCCTCAGAGCTAAACACACGAAGCCTATCATCTCGAATTGGCTTGCTGTTAGTGTGCGGAGGCACACTTTGTTTGTATAGCTGCGAATTCCATTCGCCAGAGCACCTCTGTAAATCCAATCGTGAATTCGCGATCGAATTCAGTCGCGAATTCAATTCCTCAAATCGCCCGTATGTCTGCAAATTCTGTCCGTCAAACTTCCCATATACCTGCGAATTCGCTTCCCCAGATTGCCCAAGGTCGATCGCAGAATCTAACGATACTAAACCAGAAATACTCAACTGACTTGGCAATGGTTGATTATCGATCGACAAATTCCCACCCAACAATCCACTATCAGCAACATCAATCCGAGATAGACTACCTTGAACATTTCCTAATAAAACCGTTTCAGCATTCTCAATTTCATCGATCCCCAAACGCTTAATGGAAGATCCCAACCCTGTCATCCCAATCCCAGACTCTTCAGCATAAAGTCCTCCACCCGTGGGGGATTTAGTGGGCACAATTCCCCCCAAACGAAGCGAAGGACTACCCGAAATCAAATTCACTCCAAAGCCCGGTAATGGTTTCCCTACTGCGACTTGCTGTTCCTGCCTCTGTTCAATCTCAGAATTCGGCTTCAGAGGCGACGATCGAAAAAAAAACTGAGCATCCGACGACTGTTCCGACGGCGGTAAAACCCGTTGTTCGATCGTCTCCGAGTTCTCCTCACTGCAATCTTCCATCAACATCATTCCAGGCTCGAACATGGACGCGATCGACGGTTGCAGCGTTTCTCTCAGCCCCAAAGTTCGTTCTGCTAAGCCTAAAAAATAGTTTGCCATCAGCTTACTAAACCCAAATACAACTGTCGTCGGGCGGTTGTCATGCTCAAAATATCGATCTCACGCCAACCATAAAACCTAGCTAACACATGCACTTCATGAAGCAATCGTTTTGCCTGTACCGTAAGCTCTGTCCAAAAAAACGCCACAATATCAAACAACAAATTCCATTGATGCCCACAAGCAGGACAATCAAAACTCAACAGAATTTCAGCTTGAGGATCATAGTCCGACAATGTTTCCCCAAACTGTTCAATGACTCCAGTAGGCAACTGATCATAGTTCACCAATTGCCCATCCAAGTTCGCCTGAAGCAAACAACGCTGCTCCAGAATCGTCTTTGCCTGCATTGCATCTTTTTGCCCAGCGATCGCAGCTAAATCCCAACTATTTGCCAATCGAAACTGCAATTCATACGAATCAATCCGACAGCGATAAACTTGGGGCTGCGATCGCTGCAATTCTACAATCCGAAAGTTCGATACATTCAGCGTAGACTCTAGCTTTTCCTGACAATGCGGACAAGCTGTAAGACTGGTCATCTGATTTCCAAACGTCAACTCTCGCAGCCTCAGTAAATAAGCATCTCTTTGCCCAATACTTAAGGCTGCAAGTTCTGAAGTAGTCTGTTCTGGACAAGCCATCGACAGCATCGTTATTGCTCGATCGAGAAAATGCTGTCGCTGCCCCAGTTCCCAAACCTGGATAATTTGCTGTGCAGAGAGCGATCGCATCTTACGGTTTAATCTCCTCTTCTGAAGGCTCATTCACGTCCGTATCGCGCTCCCAGCCCTCGTTCTGGAGTTGAATGCTTTGAATCGCGATCGCATTCCCATTCGCATCGAGTTCTGGCAATGCTTGATACTCCGACACCCAGCAGCGATAGACTTTGTAAGAAATTGCTTTCTGTCCCGCTTCATTAAACACATCAATAATGATGTCTTGTCGGAAGTTCTTCAATCCCATTTCTTTTGTTCGACTGTCTGGTGCTGCCTGAGCATTCCGATAGTTCCAAACCCGATTTGCCCAATCTTCAAACATCGTATCGTGTGTCACGCCACGTTCTAAAGTAATCGGATCGTACTTACTCTGTCCGGGTGAATGTCGCTGTGTGCTGGCATCTCCGCCCTCACGATGACTGATTACTTCTGTCGATCGCTTGAGTCCTCCAACCTTGCTCACCCCTGCAACATACTGCCCATTGACTTTCACCCGAAACTTAAAATTCTTATACGGATCAAACCGTTCCGTATTGACTGAGAACTGTGCCATTGTTTCCTCCAATCATTCTGTTTAAGACATCTAACCCATTGTCGATCGACCTAGTTTGTAATCCTAAGTCGCAATCTTTCCAGCAATCTGCTGGAACTTCAGAATGACGAACTCCGCAGGCTTCAACGGTGCATAACCCACCACAATATTCACAATCCCCAGGTCAATATCATTCTGTGTCGTAGTCTCTTTATCACATTTGACAAAGTAAGCTTCTGTAGGCGAACTTCCCTGAAACGCACCTTGTCGAAATAGATTGTTCATAAATGCGCCAATGTTCAATCGAATCTGCGACCACAGCGGCTCATCATTCGGCTCAAACACGACCCATTTTGTACCCCGGTACAAGCTTTCTTCGAGAAACAGCGCCAATCGCCGCACCGGAACATACTTCCACTCCGAAGCCAGTGCATCCGCGCCCTTCAATGTTCTCGCACCCCAAGCTACATTCCCATACACCGGAAATGTCCTCAAACAATTCACCCCTAACGGATTCAAGATGCCATTCTCTTTATCGGTCATGTTATACGACAACTGACTCACACCCGATAGCACCGCATCAATTCCCGCTGGAGCTTTCCACACACCTCTCTGAACGTCCGTCCGGGCATAGATTCCCGCCATAATTCCAGAGGGCGGAAACTCTTCTAACCGAAACTCTCTTGCTGCATCAGGAAGCTTCACCCGTGGGTAATAAACTACTGCATTCGGACTTCGCAAGCCCAAGCTATCGATACCACTTTGAGCATCTGAAGGCTTATTCCAACCTGTGGGCGGATCAACCAACAACATCGATCGACGTTCTTCACAGTAAGCTAACGCCGTTCTGAGCAGCGTCAGTCCTCCAGGAGAATCCTCGTTTGCAACGGCTTCATCGAGCGATCGAGGAGCAATACACAGCAAGTTAAACAAATCTGCTTTTTCTAACGCGAACAATCCCGTCTTTTCTCCTGCATCTCCCAAATATTCAGCATAAGTCGGTGTTTCTCCATCCACTCCATTCGCAAAACCAGCCGGAGCCGCAGTAGGAATTGGACTTGGCATTGCTGTGGGCGGTGTGGATACATTCGCTAACGCAGACTGTTGATCCACCACTTTCTTCACGTACCGAGGAGAATCTGTTTTCCACGACACGTTCCGAAACACCTCTAACTCTACATAAGTGGGCGGTGCATTACTATCCAAAGCGCGTTGAAGTGGCGTGGGTTCTACTCTCCGACTAATTGTGAGATTAAACAAAGAATCATCTTCATCCCTAATACTTGGATCAACGGCGCTAACAGAAGCCGCTAAACCACCACTCCAAGTCCCTGGACTCTTTGCAGTTAGACCAATATTCGATGCTGTTGCTGTTCCTGCTGCTGCGTCTTTTCCAACCACTCGGATAATCAGTGCATCACTTCCACCATTCAGAAAGTACTGCTGCACCATATAAGACATTGGACTTTTAATCCACAGTCCCCCAAATTGCCGCTCAAACTCAGCATAGCTCTGAATCCGAATAGGAGTATTAACAGCTCCTCGAAGCGCTTGACCGATAAATGCTGTAATCGCGGTTGCAACTCCGGTAATGGTTCGGACACCGCTTGGGATTTCCTCAATGTAAACACCGGGATAAGTCGGAGTGACGGGCATAATGTTTCCTCTTCTGGTAGCAATGCACAGAATCAAGCCGCAAACTTTCTATTCAATCTATCTATTCAGAATCTTCTAATGTAGTGACAAGCTACAAAGTCAAAAGAATCCGCAGCATCTGGAGCGCTAAAACAAAGACTACGAAATAATGTCGATCGCTAACGAAGTCATCCTAATAAGACGCTTTAAGAATCCTTCACTTCCGTCGCATCCACCCGTGATTGAAACCGCAGTCTATCGGTGGAAAGTTCAATAAATGAAACTAAAAGCTATGTACAGCAAGCTTTTCAGTCTGTCTCAATAGACTCTGTTCCGATAGCCCCGAATTCATTCGAGGGGCGACTCATGCAATGAACGACTACCTTCAAAGCAATGAACGATTATTCTAAAGCATCTTCTTAAGACACTACGGCAGATTGTAGATGGAAAATCGCAGCAGAGGAAGAATAGTATCAAAATTGTAAGAAAACAACACTTAATTTTATTGCTCACCACAATCGATTTAGGACGGGTGAGCACCTTCCGTGTGCTAATCATCTGCATTGAGTAACTGTTCATCAATCGCTTTCAACCGCGATCGCACAACTTCCTCAGACAAGATCCGCTTTCTCAACGCATCAGTCAGTGCATTCTTCTCTGCTAACAACAATCGCCGCCTGACTGCATCAAATCTCGAATCTCGAATTGCGATTTCAACTGCTTTTTCCGATCGACGATTGTAAAAGTCCCTCAACGATCGCTCTGCCGCTGCAACTTTAATTTGATAGCTCGATCGTAGTTCTTCATAAACTGATTTCGGCAGCACTCCACTTTTCAACAAGGTATCGAGTTCATCTTGTGCTGCTTTTGCGGTCATTAACTGCGATTGCAATCCTTCAATCCACTGCTGCGTCTCTGAGGTATGAGATAACTGTAATCTCTGAACTGCTAACGGCAATCCTACTGCTTGACCCACTAGCGACAAAAGAACTGCGCCAAATACGATCGCAATCAATGACTCTCTCCCCGGAATGTTTGCTGGCAAACTCAGCACCAAAGCCATTGACAATGATCCTTTGATATTTCCCAGAAACAAAACGTGCTGCCATTTCAATGGAATAGGTCGATCGAATACTTTTACTAAGGCTAACAATGGATAGACTGCTAACAATCTCCCAATCTGATACGCCAACACTGCCAACAATACTGCGGGCAAAGTCCGTCCCAAAGTATCTAACCGAAGCTCCAACCCAATCAGCAAGAAAATAAAGGTATTCACCCCAAATCCTGCATATTCCCAGAAACTTAGAACAGTAATGCGACTTGATGCGGAAACGCTCTGCGATCGCTCTAAGTTCCCGACCATCAATCCCGCAATCACAACTGCTACGACACCCGAAACGCTCAAAAACTGGCAAAGCTGAAACGCACTCAGCGCGATCGCAACCGTCAACAAAATACTACTGAGCGGATCATCTTCCGATTGCCGATACAATCCCACGCCCAAATAGCCCAATACCAGTCCAACCGCCACTCCTCCTATAATCACAAACACCAATTCACGCAAACCATCGAACAACGTAATACTTCCAGTTGCATTAAATTTCAGAATCAAACTAAATAAAACGAGCGCAATCCCATCGTTGAACAGACTCTCCCCTTCCACGATCGTAATTAACCGCGACGGAACTGCCACCTCTTTAAACACAGCAATCACTGACACGGTATCCGTAATCGCCAAAATGACTCCCGCCAACAACGCGGGAACCCAGGGCAATGTCAGCCCGAACTTCAACCCAATCGCGGTCACCCCTACCGCAATCAACACTCCCGGACCTGCCAGCAGCAAAATCGGCATCAACGTACTTCGCAACCGTCGAATATCCGTATTAATCGCCGCCTCGAACAACAAAATCGGCAGAAACAAATTAATAATCAGTGCCGAATCCAGCCCAATTTTTCGAGGCAAAAATTCCGCGATCGCAACTCCCGCCAAAACCAACCCAGTCACATACGGAACCCGCAACCGTCTCGACAACAATGCCACGATCGTTGCCACCAGCAGCAAAATGATCAGCACCGTAACCAACTGTGCAAACTGTCCCTGATCGCCCGTTGCGATCGCCAAAACTTGCTGTGTCATCATTTTGTGACTGTCTCACCCCGAATCGCCTCTAAAGACCATACTGGATCTAGGCAAGATTGCGTCGCCCAGCTTTGCTGTTCCAAAATCAACGCACTCTCCCGCTCTCGAAAAACTTCCATTAAGATGTTCTTTTCCCCGCTCATTTAAGGATTAAAAGCAGTGAGTCCAGAAACCCTTGTAAAATCCCCCACTCCCTTCTCCACCGCAGAATTTGACGAATACGTGATGACCACGTATGCCCGCTTCCCGTTAACTTTAGTTCGCGGCTCAGGCTCTCGCGTGTGGGACGACCAAGGGCGAGAATATCTGGATTTCGTCGCCGGAATCGCCACCTGCACCCTCGGTCATGCCCACCCTGCAATGGTCGCCGCTGTTACCGAGCAAGCCCAAACCCTCGTCCACGTCTCCAACCTCTACTACAACGAACCCCAAGGCGAACTCGCGAAATGGCTCGTCGATCATTCTTGTGCCGATCGCGCTTTTTTCTGTAACTCCGGAGCCGAAGCCAACGAAGCCGCAATCAAACTCGCCCGCAAATACGCTCACACCGTCTGCAACATCTCCAACCCTGTAATCATTACGGCAAACGCCAGCTTCCACGGACGCACTCTCGCCACGATTACCGCCACTGGACAGCCCAAATACCAGCAAAACTTTAATCCTCTCGTTCCAGGCTTCCACTACGTCCCCTACAACGATGTCGAAGCCTTGAAAAGCACGATCGCTGAACTCGACCAATCCGAACCCCAAGTCGCCGCCATCATGCTCGAAGGCTTACAAGGCGAAGGTGGTGTCCGTCCCGGTGATCTCGCTTACTTCCACGCCGTCCGCCAACTCTGCGACGAAAAAGGCATTCTCCTGATCATGGACGAAGTTCAAGTCGGCATGGGACGCAGCGGCAAACTCTGGGGTTATGAAAATCTTAGCATCGAACCCGATATTTTCACCTCTGCAAAAGGATTAGGTGGCGGTGTCCCGATCGGTGCAATGCTCTGCAAATCCCATTGCAACGTATTCGCCCCTGGAGATCACGCCAGCACCTTTGGCGGAAATCCATTTGCCTGTGCGGTCGCTCTCGCAGTCTGCCACACGATCGAGCGTGAAAATCTTCTCGCCCAAGTTCAAGTCCGTGGCGAACAACTCCGCTCCGGTCTCACCCAAATCGCCCACAAATTCCCCACGCTGATCTCAGAAGTTCGCGGTTGGGGACTGATCAACGGTCTAGAACTCAGCGCTGAGAGCAATTTCACTGCCGCCGATATTGTCAAAGTCGCGATTCAAGAAGGCGTTCTACTCGTTCCAGCAGGTCCCAAAGTCGTCCGCTTTGTGCCACCACTGATCGTCACGACTGAAGAAATCGATCGTGCCCTGACCGCTATCGATCGTGCTCTGACCGTCCTCAGCTAACAGCAATTCTCATTATGAAAAATCAACTGGAGTTGGGCGGGACTTCTAACTCCAGTCCTTCAATCATAAAGGTCAGCAAATGATCCCAATTCTCGAACAATAAGTAGCGAGTTAAGGCACGCAGATC